>DAORJC010000310.1:0-1507 GCA_035438885.1 Aquabacterium sp. | reverse complement strand
GCCTTGCGACCGTTGTTGTCGGTCAGCGTGCCATGGTCCATCACCTGCAGCAGGATGTTGAACACATCGGGGTGCGCTTTTTCGATTTCGTCCAGCAGCAGCACGCAGTGCGGCTTCTTGGTGACGGCCTCGGTCAGCAAACCACCCTGGTCAAAACCGACATAGCCGGGAGGCGCGCCAATCAGGCGGCTGACCGCATGACGCTCCATGTACTCGGACATGTCAAAGCGGATCAGGTCGATGCCCAGCACGTAAGCCATCTGCTTGGCGACTTCGGTCTTGCCCACGCCCGTGGGGCCGCTGAACAGGAAGGCACCAATGGGCTTGTCCGGCTTGCCCAGACCTGAGCGGGCCATCTTGATGGCCGAGCTGAGTGCGTCGATGGCGGCGTCCTGGCCGAACACCACGCTCTTGAGGTCGCGGTCCAGCGTCTTGAGCTTGCTGCGGTCGTCACTGGAGACGCTGTTGGTCGGGATGCGCGCAATCTTGGCCACGATCTCTTCCACCTCGGCCCGGGTGATGGTCTTTTTCTGCTTGCTCTTGGGCAGGATGCGTTGAGCAGCGCCAGCCTCGTCGATGACGTCAATGGCCTTGTCAGGCAAGTGACGGTCGTTGATGTACTTGGCCGACAGCTCAGCGGCCGCCTGAAGGGCACCCAGGGCGTATTTGACGCTGTGGTGCTCTTCAAAGCGCGACTTGAGGCCCTTGAGGATCTCGATGGTCTGCTCGACGGAAGGCTCGACCACTT
Organism: Aquabacterium sp.; assembly: GCA_035438885.1. Classification (GTDB taxonomy): domain Bacteria; phylum Pseudomonadota; class Gammaproteobacteria; order Burkholderiales; family Burkholderiaceae_C; genus Aquabacterium. The sequence goes on along the minus strand of DAORJC010000310.1, from coordinate 759 downwards.
CGACCTTCTGGAAACGGCGCGACAGGGCCGCGTCTTTCTCGAAGATGCCACGGTATTCCGTGTAGGTCGTGGCGCCCAGGCACTTGAGCTGGCCAGAGCTGAGCGCCGGCTTGAGCAGGTTGCTGGCGTCCAGGGTGCCGCCCGAGGCTGCACCGGCACCGATCAGGGTGTGGATCTCGTCAATGAACAGCACGGAGTTGGGCTGATCCTTGAGCTGCTTGATCACCGCCTTGAGGCGTTGTTCAAAGTCGCCCCGGTACTTGGTGCCAGCCAGCAAGGCGCCCATGTCCAGCGCGTAGACCTCGGCGTCGGCCAGCACATCAGGGACATCGCCCTGAGTGATGCGCCAGGCCAGGCCCTCGGCAATGGCGGTCTTGCCCACGCCAGCTTCACCCACCAGCAGGGGGTTGTTCTTGCGGCGGCGGCACAGGATCTGAATGACACGCTCGACTTCGTGGTCGCGACCGATCAGGGGATCGATCTTGCCGTCACGGGCCTGCGCGTTCAGGTTCTGGGTGTATTGCTCCAGAGGCGAAGCCTTGCTTTCGACCTCTTCCTTCTCGGTCTCGGCCGGGCCGGAGGCGTCGCCCGAGGGCTTGCCGGAATCAGGCGGATCGATCTTGCGGATGCCGTGGGCAATGAAGTTGACCACATCCAGGCGCGTCACGCCCTGCTGGTGCAGGTAGTAGACGGCGTGGGAATCTTTCTCGCCGAAGATGGCCACCAGCACGTTGGCGCCGGTCACTTCCTTCTTGCCGC
>DAORJC010000309.1:0-1745 GCA_035438885.1 Aquabacterium sp. | reverse complement strand
CAGGTCCTGCAACATCCGGTTGATCCGACGAAAGCCAACGGCCACAATCTGTGGCGGTGCAGCATTCACGGGGGCACGGAGGAATCGGTTCATGTTTCATATTTGATTCTATATGGTTTCAAAATTGAAACAAGCCCTGCACCACCCCACCCCTGCATCACCGGCGTCTTCATGAAAATCAAGCACTTGCGGGCAGCCACAGCGCCTGGCACAGACGTTGCGCCTGTGCAGGGACTGCCTTTGAACCGCTTCTTGAACCGAACCCTCAGCTGGAGAGATCTGACATGGCCCACTTGAACCCCGGCGCGACCCCAGGCGCGCGTTTCCGCCAAGCCCTCAAGGACGAATCCCCCTTGCAGATCATTGGCGCCATCAACGCCAACCACGCCTTGCTGGCCAAACGGGCGGGTTACCGCGCCATTTACCTCTCGGGTGGCGGCGTGGCAGCGGGTTCGCTGGGCCTGCCGGACCTGGGCATCAACACGCTGGACGATGTGCTGACCGATGTGCGCCGCATCACCGATGTGTGCGACACCCCCTTGCTGGTCGACATCGACACCGGTTTTGGCCCCAGCGCCTTCAACATCGAGCGCACGGTCAAGAACCTGATCAAGGCGGGCGCTGCGGCCTGCCACATTGAAGACCAGGTGGGCGCCAAGCGCTGCGGCCATCGCCCCGGCAAAGAGATCGTCACCACCGAAGAGATGGTGGACCGTGTCAAGGCCGCCGCCGATGCCAAGACCGACCCCAGCTTTTTCCTGATCGCCCGCACGGACGCCATCCAGGTGCACGGCGTGGACGCCGCGATTGAGCGCGCCATCAAGTGCGTGGAAGCCGGCGCCGACGGCATCTTTGCCGAAGCCGCCTACGACCTGCCCACCTACGAGAAGTTCGTGAACGCCGTGAAGGTGCCCGTGCTGGCCAACATCACCGAGTTTGGCAAGACCCCGCTGTTCAGCGTGGACGAGCTGCGCCCCACCGGCGTGGGCATGGTGCTGTACCCCTTGAGCGCCTTCCGCGCCATGAACAAGGCCGCCGAGGCTGTTTACACTGCCATTCGCCGTGATGGTCACCAAAAGAATGTGGTGGACCTGATGCAGACGCGTGAAGAGCTGTACGACCGCATTGGTTATCACGAGTTCGAGCAAAAGCTCGACGCGTTGTTTGCCGCCAAGAAGTAAAACCCGACCGACCCTACCCCTACAGGAGACCTCACCCATGAGCGCTACCCCAGAGACCACCACCCCAGGTTTCAAGCCCAAGAAGTCCGTTGCCTTGTCGGGCACTGCTGCCGGCAACACCGCCCTGTGCACCGTGGGTCGCACCGGCAATGACCTGGCCTACCGTGGCTACGACATCCTGGACGTGGCCACCACGTGCGAGTTTGAAGAGATCGCCCACCTGCTGGTGCATGGCAAGCTGCCCACCGTGGCCGAACTGGCCTCCTACAAGGCCAAGCTCAAGGCCCTGCGCGGCATCCCCGCCGGTCTCAAGACCGCCCTGGAGCAGTTGCCTCCCTCGGCCCACCCGATGGACGTGATGCGCACCGGCGTGTCCGTGCTGGGTTGCCTGTCGCCAGAAAAAGAAGACCACAACCACCCCGGCGCGCGCGACATTGCCGACAAGCTGATGGCCTCGCTGGGCTCGATGCTGCTGTACTGGTACCACTTCAGCCACAACGGCAAGCGCATCGACGTGGAAACCGATGACGACTCCATCGGCGGCCACTTCCTGCACCTGCTGCA
>DAORJC010000308.1:0-1901 GCA_035438885.1 Aquabacterium sp. | reverse complement strand
TTCTGCGCCATCTCGTTGAGGATGCGTATCACCGACATGGCGCGCTCGGAGTCGAGCGGAGCGGTTGGCTCGTCCGCCAAGATCACCGGGGGCCGGTTGACCAGGCCCCGTGCAATGGCCACGCGCTGCTGCTCCCCGCCTGACAACTGCGACGGCATGGCGCTGGCGCGATGCTGCACATCCAGCGCCGTGAGCAAGTCCAGCGCCTGCTGCCGGGCCTCCTGGTTCTTGACCCCGGCCAGCATGCGCAGCAAGGCCACGTTGTCGGTGACATCAAGAAAAGGAATCAGGTACGGTGCCTGGAACACAAAGCCGATCTTGTCGCGCCGCAAGGCGCGCAGGTCGCGCACCTTCCAGCCGTTGTCGTAGATCACCTCGTCGCCCAACATCATGCGCCCCGCAGTCGGGTCGATCACTGCGCCCAGGCACTTGAGCAAGGTGCTCTTGCCCGAACCTGACGGGCCGATGAGCCCCACCACCTCGCCGGGGGCCACCTCCATGTCCACGCCCTTCAAGGCATCGACGGCGGTGTCGCCCTCGCCATAGCGCTTTCTCAGCCCTTCCAGGCGAATGCCTTTGCCGCGCATGTCAACCTCCAATCGCTTCGGCCGGATCGACCTTGAGCGCCATGCGAATGGCCACCAGACTGGCCAGCACACAGATCGCCAGCACGGCAAAAAAGCCCACGACGGAATCGAGTGGCATCAGCAGCACGTACTTCGGAAACAGCGGGGCCGCAAAGGTGGCCGTGATCTTGCCCACCACGAACCCGATCACGCCCAGCGCCAGGGCCTGCTGCATGATCATCGAGGCAATGGTCAGGTTGCGCGTGCCGATGAGCTTGAGCACAGCAATCTCTCGAATCTTGTCCATCGTCAGGGTGTAGATGATGAAGGCCACGATGGCGGCGCTGACCACACCCAGAATGACCAGGAACATCCCGATCTGCTTGGCCGAGGTGGCAATCAACTTGCCGATGAGAATCCCCTCCATCTGCGCCCGCGTGTAAACCGTCAGGCGCTTCCAGCGTCGGATGGACTCGGCCACCTCCTCCGGGGCATGACCGGGCTTGAGCGTCACCAACACCGCATTGACAAAGGCATTGGTGCTCTGTGATGCGATCACGGCATCGAGCAAGCCGGGCACGCCTGGCCGGTTGAAGACCGGGTTGGCCTCGGTGCGACGACGGCTCTGCCAGATGGCATCGTTGTCCTTGAGGAACTGGGCCTCCTGGGCGTCCTTGAGGGGAATGAAGATCATCGGGTCGCCACTGGATGAGACCGTGCGGCGCGTCAGGCCCACCACGGTGTAGTGCCCTCTGCGAATGCCGATGCGCTCGCCCAGCTTGAACCCTGACGCGATGTCGGCCACCGCCTCGTAGTGGCCGCGCGTGATCTGCCTGCCCGCCACGAGGTAAGGTGGCCAGCCCGGCGTGAGGCCCGGCTGCCCCGGCGCAATGCCCACCACCATGGCGCGCACATCCTGCTCTCGCCCGCCATCGGCCTTGCGCACCTGCATGGTCAGGTAGGTCACGTTGGCCGCCTGCGCGACACCAGGCATGGCCCGCACCGCGCGGTACACGTCGTCGTTGATGCTGGACGATTCCGCATACGGACCCAAGGTGTCCTTTTGCACCACCCACAGATCAGCCCCGCTGTTGTTGAGCAAGGCTTTGCCGTCATCGACCATGCCGCGATAGACCCCGGCCATGACGAGCGTCACCCCGATCAGCAGTCCCAGACCGATCCCCGTGAAAACGAACTTGCCCCACGTGTGCAGAATGTCCCGACCGGCCAGGCTGATCATCGCGGGGCTCCCGCAATGTGATCGACCACCTTGATCCGACTTTTCGCCGTCAAGGTCTTTTCGCTGTAGGTCACCACCTGGTCACCCACCGCCAC
>DAORJC010000307.1:0-2008 GCA_035438885.1 Aquabacterium sp. | reverse complement strand
CCCTTCGGGCGTTGGCTCTACCAACATGTTAGGTGTGCATAACCTTTCTGAACGCGACCCCTCCCAAGTCAGGAACAAAAAAGCCCCGAATGTTCGTCATTCGGGGCTTTTTCATGGGGTGGCGCTCAAGGTCATCCAATCGAACAGAAGCCGCCATGAAGGTCAAAACCTGATCTTGCCCGTCAGCACCTGCCAGTACATCACCCAGTCCCCCATCAGGCTGTAGATCGGATACTGAAACGTGGCCGGGCGATTGCGCTCGAAACGGAAGTGCCCCACCCACGCAAAGCCATAGCCCACCAGAGGCACCAGCAACAGCCAGCGGGCCTGGGCCAGCCCCAGGGTCAGGGCCAGCAGCAACAGCACCAGCGTCGAGCCCACCACATGCAGGCGCCGGCACGTGCGGTCTTGGTGCTGGGACAGGTAGAAGGGGTAGAAGTCCTTGAAGGAGGTGTATCGATCGCTCATGAGCGGCATCTTGCCGTCAAAGGCCCATGCAGATCAAGGGTGAGACCCCGCTAGACTTTGCTTTCCTTGCGCACTGTTCTGATCTGGAAAGCACCGCCATGGCCCGCCTGCCTGCCCCCACTGCCCCGTTTTCGCCCAAGCTGCTGGGCACGCCCTTGTCCCCATCGGCCACCAAGGTGATGTTGCTGGGCTCCGGTGAGCTGGGCAAGGAAGTGCTGATCGCCCTGCAGCGCCTGGGCGTGGAGACCATCGCGGTAGACCGCTACGACCACGCGCCAGGCCAGCAGGTGGCCCACCATGCCCGAACCATCACCATGAGCGATGCTGCGCAGTTGCGCGAGCTGATCGAAGCCGAGCAGCCCCTGTTGGTGGTCCCCGAGATCGAGGCCATTGCCACGGCCGAGCTGGAGGCGCTGGAAGCGCAAGGCCGCATCCGCGTGGTGCCCACGGCCCGCGCCGCCCGGCTGACCATGGACCGCGAAGGCATCCGCCGTCTGGCAGCCGAGACCCTGCAACTGGCCACCAGCCCTTACCAGTTCTGCGATTCTCTGGCCGAGTTGCAAGCCGCCATCGATGGCGGCATTGGCTACCCCTGTGTGGTCAAGCCCGTGATGAGCAGCTCCGGCAAGGGCCAGAGCAAGATCGACGGCCCCGCCGGCGTGGCCGCCGCCTGGGAGCATGCCATGGCCGGCGGGCGGGTCAGCCATGGCCGTGTGATCGTGGAAGGCTTCATCGACTTTGACTACGAGATCACCCTGCTGACCGTGCGCGCCGTGGGCGGCGATGGTCAGATTCAGACCTCGTTTTGCGAGCCCATCGGGCACTTGCAGGTGCAAGGCGATTACGTCGAGAGCTGGCAGCCTCACCCCATGAGCCCCACCGCGCTGGAGCGCGCCCGCCACATCGCCCTGACGGTGACGCAGGACCTGGGTGGACAGGGTCTGTTTGGCGTGGAGCTGTTCGTCAAGGGCGACCAGGTCTGGTTCAGCGAGGTCAGCCCCCGCCCCCACGACACGGGCCTGGTCACGCTGACCACGCAGGTGCAAAGCGAGTTTGAACTGCATGCACGCGCCATTCTGGGCCTGCCCGTCAACACCGCGCTGCGCACGCCTGGCGCATCGGCCGTGATCTATGGCGGAATCGATGCGCACGGCATCGCGTTCGAAGGGGTGGCCCAGGCCCTGGCCGTGCCACAAACCGACCTGCGCCTGTTCGGCAAGCCAGAGAGCTTTGTCAAACGCCGCATGGGGGTGGCCCTGGCCTACGACACCGACCTGGACACCGCCCGCGCACGCGCCAGAGAGGCAGCCGCCCGCATCAAGCCCGGCGTTCCACCTGGGCCATGACCCGGTCGGCCATCTGCACCATGCCGTCGATGCTTTTGAGCAGGTTCTCGTTGACCGGGCCTGCCTTGGCCATCAGGGCCGGGATGTCGACCAGTTCGATGTCGGCATAGCGCACCACGATCATCCCGCCTTCGGACAAGCCTTTGAGCGCCCGGTTGATGGTCTGGCGCGAGACACCCATCATGCGCGCCAGG
>DAORJC010000306.1:0-2017 GCA_035438885.1 Aquabacterium sp. | reverse complement strand
CCCACCGAGCAAAGTCAGGCCCTGGCGGCCATGGCGCAGCGCACCATGCAGTTGCAGGTCACCGTGCAGGACGGCACCATCTGGGTCACCCAGGGCGAGGACTCCGTCGAGGTCAACCCCATCAAGCTGATGGGCCCGGACTGAGCCCTGCGGCCCTGGACACCCCCTGTCAGGCCGGGGCCTTGTCGCGCAGCTCGCGCCGCAGGATCTTGCCCACGGGCGTCTTGGGCAGCTCGGCGCGGAACTCCACCACCTTGGGGCGTTTGTAGCCCGTCAGGTGCTGGGCACAGTAGTCGCGCACCTGCTGCTCGGTCAGGGCCGGGTTGTCCTTGACGATGACCAGCTTGACGGCCTCGCCCGAGTGCTCGTCCTTGACGCCCACGGCCGCGCACTCCAGCACGCCGGGCATCTGTGTGACCACGTCTTCCACCTCGTTGGGGTAGACGTTGAAGCCCGAGACCAGGATCATGTCCTTCTTGCGATCAACGATTCGGAAGTAGCCGCGCTCGTCCATCGTGGCGATGTCGCCGGTGCGGAAGAACCCATCGGCCGTCATGACCTTGGCGGTCTCGTCAGGGCGCTGCCAGTAGCCCGCCATGACCTGCGGCCCCCGCACGGACAGCTCGCCCGGGGTCCCGATGGGCACTTCCTTGCCATCGTCGTCCAGGATGCGCACCTCCGTGGACGGCAGCGGCAGGCCGATGGAGCCCGAATACGCCGTGGCCGTGACCGGTGTGCAGGTGACCGAGGGCGAGGTCTCGGACAGGCCGTAGCCCTCGCCGACCGGGCAGCCCGTCTTGTCGCGCCACAGCTTGGCCGTGGCCTGCTGCACCGCCATGCCGCCGCCAATGGACAGACGCAGGTGGCTCCAGTCCACCTTGGCAAAATCGGGGTGGTGCGCCATGGCGTTGAACAAGGTGTTGACCGCCGGGAAGCTGTGGAACTTGTAGCGCGTCAGTTCCTTGAGCATGCCGGGGATGTCACGCGGATTGGGGATCAGGATGTTGAACGTGCCCAGTCGCAGGCCCAGCATCATGTTCACCGTGAAACCGAAGATGTGATACAGCGGCAAGGCTGCCACCATGGTGGGCTGCTCCCCCTCGGGCACCTGCGACCAGGAGGGCGCGTTCCACGCCTCCGACTGCAGCAGGTTGGCGATGATGTTGCGGTGAACCAGCGTGGCGCCCTTGCTCACGCCGGTGGTGCCACCGGTGTACTGCAGCACGGCCACGTCTTCAAGGCCGGGCTGCACGGGCTGCCACTTCAGCCCACGACCCTGGGCCAGCACCTGCTTGTAGGGCACCGCGCCGGGCAGTGAAAACGCCGGCACCATTTTCTTGACCTTGCGCACCACGTGGTTGACGATGGCGCCCTTGATCAGACCCAGGGTGTCGCCCATGGTGGCCAGCATCACGTGCTTGACCGGGGTGTCGGCCACGACCTGTTGCAGCACGTGCGCAAAGTTCTCGAGGATCAGGATGGCCTTGGCGCCCGAGTCCTTGAGCTGGTGGGCCAGCTCGCGCGGGGTGTACAGCGGGTTGACGTTGACCACCACAAAGCCGGCACGCAAGATGGCCATCACGGCCACGGGGTACTGCGGCACATTGGGCAGCATGATGGCCACACGATCCCCGCGCTGCAGACCCAGGTTCTGCAGGTAAGCGCCAAAGGCGCGCGAGTCGGCATCGATCTGCCCGAACGAGTACCGTTTGCCCATGAACGCATAGGCGGCCTTGTCGCGGTGCTTGGTCAAACCCTCGTCGATCAACTCGACCAGCGAACGGTAGGTGCCGGGGTCGATTTCGTGGGGGACGCCGGGGGGGTAATGCTTCAGCCAGGGTTTGGGATCGTTCATTCGGACACGCCTGAGAGAGCAAAAGGAAGCATGATCTTCGCCGCAATGAGCACCCCCTTGACTAAGGGGTTCCCTGTAGTCGGCGGTGTGGCTGGAACGCGGGGCTGGGGTCTGGGCTGACGGCCGGCCAGGCTTCATGTGGGGGGTCCCGCTTTCAGCGGG
>DAORJC010000305.1:0-2025 GCA_035438885.1 Aquabacterium sp. | reverse complement strand
CGCTCAATGTCAACGGCATCGGCACCTCGGGCTCGGGCTCGCTGGACAAGGTGGCGGGCCCGGTGGGGGAGGCCTTGATCATGACGGGTGTCGGTCTGGCGGTGGCCATTCCCGCCGTGATGGCCTACAACTGGCTGACCCGCAGCAACCGCGTCTGGGGTGCACGCCTGGATGCCTTTGCCTTTGAGCTGTTCACCTTCCTGAGCACGGGCCAGACCCTCAAGTCGACCGAGGGCCACAAGCCTGCTTCGACCGTCACGCCGATTAACCCTCAGGCTCGGTCCTGATCCCTGCCCCAGGAGTGCTTCATGGCTTTTGCCAGTTTTGACAACAAGGGCAGCAGCGCCCCCATGGCCGAGATCAACATGGTGCCGTTGATCGACGTCATGCTGGTGTTGCTGGTCATCTTCATCGTGACGGCGCCCTTGCTGAGCCATTCGGTCAAGCTGGAGCTGCCCAAGGCCAGCGCGCAGCCGGTGGTGGCCAAGGCCGAGAAGATCGATTTTTCAATCGATGCACAGGGGGCGCGTTTCTGGAACGGTCAGCCCATCAGCCGTGAAGAAGCCGCCGCTCGTTTCCAGGCCGAAGCGCTCAAGCCGGTTCAGCCTGAAGTGCACCTTCGGGCCGACCAGGCCGTGGCCTACAAGCTGGTCGCCGAGACCCTGGCCGATGCCTCCAAGGTGGGTTTGAGCAAGATAGGTTTTGTCACAGATCCGTCGCTCGCCACCCCCGCCCCCTGAGCGAATTCGTGAGGGATCCCGATAGACTCGGTCGGTTTGCACAAGAGTCGATTCAAAGGGAGTCTCACATGTCTCAATGGTTGCGCCGTGGCGCGATGGTGGCCGCTCTGGCCTTGTCGTCACCCGCCGTGATGGCGGCGGATGCCACCGACCCGCTGGAGGCGCAGGTCCTCACGCTGATCAATGCCGAGCGCGCCGCCCTGGGCCTGGACGCCGTGCTGCTGGACCTGGGGCTGGACCAGGCCGCCGAGGCGCACTCGCTGGACATGGCCACCAACCGCTGCTTCTCGCACGACAGCTGCAATGGTGGGCTGTGGTCCACCCGAATCAAGGGTTACTACAACGAGAACACGGCCCTGGGCGAGATCATTGCCGCAGGCTATGCCACGGCCGAGTCGGTGGTGGCGGGCTGGATGAACAGCCCCGGTCACAAGGCCAATATCCTGGATGCCAGCTTCAAGGTGGCCGGTGTGGGTCTGGTCAATGGCGTGACCGGCAGCCCCTACCAGACTTACTGGACGGTGGACTTTGGCGGCAAGACCACGTCGCAGACCGTGGTGCAGCCAGTGCCCGAACCATCGACCTGGGCCTTGATGCTCCTGGGTCTGGCAGCTGTAACGTTTGCAACAGGACGTCGCCGAGAGGCTTGACGTTCAGGTCGTCATTTGCCTCTACGATGCAGGCCCATGACGACACCACACGACGCAACGCTCCCCTCGCTGGGGCCACAGGCCCTGGCCGGACTGAAGGTCATCGAACTGGGGCAACTGATTGCCGGCCCCTTTGCGGGCAAGACCCTGGCTGATTTTGGTGCCGAGGTCATCAAGATCGAGCCTCCGGCCTCGGACACTGCTGCGGGCGGGGACCCACTGCGCCAGTGGCGCATGCTGCACAACGGCCTGAGCGTGTGGTGGCAGTTCCAGAGCCGCAACAAGAAGAGTGTGGTCCTGGATCTGCGAACGCCCGAGGGGCGCGCCACGGTGCGCGAACTCATCGAACAGGCCGATGTGGTGATCGAGAACTTCAAGCCCGGCACCATGGAGAAGTGGGGCATGGGCTACGAGGCGCTGAGCAGCACCAACCCTGGCCTGATCATGCTTCGCATCAGCGGCTACGGGCAGACGGGTCCCTACCGCGAGCGTCCCGGTTTTGCCGTGGTGGCCGAGGCCATGGGAGGCATGCGTTACCTCAATGCCGAGCCCGGTCGCACGCCGGTGCGCGCCGGTGTCAGCCTGGGAGACACCCTGGCGGGCCTGCATGGGGCCATCGGCGTGCTGCTGGCCTT
>DAORJC010000304.1:0-2041 GCA_035438885.1 Aquabacterium sp. | reverse complement strand
ACCCCCGAGGCCCCCGCACGGCCAGGATGAAGGGCCAGCCAAAGCGGTCCTTGTAGGCCTGGTTCAGGTGCTGCAGCCGGGCAAACTCGTCGGGCGTGCAGTGGGTCAACCCGGCCTTGCTTTGTTCGTGGGTGGATTCGGCCGTGAGCTCGCCCGCCACGGCGGCCTTGCCCGCCAGCTCAGGGTGGGCGCGGATCAGGGCCAACTGGGGTTCTGTGCCGGACTCACGCACCACGCGAGCGAGCGCGTGTTTCAGGTGCGTCAGCGTGCGAAACGGGCGCTGGGACCAGGCCGCTTGCGCAATCCAGGGCGAGTGTTCGTAAATGCCATCCAGCGCCCGCGTGAAGCCGGCCTGGTCCAGGGCATTGAGTTGAGCCAGGCTCAGGCTTGCGGACATGGGTGGGTCTCTTTCCAGTGGCGAGCGATGTCGATGCGGCGGCAGACCCAGACGTCAGTGTGGGCCTGGACGTGGTCCAGAAAACGCTGCAGTCCCCTGAAGCGGCCTGGGCGACCCAGCAGGCGGCAGTGCATGCCGATGCTCATCATCTTGGGGCGGTCCAGCCCTTGGGGGTCACCTTCGGCGTAGAGCACGTCAAAGCTGTCGCGCAGGTAATCAAAGAAGTGGTCGCCTGTGTTGAAACCCTGGGGCGAGGCAAAGCGCATGTCGTTGGCATCGAGCGTGTACGGGATCACCAGTTGCGGTGCCGTGCTGCCATCGGTCTTGCCCACTTTCATCCAGAAGGGCAGGTCGTCGCCGTAGTAGTCGCTGTCGTAGGCATAGCCGCCGTGGTCGAGCAGCAGGCGGCGGGTGTTGGGGCTGTCGCGCCCGGTGTACCAGCCTTGGGGCCACTGGCCGCCTGTCATCTCCCGGATGATGGCCGTGCCCTGGGCGATGTGTTCGCGCTCGGTGGCCTCGTCCATGTGCTGGTAGTGGATCCAGCGCCAGGAGTGGCAGGCAATCTCGTGGCCCAGGTCCACGAACGCCTGGGTCAGTGCCGGGTGGCGTTGCAGTGCCATGGACACACCAAAGACGGTCAGGGGCAGGCCGCGCTGTTCAAACTCGCGCAGCAGGCGCCACACGCCCGCGCGTGAGCCGTACTCATAGATCGAGTCCATGCTCATGTGCCGGGCCGGGAAGCTGGCCGCGCCAATGATCTCGGAGAGGAACTGCTCGGAGCCCGCGTCGCCATGGAGGACGTGATTCTCCCCACCCTCTTCGTAGTTCAGCACGAACTGGACGGCGATGCGTGCGCCACCGGGCCAGCGGGCGTGGGGCACATCGGCGCCGTAGCCGACCATGTCGCGTGGGTAGGGCAGGGTGCTGTCGTACGTCATGGGGGGGTGTGATGGGCGTGAAGGGGTCAGGGGCTGGTTCGGTGGGCTGCTTGCAAGGTGCGGTCCAGACGGTCGTCGGGGACGCGGCGGTGTTCGGTCAACTGGCGTTCGACCGTGAGCAGGTGCTGATCGATCAGGGCAGCGGCCCGGTCGGCATCCCGTGCCTCGATGGCGGCCAGGATGTCGGCGTGCTCGGTGCTGGAGGCCTCGGCATCGTCGGCCGACTGGTACATCAGGGTGATCAACGAGCACCGGGAGACCAGCTCCTGGATCAGCTCGACCAGAACCTGGTTGCCCAAGACCTCGGCCATGCGCACATGAAAGTCAAACAACAGCCGGGTGCGGGTGGGCACGTCGATGCGTGTCACCGCCTCGCGCTCGGCCCGAAGGTGAGCCTTGAGCTGGCGCAGGTGGGCGGGGGTCAGTCGGGCGATGAGCTGGCGCACCATCTGGCCCTCCAGCATGCGGCGTGCAGCAAACACCTCGCGCGCTTCCTGGATGGAGGGCTCTGCCACAAAGGCACCACGGGCGGGCTCCATGCGCACCAGTTTGAGCTGACTCAGGCGGAACATGGCCTGACGCACGATGGTGCGCGAGACACCAAACTGGTCGCCCAGTTTTTGCTCGACCAGCTTGGCACCGGGCAGCAAGCGGTGTTCGACGATGGCGCGGGTCACCGCAGCCACGATGTGCTCGGTGCTGTTGG
>DAORJC010000303.1:0-2074 GCA_035438885.1 Aquabacterium sp. | reverse complement strand
ACGCCCACACAGGCGCCCCGCCAGCCACCGACTCGGCTTTTTTGCCCCGCTGGTGGAATGCCACGAGCCCGCGACCGTGGCGTGCCACCAAGCGGGGCGCCCAAGGGGCCGGCAGTCAGCCCAGACCCCAGCCCCGCGCTCTGCCATGCAGCGCAAGGTGGTCCGCATGCTCAACAAACGATGGAGCCGCGTGCATTGCGTCACAGCGCAGGGCCCCTGTGCGAGGGGTTCCAGCATGGCGTGTTTTGGGCGCTGCGCCTAGATTGAGGGCTGTTGTTCCGGGAGTTTTTTCATGCACACCGTCGTCAATCGCTGGGCCCTGGCGGCCCTGGTCCTCATGGGGGCATCTGTGGCCCAGGCTGCGCCTGTGACCACCTTGAGCTTCTCGTCGCTCCTGGGCTATGCCGAGAGCGTGCAGGTGCAGGACACCGTGGGTGGAGACCTCACGATCACGCCCGTGGGTGGACAGTACCTGGTCAACATCCTGGGTGAGCTGGGGGTGACCAACGGCCTGTTGGGCGACTACCGCATCAACCTCAACGAAGGTGTGTTGCTGAACTTCGAGGAGAAAGTCAGCCTGCTGGGTTGGGACATGGATGACCTGCGTGGCGGCAGCAATGTCTTCACGCTCCAGGTCGACGGCGGTGCGCTCCAGATGATCAGCCTTCAGTCCACCACGCCGGATCAACCCGAGGTGGGGCGCAGCTTCCTGCTGGGCTGGTCGGGCGATGCCTACCTGATCGACTCGTTGACCTTTGGCGCCTGGCAGGCACCCGCCGGCCCGCTGCCGGTTGGCGGGATCGTGGGCGTGGTGCCAGAGCCCAGCACGTCGGCGCTGCTGGCCGCGTGCATGGTCACGATGGGGGCGTTCGTGCGTCGCCGCTCAGCCTGAGCGGCAACACACCAGGTTGCTCGATCAGCGGATCAACAACACCGGCACTTTGGTGCGGGCCAGCACCTGCGTGGCGACCGAGCCCATGACCAGGTTCATCAGGTTGCCATGGCCGTGCGAGCCCATGACCACCAGGTCGAACTTGCCCTTGTCGGCCGTCTTGGCGATGACTTCCGGGGCGTGGCCCACCTTGGCCTCATAACGCGTGGCCAGGTCGTGTTTGGCCAGGAATTTGCGAATGGGCTTGAAGACCGTTTCGGAGCAGTCGTCGAAGTAACCCTTGATGTCTTCGGCCGAGAACACCGACGCGACGTGCGGTGGGATCGCCGGTGTCACGGTCAGGACGGTGAACTGGTGGGCACCGCTGAGCCACTCTTCGTTGGTGGTCAGCCAGGCGAGCATGCGCTTGGTGTAGGCGCTACCGTCCACGGGCAGGAGAATCTTCATGTGCGGGACTCCAGGTTCAGGTTGAGTTCAGGTTTCGGTTTGAGTGTAGCGGATCAGATGGTCACACAGAACTGGCCATCCCACGAAAGAGATTCGTCTTTGTGGGTGTGGCCTCGGGCGTTGCTGACCACTCGGGTGTGGCCACGTTCATGGGGCACCAGGTAGTCGTGTCGGCAGTGCAGGTGGCCGTGGATCCAAAGGTCGGCCAAGGGGATCAGGTCGTCGTCGGCATTGCAGAAGCTGGCCGTGCCGGGCTGGCGTCCGTAGCGCGGATCGGCACTGCGCATGCTGGGCCCGAAATGGGTGATGACCACGGTGGCGTCCCAGGTGGTGCCGGCCTGGGGTGAGCGCGCCAGGGCCTCGGCCAGCCATTGGCGGCAGATCAGGGCCTCGTCACGCACGGCGACCGGGTCAAAGATGGCGCCCCGTCGCTGGGCCCGCATCACCTGGACGTAGTAACTGGCGGCCCGCATGGAACGGGCACGTTCGCGCTCGCCAAACAGGTCGAAGTCGCTCCAGCGCGTGGTGCCCAGCAGCCGGATGCGGCGGCCGTCCGGCGCCTGAACGAAATGTTCGCTGCGCTCCAGCAGGGTGATGTCCAGCCGGTGACAACGTTCGCGCAGGCCTTGCAGGGCCTCGTCCACATCGCGGCGGTCAAACTCGTGATTGCCCGCAATGAAGACGACGGGCACGGGCCAGTCGGCAAAGGCATCCAGGCCTGACCAGCCGCTGTCG
>DAORJC010000302.1:0-2153 GCA_035438885.1 Aquabacterium sp. | reverse complement strand
GGGACCGCCCACATGAAGCCCTGCCAGCCACCGACTCGGCGCCGCCCCGCGCTGCTCCGCCAAAACGCTCAACGTCTCAGCGAGTCCAAACCCCACGCGCCAGCCAGCTCCCCGCCAACGGCAGCAACAACATCAAGTGCGCCTGAACCATGATCAGCCGCCTCACACTGCGCACCTCCGCCTCACCCGGCAACGCCCCCGACGCCTCCAACTGACGGCGCCAGCGAATGAACGCAAACGTCGGCTTGAGCGAGATCAGCCCGATCACCACAAACAAGGTCAACTTGGCGTGCAACAACGGCTGCTGCCAGTACCAGCCCCCACCCTTCATGCCCCAATAAGTTCGCGCCAGCCCCGTCAACAACACCGCCACCGCGGCCCCCAGGTAGAGCAAATCCAAACGCCCCAGGCGACGAACCACCGCCGCATTGAGCCACTCAGGACGACACAGCGCGGCCTCGCTGGTGATGAACACCACCAGAGACAAGATCGCCACGAAATGGGCATACGCCAACCAGGATTCAAGCCACATGGTTCAGACCCGCTGCAAAGAACATCCGCCCATCATGCCTCGGGGCGCGTGTCCTGCAGCCCATCCTGCTGCCAATAGGCCGCGGCCCCGTAGGCCTGCTTGATGAAATCGATCCACAAACGCAGCCGCGACGGCAGGTGCTTGCGCTGCGCAAACACGGCATAGATCCCATTGGGCGGCGCCGCAAAGGCATCGAGCACACTGACCAGGCGCCCACGGCGCAGGTCCTCCTGCACCTCCCACATCGAACGCCAGGCCAGCCCCAGCCCCTCCAGGCACCAGGCGTGCAGCACCTGGCCGTCCGAGCAATCCAGCCGGGTCGACGGGCGCACGTGCGTCAGCTCGCCCTCGACCGTGAAGGCCCAGCCCCGCGTCTGGCTGGCTTCAGAACTCAGCGTCAGGCAGTCGTGCCCCGTGATGTCCTTGGGGACCAGCGGGGTGCCCCGGCGTGCCAGGTAGGCCGGGCTGGCCACGCACAGGCGCCGGTTGTCGGCCAGGCGCGCGCTGACCAGGCTGGAGTCGGGCAGGTCCCCCACGCGAATGGCGCAGTCAAAGCCCTCATTGACCAGGTCCACCAGGCGGTCCGACAGGTTCAAGGAGATGGACACCTCCGGGTGCAGGGCCACAAACTGCGGCACCAAGGGCGCCACATGTCGCCGCCCGAATCCCGCGGGCGCCGTGATGCGCAGGTGCCCGCTGGCCTGCAGGCTGCCTGCGCTGACGCTGGCCTCCGCGCTGGCCCAGTCGGCCAGCAGGCGCTGGGCATCCTCCAGAAAGGCGCTGCCCTCGGGCGTGAGGCTGATCCGCCGGGTGGTTCGCACCAGCAGCTTGACGCCCAGGCGCGCCTCCAGGCCGTCAATGCGCCGCCCGATCACGGCCGGGGCCACGCCCTCGGACAGCGCCGCGGCGGTCAGGCTGCCTTTGGTGGCCGCGGCCACGAAGGTTTCGATCTGTTTGAGACGGTCCATGGCGCGGCTTGATTTGTGCGCAAAAGTCACAAATCAATGACTTCTCGCGCTGTTAATGCATGAATGAGTATCGAATAAACTCTCGGCTCGGGCAAGGGGGCCGCGCCGTCGTTTCAGACCGCCGCCCTTCCGCCTCCCTTGTTTCCACCCGTCACCACCCCTTCTTCTGTCGAGGTACCTCATGACCGCACGCACCACCGTCCACGGCCTCCAAGTGGCCACCGAGCTCTACCAGTTCATCGAAGAAAAAGTGCTGCCCGGCACCGGCGTGGACAGCGCCAAGTTCTGGGCGGGTTTTGACCAGATCGTCGCCGACCTGGCCCCCAAGAACGCCGCCCTGCTGGCCGAGCGTGACCGCATCCAGACCGAGATGGATGCCTGGCACACCGCCCACCCCGGCCCGATCACCGACATGCCCGCCTACCGCGCCCATCTGGAGAAGATCGGCTACGTGGTGCCCGTGCCGGCCGACACCAAGATCACCACCGCCAATGTGGATGCCGAGCTGGCCACGCTGGCCGGCCCGCAGCTGGTCGTGCCCATTCTGAACGCCCGCTATGCCCTGAACGCCGCCAACGCCCGTTGGGGCAGCCTGTACGACGCCCTGTATGGCACCGATGCCATCAGCGAAGAAGGCGGCGCTGAAAAGGGCA
>DAORJC010000301.1:0-2232 GCA_035438885.1 Aquabacterium sp. | reverse complement strand
GACGGCGCTCAGCGCTGCATGGCGGTGGCGGCCCCGCCGCCGCCCAATGTGGTGGAGCCTCGGGTCAGCCTCACGCCTGCGGCCTTGCTGTCGGCCCGCTGCCTGCTGGTGCACCTGCAGGGGCGCGACAAGGAGTCGACCTTGTTGCAGGCCCTGCTGCCGCCAGGCTTTGATGAAGCACAGCAAGCGCTGGCTCTGCCCATCCGGCGCGCCCTGTGGGCACCCGGGCAGGCCTGTCAGGTGTTCTACACCCCTTGAGGGTTTGACAAGGCGCGTGCTCAGGCTTCCCGGCGCGACGCGTCGTGTGAGGCCAGCACCTTGTCGATGCGTTTGCCATCCATGTCGACCACTTCAAAGCGCCAGCCGTCCCACTCGACCCGGTCGGTGGTCTGGGGCAAGCGTCCCAGCAACATCATGACCATCCCGGCCAGGGTGTTGTAGCGGCCACGGTCTTCGTCCGGCAGGGCCTTGAGCTCCAGCCGGTCCTTGAGCTCGGGCACCGGGATCAGGCCATCGACCAGCCAGGAGCCATCTTCGCGCTGCACGGCCCACGCGTCTTCCGGCTCATCGGTCGTGAACTCGCCGGTGATGGCTTCCAGCACGTCGCGCAGGGTGATCACACCTTGCACCTCGCCGTACTCGTCCACCACAAACACCATCTGCGAACTCAGCGCCCGGAAATGCTCCAGCAGCTCCATGCCCGAGAGGGTCTCGGGCACAAACACGGCGGGCATCATGCCCTGTTCGACATCGGCGGTCTGGGTGGAGGCAAATTGCTGCAGCAACTCCTGCGCCGTGATCACCCCGACCACATCGTCCAGGCCGCCACGGCACACCGGGTAGCGCGAGTGACCGTGCTCCTTGATGATGGCCAGGTTGTCAGCCAGCGGGGCCTCCAGGTTCAGCCAGGCCATGTCGCTGCGGGGGATCATCATGGAGCCAATCTGGCGGTCGTCCAGGCGGAACACATTGCGCACCATCTGGTGCTCATGCGCCTCGATCACGCCAGCATCCAGGCCTTCTTCCAGGCTGGCGGCAATTTCGGCCTCCGTCACGCTGCGGATGCCGTTGTCCTTGATGCCCAGCAGCTTGAGCGTGGCCTCGGTGCAGAACGTCAGCAGCTTGACGAAGGGCTTGGTCAGTTGCGACAGCCAGCGCATGGGCACGGCCACCAGGCGGGCCACCGACTCTGGGTACATCTGGCCCACGCGCTTGGGCACCAACTCACCAAAGATGATGGTCATGAAGGTGATCAACACCACCACGATGGCCGTGGAGGTGATCGACGCAGCCCCATCGGGGATCACAAAGTAGGACTGGAGCAGTTGGGCCAGGGGCGCAGAAAACGCCGCTTCACCGACGATACCGTTCAGGACGCCAATCGACGTGATGCCGATCTGGACGGTCGAGAGGTACTTGTTGGGGTCGTCCTGCAGGTCCATCGCGACACGGGCACCGTCGTCGCCGGTTTCGGCCATCACTTGCAGGCGGGCCTTGCGGCTGGAGGCCAGGGCCATCTCGGACATGGCAAACAAGCCATTGAGAACGATCAGAAAAATCAGTAACGCGAGGTCCATGTGAGGCACCAGCAATCGCCGGGCCAACTGTCAAGATCTCGGCAATTTAGCAGAATCACCGAGAATCACCCCATGATCTATCTGCTTGGCGATTTGCAAGGCTGTGGCGACCCGCTGGCCCGACTCCTGGACGAGGTGGCGTTTTCGCCCTCGCGAGACCACCTGTATGTCCTGGGGGACCTGGTCAACCGGGGGCCTGACTCGCTGGGGGTTCTCAAGCGGCTGAAGGCCCTGGAGGCCTCGGCCACCTGCCTGCTGGGCAACCACGACCTGCATTTGCTGGCAGTCGCCCACGGGGTGCGCAAGCCCCATCGCAGCGACACTTTGTCGGCCATCCTGGAGGCGTCCGACCGTGACGACTGGCTGACCTGGTTGTCGCAACGCCGCTTGG
The DNA here is from genome assembly GCA_035438885.1 of Aquabacterium sp. Lineage (GTDB taxonomy): Bacteria > Pseudomonadota > Gammaproteobacteria > Burkholderiales > Burkholderiaceae_C > Aquabacterium. The sequence continues at coordinate 264 of DAORJC010000301.1, read as the reverse complement.
CGGTGCAGGCCCATGGCTGGCTGATGGTGCATGCCGGCGTGTTGCCTCAGTGGGATGCGGCCCAGACCCTGGCCCTGGCGGCCGAGGTCGAAGCCCTGTTGCGTGGCCCGGACCTGGCCGATTTTTTGCCACAGATGTATGGCAACGCACCGGCCCGCTGGGACGATGCCCTGCAGGGCGCCGACCGCTGGCGCTGCGTCATCAACGCCCTGACGCGGCTGCGGTTTTGCGCGTTGGATGGCACCATGGAGTTCGACACCAAAG
>DAORJC010000300.1:0-2237 GCA_035438885.1 Aquabacterium sp. | reverse complement strand
CACCCGCCGTGAGGCCCGCAAGCGCCTGGACGATGCCCGGGCCCGCCAGGCCGACCTGGACCGCGAACGCGAGCGCCTGCAATGGCAGATTGGCGAGCTGGCCAAGCTCAACCCCCAGGCCGACGAATGGGATGCTCTGAACAGCGAGCACCAGCGCCTGGCCCATGGTCAGGCCATCCTGGATGCCGCGCAACTGGCCTTGAACGCCGTGTCAGAGGCCGACGACAACGCCGACAGCCTGACCAGCCGTGCCATTGATGCCCTGGAAGATGTGGCCGGTGTCGAGCCCCACCTGGCCAATGCCCTGGAGGTGCTGTGCAGCGCCCAGGCACAACTGCAGGATGCGGCCCACAGCCTGAACGCGGCCCTGCGCCACACCGAGCTGGACCCCGACCGCCTGAACGAGCTGGACCAACGGATGGCCAGCTGGATGGGCCTGGCCCGCCGCTACCGCAAGGCCGCCGACGAGCTGCCCGCCGTGCTGCAGACCTGGCGGGACGAGCTGGCCGAACTGGACGCCGCCGCCGACCTGCAGGCGCTGGAGCGCGATGTGCAGCAGGCCGATGCCGCCTGGCTGAAGGTGGCCCAAGTGGCCTCCCGCCAGCGCCGCCAGATCGCACCGGTGCTGGGCCGTGACGTGACCGATGCCATGCAGAGCCTGGGCATGTCTGGCGGGCGTTTTGAAGTGAGCCTGACCGACCTGGCCGAGCCCCAGGCCCATGGCCTGGAGGCCATCGAGTTCCTGGTGGCCGGTCATGCCGGCAGCACGCCGCGCCCGCTGGGCAAGGTGGCCTCTGGCGGTGAGCTGTCGCGCCTGGCCCTGGCCATTGCCGTGACCACCAGCCAGCGCGACGAGCGCATCGCCCAGGTCGACACCCTGATCTTTGACGAGATCGACTCCGGCGTGGGCGGCCAGGTGGCCGACACCGTGGGGCAGTTGATGCAACGCCTGGGTCAGGGCCGCCAGGTGCTGGCCGTGACCCACCTGGCCCAGGTGGCCGCCAGTGCCCACCACCACCTGGTGGTCAGCAAGGCGCTGCAAGGTGGCCAGACCACCAGCGACATCCGGCCCGTGGAAGGCGACGATCGCACCCGCGAGGTGGCACGCATGCTGGGCGGTGCCATCACCGACACCAGCCGCGCGCATGCCCAGGCCATGCTGACCCAGGCCCGTGAGCTGGACAGCCCCAAGCCCATCAAAAAACGCAAGGAAGCGGCATGAACAGCAAGGGTGATGTGGTCGTTCTGACCGGCATGTCGGGCTCTGGCAAGGGCGTGGCCCTCAATGCCCTGGAAGACGCTGGCTACTACTGCGTGGACAACCTGCCCCCCGAGTTGCTGCCGCAACTGCTGGCCCTGGACCGCGAACGTTTCACCCAGGGCCCACGCCGCCTGGCCGTGTCCATCGATGCACGCAGTGCCGCCTCGTTGCCCGAGGTGCTGCCCGTGCTCGATGGTTTGCGCCAGGACGGCACCATGGTCCGTCTGATCTTTCTGGATGCCAGCAACGACGCCCTGATCCGGCGTTTTTCAGAAACGCGCCGCCCTCACCCGCTGCTCAAGCGCAGCGATGGCATCCCCGATGCCGATGACCCGGACCATCAGGCCCTGCTGGAGACGATCAAGATCGAGCGCGACCTGACGGCGGCCCTGCGCGAACAATCGGCCGTGGTCGACACCACCTTGCTGCGCCCGGCGCAGTTGCGCACCTGGATCCGCAACATGGTGCAGGCCCAGCCCTCGCGGCTGACCGTGGTGTTCCAGTCCTTTGCCTTCAAACACGGGGTGCCGCTGGATGCGGACTTTGTGTTTGACGTGCGCATGCTGCCCAACCCCCATTACATCAAGGAGTTGCGCCCGCTGACCGGCAAGGACGAGCCCGTGGCCGACTACCTGCGCCAGCAGCCCGAATCGGGTGAACTGATCGCCCAGATCGAGGCCTTCTTGCTGCGCTGGCTGCCCACGCTGGAGAGCGATCAGCGCAGCTACGTGACCGTGGCGCTGGGTTGCACGGGCGGGCAGCACCGCTCGGTCTATTGCGTGGAGCAGCTCAAGCAGCGGTTCGCGGGGCGCGGCGTGGTGCTCACCCGCCACCGTGAACAGGACGGACGCTGATCAGTCCTTCATGGCCTCACGCAAGGCCTTCCTGAGTTGCTCGCCTAGCTCGGGCTTGCCCGCAAACGGGTCGGTGGGGTTGCGCGCCTGAACCACGTCTTCCAGGCGGGTCTGGACCATGC
>DAORJC010000299.1:0-2268 GCA_035438885.1 Aquabacterium sp. | reverse complement strand
CCCCCCATGCTCCACCGCATCACCATCCCCGTCACCGCCTTCGCTCAAAACTGCTCCCTGGTCTGGTGCGATCAAACCAACGACGCGGCCCTGATCGACCCGGGTGGTGACATCCCCCGCCTGCTGGCCGAGGTCGAGCGCCATGGCGTGACCCTCAAGGCCATCTGGCTCACCCACGCGCACATTGACCACGCCGGGGCCACCGGCACGCTGGCGCGCACGCATGGCATCCCGATCATTGGCCCGCACCAGGGTGACGACTACTGGATCCAGGCCTTGCCGCAGCAAAGCCAGATGTTCGGCTTTCCGCAGGCCGAGAACTTTCACCCCACGCAGTGGCTGCACGATGGGGATCAGGTGCAGATCGGCCAGTGCACGCTGGACGTGCTGCACTGCCCCGGGCACACGCCGGGCCATGTGGTGTTTTTTGATCCGGGCAAGCGCCACGCTTTTGTGGGCGATGTGCTGTTTGCCGGGGGCATTGGCCGCACGGACTTTCCGGGCGGCAACCATGCGGACCTGATCGGGGCGATCAAGCACAAGCTGCTGCCGCTGGGCGATGACGTCACCTTCACCCCCGGGCATGGGCCCGAGAGCAACTTTGGCGAGGAGCGGCGATACAACCCCTACCTGCAAGGCGGGGGTTGAGGCGGCGTCAATGGCCCAGCGTGACCGGGCCGACACCCCACAGCGCCAGGATCTGATCCTGGCTCAGGCTGCCCTGGCCCACCTTGCGGGGAGCGTCAAAGCGTTGGGCAGGCTTGGGTGCGCGGTCGTACAGGGGGGTGACCCTGCCCAGGTTGGCCTGGATCTCCTGGATCCGGGTGCTGCTGGAGGGGTGGGTGGACAAGAACTGCGGTGGCGCGCCCTTGGCAGCGGCGGCCATTTTTTGCCACAGGCTGACGCCGGCACGGGGGTCGTAGCCAGCGCGGGCGGCCAGCTCCATGCCGACCAGGTCGGCCTCGGACTCGTCCTCGCGGCTGAACTTCAGGGTCAGCAACTGCCCGCCCATGTTCAGCAAGGTGTCGCCGGTGCTGCCCAGGCCCAGCAGGCCTGACAGCAGGTTGGCGCCAATGCGGGTGGCCGCCGTCTTGCCCATGCGTTCACGGGCGTGTTCGCGCAGGGCGTGGGCCATTTCGTGGCCCATGATCATGGCCACCTCGTCGTCGGTCAGCTTGAGCGTCTCCAGGATGCCGGTGTAGAAGGCGATCTTGCCGCCGGGCATGCAAAAGGCGTTCAGCTCCTTGGAGTTGATGACGATGACCTCCCACTGCCACTTGGGGGCCCGTTTGTTCCATTCCATGGCATAGGGGATCACGCGCCGGGCAATGGTGCGCAGGCGCACGACCTGGATGTGGTTGTCAGGCAGCATGGCGTTTTGCTGGCGCGCCTGGCTTTGCATCTGGGCGTATTGCTGCGCAGCGGCCTGCTCGACCTGGTCGGCCGACACCAAGCGGGTGAAGCCCGATTGTTTGCCCACCTCCACGCCCTCGCGGGCCAGGGCGCCACCGGGCATGAACAACGCGCCGCCAGACACAGCCAGCGCCAACACCACAGAGATCGCAGAACGTTTCATCAACAGCACCTGAAAGAATGGCCTTGCGTGTTCAACGCACGTCATGGCGCAAAAGCATACGCCGAACCTGTGGCAGCAGCGCATAGGCCGGAAATGACAGCAAGAAGGTCAAGGCAAAGAAGGCCGAATACCCCATTTGCTCCACCCCCAGGCCACCGGCCCAGCCCGCCACCGCCCGCGAAAACGCAAAGATGGATGACAGGATCGCGTACTCCGTGGTGGCGCGGTGTTTGTCGGTGATGCCCATCAAGAACGCCAGGAAGGCGCCCGTGCCCAGGCCGCCCGTGAAGCTCTCCAGCCCGCTGGCGGCGTACACCATGGCCTGGTGCTCCAGCGGGATCGGGGTGCCGGGCAGCACCTGCGGCACGTACCAGGCCGCCGCGGCATAACCCAGGTTGGACAGGGCCTGGGCCAGCCCCAGCACCCACAGCCCCTTGAACACCCCCACCTTGTCGACATACATGCCGCCCACCAGGCCCCCGGCAATGGACAGCCCCAGGCCCACATTGACCGAGACCAGGCCGATTTGTTCGGGCGTGAAGCCCGCGTCCACCCAGAAGGGTTTGACCATGAAGCCCATGGCCGCATCCCCCAGCTTGAACAGCAGGATGAACAGCAGCACCGGGGCCATGCCCGTGCGGGCCAGCAGGGCCACCCAGGCGCCAAAAACCGGGCCGTCGGCCAGGGCCTGG
>DAORJC010000298.1:0-2284 GCA_035438885.1 Aquabacterium sp. | reverse complement strand
ATGAAGCCCTGCCAGCCACCGACTCGGCTCCGCCCCGCGCTGCAACGCCAAAACGCCAGAACGCGCCACTGTCCCGCTCAGGCGCCCAGCGGCGTGCCGTCCACAAACACCCTCAACTCCCCAGGCTCAAAGGCCGTCCACGCCTCATTGGTGGTCAGGGGCTCGGTGGCAATCAGGGCCACGCGATCGGTCGGCCCCGTCACCTGCGCAAAATCCACCGTGACATCGGCATCCTGCAGGCGGGCTTGCGCAAAGGGGTGCTGGCGGACCAGGTAGTGCAGCTTGGTCGTGCCATGCGCCCACAGCGCCTGCCCGTTGCTGAGCAAAAAGTTGAAGGTGCCAAAACGCGCCACCTGGGGCACCAGCTCGCGCAGGGTGCGGGTCAGCTCCTGCGGCGAAGGCACGCTGGCATGGCTCTTGGCCATCTCCTGCAGCAACCAGCAAAATGCTCGCTCGCTGTCGGTATCGCCCACGGGCCGGAAGGCGCCGTGCAGATAAGGTTGGTAGTCCTTGAGGTCGCCATTGTGCGCAAAGACCCAGTAGCGCCCCCACAGCTCGCGGGTGAAGGGGTGGCAGTTCTCCAGGGACACATGGCCCACCGTGGCCTTGCGGATGTGGGCAATCACCACATTGCTGTGAATGGGGTAGTCCTTGACCAGATCCGCCACAGGCGATGCGTTGGCGGCCTGCGCGTCGACAAAGCAGCGCACGCCCCGCCCTTCAAAAAAGGCGATGCCGAACCCGTCGGCATGCTCACAGGCACGCTGGGCAAAACCCGAGAAGCTGAACATGATGTCCGTGGGGACATTGCTGTTCATGCCAAGCAACTGGCACATGAAAATCAGCCCGATACCGCGATGGGCCATTATCGCGCCCCTAAGATGCGGTCAAACCGCCCTTGGAGTGCCCTGTGCATCTGGAAACGCTTGAATTTGCCACGGGCCCCGAGCCCACCGCCTGTGTGATCGTGCTGCATGGCCTGGGTGCCGATGGGCACGACTTTGTGCCCCTGTGCGAGGAAATGGACCTCAGCCCCGTGGGCGCCGTGCGCTATGTGTTCCCACATGCGCCCGTGATCCCCGTGACCATCAATGGCGGCCACGAGATGCGGGCCTGGTACGACATCGTCGTCTCCGACCTGGGCCGCCGTGAAGACGAGGCCGGCCTGCGTGAATCCCAACAGGCCATCGAGGCGCTGATCCAGGCCGAGATCGACCGGGGCATCCCGGCCTCACGCATCGTGCTGATGGGGTTTTCTCAAGGCTGTGCCATGACGCTCATGGCTGGTCTGCGCCAGCCGGTGGGGCTGGCGGCCCTGGTGGGCCTGTCCGGCTACCTGCCGCTGTTGCCCCTGACCGAGGCCGAGCGCCACCCGGCCAACCAGCGCACACCGATTTTCCTGGCCCACGGCACCCACGATGACGTGGTGGCCTGCTCGCGAGGACAGGCCTCACGCGACCACCTCAAGGCGCTGGGCTACACGGTCGACTGGCACGACTACCCGATGCCCCACTCGGTGTGCGCCGAAGAGATCGACGACATCGCCCGGTGGTTGTGCCGGGTGCTGGCGGCCTGATCCTGCCTGGGACCGTCAGTCCCAGGGCGCCGGTTCGGCCTCAGCGCCGGCCTCAGCGCCTGCGGGGGCGCCCGAGTTGCTGGTGGCGGTCGAACCCGCCACCACGGCCGCCGGCGCAGCAGCCACCGCCGGGCCCGCACTGCCCATGACCTGCTCGCCGCCCAGGGCTTCGATCAGGTCGGGCACCAGTTCGGACAACTCGCCGGTCGAGATGGCCACGTCGGCATCAAAGGCCTCGTCCTTGGCCGGTTTGTTCGAGCCCTTCTGGCTTTCCATGACCACGTCGAGCAAGGCCAGCTTGCGGATCTGGAAGGTGTCGCTCAGCATGAAGGACACGCGATCGCGCCAGGTCATGGCCAGGCGGGTCGGTGTCTTGCCCGTCAGGATGTGCTGACGCACCTCTTCGGTGTCCAGGCGATGGCGGGCGTAGCGCACGACGGACTTTTGCTCGTCCGACGACTTGAGCTCGCACTCGCGGTCGATGGTGAAACCAGCCGGTGGCTGGCCATCTGACAACCAGGCGGCCATGCAGGCGGCGGGGGATTCGGCCGTGTTGAACTGCGAGACAGAGATCTTGCCGTCCAGGGTCTTGACCAGGGTGCTGGCCACCTCGTCGGCCTTGGCCTGACCGCCAGCATCCACGTACAGCAGACGCTCGCGGCCATCGATCCACACCAGGGTGGACGACTGCTTGGTGAAGGCCATGGG
>DAORJC010000297.1:0-2285 GCA_035438885.1 Aquabacterium sp. | reverse complement strand
TGGCCACGCCACGAACGGTTGGGCGGATACCCTTCCAGCGGATGGCACCGGCCTTGCCGTAGCGGCGCAGGCTGTGCTCTTCGTTGCTCACTTCACCCAAGGTGGCGCGGCATTCGATGTGGATGCGACGCACTTCACCGGAGCGCAGGCGAACCTGAGCGTAGGTGCCTTCACGGGCCATCAGCACAGCAGAGGTGCCAGCCGAACGAGCGATCTGACCGCCCTTGCCAGGCAGCAGCTCGATGCAGTGGATGGTCGAACCCACGGGGATGTTGCGGATGGGCAGGGTGTTGCCAGCCTTGATCGGCGCTTCCGAGCCGCTCAACACCGTGGCACCAGCCACCAGACCGCGAGGCGCGAGGATGTAGCGACGCTCACCGTCGGCATAGCACACCAGAGCGATGTGAGCCGTGCGGTTGGGGTCGTATTCGATACGTTCGACCTTGGCAGCAATGCCATCCTTGTTGCGACGGAAGTCAACCACGCGGTAGTGGTGCTTGTGACCACCGCCCTTGTGGCGAACCGTGATGTGACCGTTGTTGTTACGGCCAGCATTCTGGATCTGAGGTTCCAGCAGCGCAGCGTGAGGAGCGCCCTTGTGCAGGTGCTTGTGCACCACCTTGACAACGCCACGGCGACCGGGCGATGTAGGTTTGATCTTGACGACAGCCATGATTACGCAGCCTCCCCGGAGAAGTTCAGCTCTTGACCTTCCTTGAGGGCCACATAGGCCTTCTTGGCATGGTCACGACGGCCAGTACGGCCACCGAAGCGCTTGGTCTTGCCCTTTTGGTTCAGGACGTTGACGGATTCCACTTCGACCTTGAACAGCAGCTCAACGGCGGCCTTGATCTCGGGCTTGGTGGCGTCGCGCAACACCTTGAACGCAACCTGACCGCGCTCTTCAGCAGCGGCTGTGGCCTTTTCCGAAATGATCGGAGCGACCAACACCTTCATCAGGCGGTTTTCATCAAATTTCAGAGTGCTCATGCGAACATCTCCTGCAGCTTGTCGATGGCACCCTTGGTGACCAGGATCTTCTTGTAGAAGACCAGGGACAGGGGATCGGCGTAACGGGGCTCAACCACCAGCACATTGGGCAGGTTGCGCGAAGCCAGGAACAGGTTTTCGTCGATCGCATCAGCAATCACGAGCACGTGGTCCAGGTTCATCGCCTTGAGCTTGGCAGCCAGCAGCTTGGTCTTGGGGGCTTCGACATTGATCGAATCCACCACGGCCAGGCGGCCTTCACGGGCCAGTTGCGAGAAGATGGCGGCCATACCGGCGCGGTACATCTTCTTGTTGACCTTGTGGCTGAAGTTTTCGTCGGGGCTGTTCGGGAAGATCCGACCACCGCCACGCCACAGGGGCGAGGAAGTCATACCAGCGCGAGCGCGACCGGTGCCTTTTTGGCGCCAGGGCTTCTTCGTGCTGTGCTTGACGGTTTCACGGTCTTTCTGGGCGCGAGTGCCTTGACGGGCATTGGCTTGATAAGCCACAACGATCTGGTGAACCAGGGCTTCGTTGTAATCGCGACCGAACAGCGTATCAGGAGCGTCCACCTTGGCGGAGGCCTGACCTTGTTCGTTCAGGAGCTCGAGCTGCATCAGTTGGCTCCTTTCTTGACCTTGACCTTGATGGCGGGACGCACGGTGACAAAGCCACCCTTCGAACCCGGCACTGCACCCTTGACCAGCAGCAGTTGACGAGCTTCGTCAACGCGCACGACGTCCAGGTTTTGCGTGGTCACGGTTTCGTCACCCATGTGGCCCGACATGCGCTTGCCAGGGAACACACGACCCGGATCCTGGGCCATCGAGATGGAGCCAGGAACGTTGTGGGAACGGGAGTTACCGTGGGAGGCGCGCTGCGAACCGAAGTTGTGACGCTTGATCGTACCGGCGAAGCCCTTGCCGATCGAGGTGCCTTGCACATCGACCAGTTGACCAGCCTGGAACAGGGCGGCGGGAGCAATGCTGCTGCCGGCCTTGTACTCAGCGGCCACTTCAGGGGTCACGCGGAACTCTTGGATGACTTCGCCGGCTTCAACGCCAGCTTTGGCCATGTGGCCGGCTTCGGGCTTGGTCACGCGCGATGCTTTGCGCGCGCCGAACACCACCTGCAGGGCGGTGTAGCCGTCAGTCTCAACGGTTTTGACCTGGGACACGCGATTGTTGGACACGTCGAGCACAGTCACAGGCACGGCATCGCCGTCGTCTGTGTAGATGCGCATCATGCCCACCTTGCGGCCCAGCAATCCGAGGCGATTGCTAAGACTCATGGTT
>DAORJC010000296.1:0-2350 GCA_035438885.1 Aquabacterium sp. | reverse complement strand
GCCGCTGCTGGCCGCGGGCCACCTGGTGTCGCTGGCCGCCCGCATGGCGGTGGGGGCCTTCGCCCAGGCGGCCAGTTGCCGCTGCTCCTGTGCGGGCAGCTTCAACCGAGCTTGCTGCCACAGGGCTCGCAGCCGTGTCAGTCGACCCGGTTCCTTGACCCAGTCGCTCAGATCGTCGCGCCAGTCGCGTCCCAGCGTGGCCCGTGTCCACATGGCACGGATGGTGTGCAGCACGGGCAACAGGGCGGGCCCGTTGAACTGCACCGCATAGTCCAGGCGTGGATGGGTGCTCCAGCCGTGAGCCAGGTCATGGTGGTCATCGATCAGGTTGATGCCGCCCACAAAGGCATGCAGGTCATCGACCGTGCACAGCTTGAGGTGCATGCGGCGCCAGTCGCGGGTGTCCAGCAGCAGGCTCAGCCAGCCGCGCACCGGCCGGTAGATCACCAGCTCGACGCCGTCGCTGATCAAGTCGCTCCAGGTGGTGCCGGGCGCATCGTGTGAGCCCACGCCATCGATCACCATGCGCACGCTCACACCTCGCTCCGCCGCTCGGCTCAAGGCCTGGAGCACGGTCTCGGGCAAGCCGAGCGGGCTGACCATGTAGTTGGCCAGCCAGACACTGTGCTGCGCCTCGTCGATGGCCTTGACCATGGCCGGGAACAATTGTTGCCCGCCTTTGAGCAGCCGGACCTGGTGGCCTCCGGCAAACACGGGCCTGCGCTGGGCGTACCAGGCCAGGCTCAGGGCTTGTTCGGGGTCGTCATCAAAGGGCATTGCCCAGCTCGAATTCAGCCACCAGCGGCAAGTGATCGGACATGCGAGCCCAGGCCGTGCCGCGCGGCACCATGATGTTCTGGCAGTGAAGTCCCCGGGTGTAGACCCGGTCCAGGGCCAGCACCGGCACACGAGAAGGGAAGGTGGGCACCCGAGCCAACTGGGCCGTGCGTGCTCGGGTCAGGCCGGCGGGGGTCAGGATCTGGTCCAGCCCTTCGTTCCAGTCGTTGAAGTCGCCTGCCACGATCACGGGGGATTCAGGCGGCAGCTCGCGGGCCACCAGTTGGGCCACCCGCGCTGTCTGGCGCACCCGGCTCTGGTGGATCAGGCCCAGGTGCACCACGATCACATGCACCTCGGTGTGCTGCCAGCGCACGACCGCGTGCAGCAGGCCGCGTTGCTCCAGCCGATGGTCGGACACGTCGTGGTGGTTGATGTCGCCCAGTGGCCAGCGTGAGAGAAGGGCATTGCCGTGTTCGCCATCTTTGGTCACGGCATTGGTGCGGTAGGCCACCTCATAACCCTCAGGGGCCAGGAACTCGGCCTGCGACTGCCGGGGCCAGGCACCATGGCCGAACTGCGTGGCAGAGAACGTGCGCGCCTCGCGGTGGTTGAAGTGGCGCACCTCCTGCAGGCACACCAGGTCGGCATCCATGGCCTCGACGGCCAGGCCCAGGTTGTGGATCTCCAGCCGTTTGATGGGACCCATGCCGCGCACACCCTTGTGAATGTTGTAGGTGGCGACCCTCAGCGCTCGGGCAGACAGCGTGGAGGGCGGCAGAAGGGTGGAATGAAGCGGGTTGTGCACCCCCAAAGGATAGCGCCCTCTGGCGGGCCTTCAGGCCCCTGTCAAACCCTGGACAGCTCCGTGAACCTGGGCAACTGCAGGATGGCCTCGGCGTTCGAGGGTGAAAAACAACGGTCGGCGGCTTCCTGCCAGGGCAACCAGACGTGGGCGGTGTGCTCCCGGGGGGCCAGGGTGATCGGGGTGTCACGCGGCACACACAGCCCGAACACCCGCTCGGTGTTGTGGGTCACGCCAGGGGCATACCGGTGGCGCCAGATCGGGTAGATCTCGTAGATGTTCTCGATGGCCCAGTCGACCAGGGCCTGCGCCGGGACCTGGGCTGTTCCCACCGAAATGCCGGTTTCCTCCTCGACTTCGCGCACGGCAGTGGTGCGCCAGTCTTCGTGTTCAAAGTCCTTGGAGCCGGTCACGCTTTGCCAGAAGCCCGGTTGCAGGGCTCGCTCGATCAGCAGGACCTGCAGGTCGGGTGAGTGGATGACCACCAGCACGGACTGCGGGATCTTGGGGGGCTTGGCATCGCTCATGGGCCCCAGTGTGGCACGGGGCGGCGCCATGAAAAAGGCCACCCGAAGGTGGCCTCGTCTGCATCAGGGCCGCGGGGCCCCTGGGTGCGTCACTCGGCAGGCGTCTGGCCGGCCATGGCGGTGTTGCGCAGGCGGATGTGCAGCTCGCGCAGTTGCTTCTCGTCGACCAGCGACGGAGCGCCGGTCAGCAGGCACTGGGCACGCTGTGTCTTGGGGAAGGCGATCACGTCACGGATGGAGT
>DAORJC010000295.1:0-2365 GCA_035438885.1 Aquabacterium sp. | reverse complement strand
CTACCCTTTGTATGCCGTGCTGGACCTGGCGCTGCTGCCCCTGGTGGCCGCCGTGCTCACCCGTTTGCTGCTGCGCGCAAACAATCGACGCAATCTGCCGCTGGCGGGGATGTTGATGCTGCTCGCGCTGGCCAATGGCTGCTTTCACCTGGGGGTGATCGGTGCCATCGACGTTTCCCCGCTGACGCCCTTGTATGCCGCCCTGGCCTTGATCGTGATGATCGAGTGTGTGATCGCCGGACGGGTGATCCCCGCCTTCACCATGAGCGCAACACCTGGGCTGAAGCTCACGGTCAGCGTGCTGGTGGAGCGCGCAGCGATGGCCCTCACTGCACTGGCCTTGCTGCTGTGGGTCTTTGCCCCGGCCGCCACGGCCTGGAACATGGGTGCGGGTCTGGCGCTTTCGCTGGCGGCTGTGGCCCATGTGTTGCGACTGCTGCAGTGGCGTCCTGCGATCACGCGGCACCGCCCGATCCTGTGGATCCTGCATGCGTCTTATGCCTGGATTCCTTTCGGGCTGGGCCTTCTGGCGGCAGCACGGTTTGGCTGGATCGCCAACTCCATCGGCGTCCACGCACTGGCGATCGGTGCCACCGCCGGTCTCATCATCGGCATGATCACCCGCACCGCCCGTGGTCACACTGGGCGCGCACTGCAGGTGTCCCGCCCGGAGGCCACGGCCTATGCGCTCGTGATGCTGGCCGCCGCGACTCGCGTGCTGCTGCCTCTGGCCGTGCCGGCATGGTTGCCAATGGCCTTGGTCGTGTCGGCAACGGGCTGGTCAGTGGCATTTGCGATTTACCTCTTCATCTACACCCCCTGGCTTTTTCAGACACGTCTGGACGGCAAGGACGGCTGATTCTTTTTTTTTCACCCACCACAGGACTCACTCATGAACACCACTGCCTCCCCTACCGTGGATCTTCGGACCATCTCTCCCCGCGAACGCCACGCTCTGGTGTTCTCCACCTTCAAGGCCTTGCCACCCGGCGGCAGCATGGAGCTCATCAACGACCACAACCCGCAGCCACTGCGCGGGCAGTTCGAGAGCGGTTTGTACGGTGCCTTCAACTGGACCCCGCTGGAAGATGGCCCCGAGCAATGGCGCGTCGAGATCGCCAAGCCTGCAGACAGCAAGCCCGCACACGGGGGCAGTTCCTGCTGCGGATCCTGCGGAGGCTGACCGCACGCCATCCGGCCATGAAGAGTGGTTCGCGCCCAAGCCCTTGACGGCTTTGCTCAAGCGGCCAGCTTGACATTCATGGTGATGCGAGCGGCGCACAAACAAAACGGGTCAGCACCTTCACGATGCTGACCCGTTGGATTCAATGGTCGGGGCGGTGGGATTCGAACTCACGACCCTCTGCTCCCAAAGCAGATGCGCTACCAGGCTGCGCTACGCCCCGACAAGAACGCTAGTATAGCCTGTGATCAGCCCTTCCCCAACACCCGGTGCACACAAATATGCAACGCCGCCATCGGACAGTGGTTTGACGCGCTATAAAGAGGCCATGCTCACCCCCGTTCAACAGGCCATCACGCTGCTGGGTGACACGCTGCTGGCGGTGTGGCGTGGCACGCTTCGCGGCTGGCAGTTCCGCCCGCAAGACTTCGCGCGCATCCTGGCCGATGCCAGTGCGCGGGCGCTGCTGATCGTGCTGGTGGTCAATGTGCTGGTGGGTGCCATCATTGCCTTTGTGGGCGCGGTGCAGTTGCTCAAGTTCGGCGCAGGCATCTTCGTGGCCGACCTCGTGGCCATCGCCATCTCGCGCGAAATGGCCGCCGTCATCACTGCGGTGGTGATGTGCGGGCGTACCGGCGCGGCCTTCGCGGCCGAGCTGGCCACCATGCAAGCCAATGAAGAGGTCGATGCCCTGAGCGTGCTGGGTCTCAATGCGGTCGACTACCTTGTGCTACCACGGGTGTTGACGCTGCTGTTCATGATGCCGCTGCTCTATCTGTTTGGCTGCGTGGGCGGTTTGCTCGGCGGTTTTGCCGTGAGCTCGTCGCTGCTGGACCTGGCACCCGTCGCCTATTTCGACCGCAGCGTAGCCGCCCTCACCTACACCCACCTGGGCCTGGGCTTTTTCAAGAGCATGGCCTTTGGCCTGCTGGTGTCACTGGCGGCCTGCTTCCATGGCCTGTATGCGCCGCGCAATGCCGCAGGCGTCGGCTCGGCCACCACGCATGCGGTGGTGGCGGGCATCGTGGGCGTGATCGCGCTCGATGCCGTTTTTGCCGTGTGCGCCGACGCGCTGGGGATCTGAGATGAGCTTGCTCGGCGTGCGAGACCTGCGGCTGCAATACGGCCCCACCCTGATCCAGGAGCACATCGACTTCGACATCGAGGCGGGCACCATCTACG
>DAORJC010000294.1:0-2380 GCA_035438885.1 Aquabacterium sp. | reverse complement strand
CATGGCGGTGGCCAATGTGCTGGGCAGCACCATCGGCACCCGCCTGGCGCTCAAGCGGGGCGTGGGCTTTGTGCGCAGTGTCTTCCTGGTGGTGGTCGGCGCCCTGATCGTCAAGACCGCGTGGGACGCCTGGCACCTGTGAGGCACCGTACTTCTCAGCGCTGGGGTCCGGCGTAAGGCATCCAGCCCACCTGCCGGGCGTGCAGGCTCTGCACGTACAGCTTGCCGCCCACTTCGGTGGCCGCGGTGGTTTCCGGGTAGGCCCCTTGTGGGTCCTGCAGGTCGTCCACGATCTGGCCTTGCTCATCAAACGCGATGATGTGGCCATAGGTGGGCGGCACCGGCCACAGGGCACGGGGCAGGCGCAGCATCATGGCGCGCAGCCAGGGCAGGTCGGACGCCAGGTCCAGCACCTTGCCGCGCGGCTTGGTCAGGCCGGTCCAGATGCGGCCGCCTTCGCCCTTCGTGAGGTTGTCAGGAAAGCCGGGCAGGTTGTCGATCAGGACGCGGGCCGCTCCCTGGTCCATGGCGTTCTGGAGGGAGGGGACCGAGCTCATGCCCTGCGTCGACCGGGTCACCGACAGGCGGGCCAGGTCGATCTTGAGGACGCGGTAGCGGCCGGTCTCTGACACCAACAGCGATTGCCCGTCTTGCGAAAACACCATCCCATTGGGAAAGCACAGCCCGCTCAGGGCCACGCGCTTGCGCTCGGACACGGGGTCATACACCACCAGGCGCCCGGAGCAACGGGCCTCCATGATGTCCAGCACACTGGCCTCGAACGTGCCGCCATGCACCTTGGGGTCAAACCGGGTGCTGGCATCGCTCAGCCACACGTGGCCGCGGGTGTCCACCGCCACCGCATCGGCATACCGGATCGGGTCGTCAGACTGCGGAAAGTCCACCTTGTCCACCAGCGTCCGCAGTTGGGCGGGCCCGCCCGCGAGGTTGACCGCCAGCAGGCCCTTCATGGCGTCGGCAATGTACAAGGTGCCGTCGGCGGTGGCCTCCAGCCCCAGCGGTCGCCCGCCGGTGTTCACCACCACCTGGGGCTGCCCTTCAGGGCTCAGGCGCACCACATCGCCGTTGGACAGGCCGGTGTAGACCACGCCCAGGTGGCTGGTGATGTGCTCAGGACCTTCCTGACCGGCCGACAGCGGCAGGGCCTTGAGACCGGCCAGCCGGGTGTTGGTGGCATGCACGCCGGTGTGACCCAGATCCTGAGGGGCCTGCCAAGCCACGGGCTCGATGGGCACGGGCCAGAACAGCAGGTAGGCCAGCAGGGCGACCAGGGGCGTCAGCCATGAACTGATCAGGCGCAGGGCGCCGCGCTGGCGGTCTGGCGATGGTTTTTTGATTGTCATACGCTATCGGT
Organism: Aquabacterium sp.; assembly: GCA_035438885.1. Lineage (GTDB taxonomy): Bacteria > Pseudomonadota > Gammaproteobacteria > Burkholderiales > Burkholderiaceae_C > Aquabacterium. The sequence goes on along the minus strand of DAORJC010000294.1, from coordinate 1,005 downwards.
GAATTATTTCTAATCAAATTGCTTGATGTTCTGGCGATCATCAAAATGAGAACCATTCTCAGCAAAGGAGCTCACCATGGCCAAAACCGCAACCTTCGGCATCATGCATGTGGTGACTTCGTTCAGCGTGACCTATGCCCTCACCGGCAACCTCACCGTGGCAGGGATCGTGACCTTTGTCGAGCCCCTGGTCAACACGGTGATGCACTACTTCTTTGACAAACATTGGGACCATCCTCGCGCGCAGGCCGTGCGCAGGGGCGTGGCCGGGATGGTGCCAGGGGTGATGCATGGGGCATCGTCGCCCCCGAAGGCAACAGGCCAGCAACTCTGAGGAGATGCCGGCCTGTGGAGGAGCGCGTCGTGAAGGCAGCCCGAGGGGCTGCTCGCCTCACTTTTCGACGAAGGCGCGTTCGATCACGTAGTCGCCGGGCACGCCCTGCGAGTCGGACACCTTGAAGCCGGCATCGTCCAGGATCTTGCACAGGTCCTTGAGCATGGAGGGGCTGCCGCACATCATGGCGCGGTCGTTCTCCGGGCTCAACTGTGGCAGGCCCACGCCCTTGGCCAGGTCGCCATTGACGATCTGGTCGGTCAGGCGGCCCTGGTTGCGGAAGGGCTCGCGGGTCACCAGGGGGTAGTAGATCAGCTTCTCGCGGATCAACTCGCCCAGCAGTTCGTGCTCGGGCAGGGTCTGGGTGATGTAGTCGTGATAGGCCAGCTCGCTCACCCAGCGCACGCCGTGCACCAGCACGACCTTCTCGAACTTCTCGTAGGTGTAGGGGTCCTGGATGATGCTCATGAACGGCGCCAGGCCGGTGCCGGTGCCAAACAGGTACAGGTTCTTGGCGGGCTTGAGGTCGTCCACGACCAGGGTGCCCACGGCCTTGCGACCCACCAGCAACTTGTCGCCCACCTTCAGGTGTTGCAGGCGCGAGGTCAGCGGGCCATCCTGCACCTTGATGGACAGGAACTCCAGGTGCTCTTCGTAGTTGGCGCTGGCGA
>DAORJC010000293.1:0-2421 GCA_035438885.1 Aquabacterium sp. | reverse complement strand
GTCTTGATGGTGTCCAGGTAGTACTCGGCCGGCATGTCCAGCACGGCGTTGTACTCGTCGTAGAACTTGCGGTGGGCGTCGACGTTGTCGTCATCGCCTCGGATCAGGTCCAGGAAGTAGTCATAGTGCGAGGTGGCGTGGCGGTCCGGGTTCATGGCCACGAAGCCTGTGTGCTGCAGGAAGCCCGGGTACACGCGGCGGTTGGCACCTGGGTAGTTGGTCGGCACGCGGTAGATCACGTTGTTCTCGAACCATTCGTAGCTCTTGTTCATGGCCAGGTTGTTCACCGCGGTGGGCGAGCGGCGTGCATCGATGGGGCCACCCATCATGGTCATGGTCAGGGGCGTCTTTTCGCCACGGCTGGCCATCAGGGAAATGGCCGCCAGCACGGGCACCGTGGGTTGGCACACCGAGATCACGTGCACATCAGGGCCCACGTCGCGGATGAACTCCTGAACGTAGTTGACGTAGTCGTCCAGGTGGAAGGCGCCGTGCTCCAGCGAGACCATGCGTGCATCGGTCCAGTCGGTGATGTAGACCTTGTGGTCCTGCAGCAGGGTGCGCACGGTGTCGCGCAGCAGCGTGGCGTGGTGGCCCGACAGGGGGGCAACCACCAGCACCTTGGGTTGCTCGCGCATCACGGCCAGGCGGTTGGCGTCGTCGGTGAAGCGCTTGAAGCGCACCAGGCGGCAAAACGGCTTGGTCTTGACCACCTGCTCCTGGATGACCACATCGACGCCATCCACGTTCACGGAGTTGATCTCGAACTGGGGCTTCTCGTATTCCTTGGTCAGGCGATGCACCAGGTCAAAGCCGGCGGACACGCGATGGGCCTGGGGGATCTGAGCCATCAAGGACAGCGGGTTGCTGTACAGCTTGGACGCGGCGCTGGCGAACTCAGAAAAAGGGCTGAGCCAGGCGCGGTTGGTTTCGTACAGTTGATAAAGCATGGTTTTGACCTCAAAAATGACCCGGTGACGGAAAAAGCCTCACTGAGCTTGTTGCACCGCAGCATAAATCCATTCCACCATCTTTGCATCAGTGGTTGCCGACAAGAACCCCAAATACGGGCGCTCTGACCGCCTTTATTGAGCTTCATCAGACGAAAAAAAGCCCCTCTCCGGGGGCTCCAGCCTTTCCTCCCAATGAATCGGAAGGTCAGCGAACGCGTCGGCGCGCGCTCATGGCCATGGCGCCCAGTCCGGCCGCCAGGAGTGCCCAGGTGCCGGGTTCGGGCACAGAGGCGGCAAATTTCAGGTCATCGACCACCGCGTAGGGCGCAGAAACCTCAAAGCGCGCAATGGTGTTGCCCGTCGTCGAGATGCCGAAGAAAGCCCCCTCGTTGATGCCGCCCGGGGTGTTGACCGGCACAAAGTGGCTGTCGATCTCCACGCCGTTGGCATCGTAGGCCGCGATGAACATCTGCAGGGGCAGGCCGCCCCCGTAGACAAAGGTCGGGTCGTAGTTCAGGAAGGCACCGACCTGACTGACCGGGTTGATGAAGTCGAACACCAGCGAGGCAGCGATGCCGTTGGGGGCATCGCTGAAGTCACCATCGACGCCGACGAAGGTTTTCTCGCTGGTCCACTCGCCGTTGCCGGGATCTTGCTCGCCACCCAGGGCCCAGGCGCCAAAGGGCGCGCCCAGAACCGGGGTGCCGACCGTGGCCGTGACGCCCACGTCCAGACCGAGGCTGGCGCCAATCTGCACGCGGCCGGAGGCCTCGGTGATGAAGCTGGCACTGTCGTCAAAGTTCTGCGACCAGGTGGCCGTCAGGGGCGCCTGACCGATCTCGCTGCTGGCCGAGATCAGGTCCGCGTGGGCGGCGGGTGCCGCCACCGCGATGGCCAGGGCCAGGGCGGTGCTCAGGGCATTGAATTTCATGGAAGTACTCCTTGTAGGGGGGGGAGGGCGCGCGGATCAGGCGCCGATCACGCCACCGTCGTCACGGGTGATGACCACGGTGCCCGAGCGAGGGCGCTTGCGGTCATCGCCATCGGCCAGGTTGACCCCGAAGTAGCCCTGCGTGGCAGGCCAGGCGCTGACCTTGTTGGGGTAGGCGGGGTCAGCCGGGTTGCTGTTGTCGCCCGTGCCTTCGCCGGGGTGCTGGATGTTGACGAACATGGTCTTGCCGTCCGGGGTGCTGGCAACGCCGGTCACTTCGCAGCCCTTGGGGCCGGTCAGGAAACGCTTGATCTCGCCAGTCACGGTGTTGGCGGCCAGCATCATGTTGTTGGTCATGTTCACATAACCACCAGCGCCCGTGCCGGTGCCCAGGGTGCCCGAGGAAATGTCGGTCTGGATCCACAGACGGCCTTGTTTGTCGAACCACAGGCCATCGGGGCTGCCAAAGGTGTCGCCATTGATGTTGCCCGCTTGAGCGGTGCCCACGTTGGCGGCCAGGGTGGGGTCGCCCGCCAG
>DAORJC010000292.1:0-2431 GCA_035438885.1 Aquabacterium sp. | reverse complement strand
TGGAGGCTTGCGGAAACCGCTCCTTGCGCCGGCCGCAGACGGCCACGACCGCAGCTTGGTCCAGCAAGGTCTGCCGGGCTTGGGGCATCCAGGTGGGCTGCAGTTCGCAGTCGCCATCCACAAACTGGACAAACTGGGCGGTGGGGCAGATCTGGAGCGCGCGTTGCCAGCCTTCGTTGCGGGCGCGTGCGGCGCTGAAGGGGCGGCTCATGTCCAGCTCGACCACTTGGGCGCCCAGGCGCCTGGCGTTGGCCACTGAGGCGTCCTGAGAGGCCGAGTCCACATAGACCACCACGGCCGCCTGCCCCTGGGCAGATTGCAGGCAGCGCACCAGGCGCTCGCCTTCGTTGCGGCCAATGACCACCAGGGCGATGTCGTCCGGGGTGGCGCTCATGGCGCGCCCTCCAGGGCTTGGGTCTTGCGGGTGCGGGGCTTGACCTTGGCCGGAATGCCCACGGCGATGCAGTCATCCGGCACATCGCACATGACCACGGCATTGGCGCCAATGGCCACGTTGTTGCCGATGCGGATGGGGCCCAGCAGCTTGGCGCCGGTGCCAATGTCGACGTTGTTGCCGATCTGGGGCGCGCAGGGTTCGTCCACATTGCGCAGGCCCACCACCACGCCGTTGCGGATGCGGCAGTCATCACCAAAGCTGGCGTAGCCGCTGATCACGATGCCGCCAAAGTGATCGATGACGAAGTTTTTGCCCACCGGGACTTCGCAGGGCAGCTCGATGCCGGTCAGGATCTGCACCCATTTGTACAGAAACTTGTAGATCAGCGACAGGGGTTTGCGGACCAGCGCGGGGCTGACGGTGTAGCGCCAGCGGCCAAAGCGGTAGACCAGCATCACCCAGAATCCCTGGGCGCCCCAGTCGCCCCGGTAGGCGCGAAGATCGGCTCGGATGTTGTCAAACATGGTTCAGCGTGTGGGGCGCAGCCCGATTTGGGTTTCGCGCAGGAGGCGCCAGAGTTCCCGGGTGGTTTGCCAGGTGGCGCTGTTCAGCCACTGGGGCTGGCCTTTGAGCGTGGCCTTGAGGGCCAGGATGGCGTCGCCGACCACACCCAGCACGGTGTGCAGGAGCACGCCAGGCAGGCCATGGTGTTTTCGGTAATAGAGGAGTTCGCTCTCGATCTGCAGGGCCGAGATCTGGCGGCCGCCCGACAAGGCGCCATCCGACTTGGCGCTCTCGCCCCCGATGTGGATGGTGCTGACCTGACCGAGGTAGTGAACCGCGTAGCCCGCCGCCTTGATGCGCTGGCACAGGTCCACCTCTTCGCTGTACAGAAAATACAGGGGGTCGAACAGCCCGATCTGCCGGATCAGGTCGGTGCGCATCAGGAAGTAGCAGCCGGGCACCCAGTCGCACGCCCGCGTTTGCAGGTGGTCCCAGCTCAGGTCGTCCACCGGGCGCACCCAGGGCATGAGCTTTTGCAGGCCCACCCGGGTCAGGAAGGTGTTGAGCGGGGTCGGAAAGTAGCGGCAACTGGGCTGCAGGGTGCCATCCCGGCTGAGCAGGCGAACGCCCACGGCGCCCACCTTGGGGTGCTGGTCCAGATAGGCCACCGTGGTGCTGAGCGTGTCTGGCGCCACAAAGGCGTCGGTGTTGAGCAGCAGCACATACCGGCCCTGCACCAGCGGCAGGCACTGGTTGTTGGCCCGCCCGAACCCGACGTTGGTCGTGTTGACGATCAGGGGCAGGTCGGGGTAGTGCTGGCGGATGTGGTCGACTGACCCATCCCGAGAGGCGTTGTCCACCAGGATGGTCTGGACCTGGAGGCCGCCGGTGGAGGCGTTCAGGGCATCGAACATCGGAGCCAGCAGGTGTGCGGTGTTGTAGTTGACCACCAGGACCGACACGTCGACTTCAGGCTTCACTGACAGATACCCCGCAACCAATGTTTCTTGAGGGGCAATCATCGCATGTCAGGCCCGGGCGCGGCACCCCTTGGGGCGGTGGTACTTGCCAGTTGGCCCCTCGCGACATACAATGGAAGGCTTTTCGGCCCTCGCACATGGACTTTGCCATGGCGAAGGCCGTTTTGTGCTTGCGTCACGCCAGCATGCGGCTCGTTCAAGCCAATTGCCTAAGTTGTTGATTTGCAAGTGTTTTTTCAACGGGAACCAAAGAAATGCCAACGATCAATCAGCTCGTGCGCCAAGGCCGTCAGGTCGAGGTCACGAAGTCCAAGTCGCCTGCGATGGAAAACTGTCCGCAGCGCCGCGGTGTGTGCACCCGTGTGTACACCACCACGCCCAAGAAGCCCAACTCCGCTCTGCGTAAGGTCGCCAAGGTGCGCCTGACCAACGGTTTTGAGGTCATCTCCTACATCGGCGGTGAAGGCCACAACCTGCAAGAACACAGCGTCGTGCTGGTTCGCGGCGGTCGTGTCAAGGACTTGCCCGGTGTGCGTTACCACATCGTGCG
>DAORJC010000291.1:0-2461 GCA_035438885.1 Aquabacterium sp. | reverse complement strand
GGCGCCTACCTGGGCGCACGCCGCACCATCGGCATGGGCCTGCGCCGCCCCGTGCTGGACAACACGCCCAAGCTGATCCTGCAAGGCGCCCGGCAGCACAACCTCAAGGACCTGACGATCGAGTTCCCGCTGCAGCGCCTGGTGGGCGTGACCGGCGTGAGCGGCTCGGGCAAGTCCACCCTGATCCAGGACATCCTGCACCCCGCCCTGCTGCGCCACTTTGGCCTGGCCACCGAAAGCCCGGGCGAGCACGACGAGCTGCTGGGCATGGACTGGTTGAGCGCGGTCAACTTTGTCGACCAGTCCCCCATCGGCAAGACCGCCCGCTCCAACCCGGCCAGCTACGTGGGCGCCTTTGACGCGGTGCGCACGCTGTTTGCCGTGACCCCACTGGCCAAGGAGCGCAAGTACACCGCCGGCACCTTCAGCTTCAACGCGGGCACGGGGCGGTGCGCCACCTGTGGCGGCTCGGGCTTCGAGCACGTGGAGATGCAGTTCCTGAGCGACGTTTACCTGCGTTGCCCCGATTGCGATGGCACCCGGTTCCGCGCCGAGGTGCGCGAGGTCACCATCGAACGCCTGAACCGGCCCCTGAGCATCTCCGATGTGCTGGAGCTGACCGTGGCCGAGGCGCTCAAGCTCTTTGCGCAGGATGTGGACGTGGTGCGCGCCCTGCAACCCCTGTCCGACGTGGGCCTGGACTACGTCAAGCTGGGCCAGCCCGTGCCCACCTTGTCGGGCGGCGAGGCCCAGCGCCTCAAGCTGGCCGGCCACCTGGTCGAGACCGCAGCGCAGGCCAGCAAGACCGGTCAGCGCGTGGCCCGCAAGGGCACGCTGTTCATGTTCGACGAGCCCACCACGGGCCTGCACTTTGACGACATCGCCAAGCTGATGCGAGCCTTTGGCAAGCTGCTCGATGCCGGTCACTCCATCATCCTGATCGAGCACAACCTGGACGTGATCCGAGCCTGCGACTGGCTGATCGAGCTGGGCCCCGAAGGTGGAGACGAAGGCGGCCAGTTGGTGGCCTTTGGCCCCCCGGAGACCCTGCGCCTGGAGCACACGCACACCGCCCTGGCCCTGCGCGACTACGAACAGGCCCTGGGCCTGGCGGCGTCCGCCTCCGATGCGCCGGTGGGGGCCAACCCGCTCAAGGTGGCCGACCGCCAAGGCCTCTACATGATTGATGGGGTGAATGTCACGGCCGACGACGGCCCTTCGCTGCAATCGCTGATCAAGGCCCGACGCGACAAGCGCCGCGCCCAGGCCGCCACCGCGCCCGGCGCGCACGCCATCGAAGTGGTCAACGCCCACGAGAACAACCTCAAGGGCATGAGCGTGAGCATCCCGCGGGGCAAGTTCAACGTGGTCACGGGTGTCTCGGGCTCGGGCAAGTCCACGCTGGCCTTTGACATCCTGTTCAACGAAGGGCAGCGCCGCTACCTGGAGTCGCTCAACGCCTATGCACGCTCGCTGGTGCAGCCCGCCGGCCGGCCCGAGGTCGATGCCGTCTATGGCATCCCGCCCACCGTGGCCATCGAGCAGCGCCTCTCGCGCGGCGGCCGCAAAAGCACCGTGGGCACCACCACCGAGGTGCACCACTTCCTGCGCCTGCTCTTTGTCAAACTGGGCCTGCATCACTGCACCCAGTGCGTGGACGAGCAAGGTCACCCCATCCCCGTGTTGCCACAAACGCCCGAGGCCATCGCCTCGCAATGGGTGCGCGACTACCGGGGCCAGCACATCGGCCTGTTGGCCCCGCTGGTGGTCAACCGCAAGGGCATCTACACCGAGCTGGCCAAATGGGCCTCCAGCAAAGGCTTCACGCACCTGCGGGTCGATGGTGAATTCATCCCCAGCGCCGGCTGGGGCACGGCGGGTGGCCCCAAGATCGACCGCTACCGCGAACACACCATCGAGCTGCCCGTGGGCGACTTGAGGGTGACCCCGGAAAACGAAGGCGCGCTGCGCGAGCTGCTGGCCAAAGCCCTGGAGCATGGCAAGGGCGTGGTCCACCTGCTGACCCCGCTCGACGGCCTGTCCGAGGCCCTGGCATCGGGCAAGTCCACCCTGCACATGGGCAAGGTCAAGGTGTTCTCCACCGAGCGGGCCTGCCCCTCGTGCGGCACCAGCTTTCCGGAGCTGGACCCGCGACTGTTCTCCTACAACAGCAAACACGGCTGGTGCACCGACTGCGTGGGCACCGGCCTGTCGCTGACGCGCGAGCAGCGCAAGGTGCTGGACGACTCCCTGCCCGACGACAAGGCCCGTGATGGCGGCCGCGAAAAGACCTTCGCAGAAGCCGAGGTGGAAGACCTGGCCGACGACGACACCTGCTTGACCTGCCACGGTGCCCGCCTGAACCCCATCGCACGCGCCGTGCAACTGCGGGGCCAGTCCATCGCCGAGCTGTCTCACCTGGCCGTCAAGGACGCCCGCAAGTGGAGTGAAAAGCTCAAGC
>DAORJC010000290.1:0-2488 GCA_035438885.1 Aquabacterium sp. | reverse complement strand
ACAAGGTCGTGTTCCGGCGCTCCAGCATCGGCCCCAACGCGCTGGCCTTCCCCGACGGCACCATCGTGATCACGGACGAGCTGGTCAAGCTGCTGGAAGGACAGGATCCAGTGCTGGTGGGCGTCTTTGCCCACGAATGGGGCCACGTGAGAGAGCGCCACAGCATGCGCCTGCTGATCCAGGCCAGCGCCCTGGGCGCCATCAGCTCCGTGGTGATTGGTGACTTCAGCAGCATCCTGGCCGGCGCTCCCGCCCTGCTGGGCCACCTCGGCTACTCCAGAGACCTGGAGCGCGAGGCCGATGACACCTGCATCGAGGTGCTGCGGGCCAACGACATCCCGCCGGCGGTCATGGTCACCCTGTTTGAAAAACTCGCCCAGGCACGTCAGGAGCGCGGCAAGAACGACAAGGACACCGGCGACTCAGGCCCCGGTGTGGCCTACAGCAGCCACCCCAGCGATGCCGAGCGCACAGCCCGCTTCAAGCGAGGCCACTGAACCGGTCAGTGAATCACCAGCAGCGGGATCTCGCTGTGTGACAGCACGCTCTTGGTCAAGGAGCCATTGATCAGGGCATCCAGGCCATGGCGCCCGTGGGTGGCCATGACGATCAGGTCACACTCCAGGCGCTTGGCCATGTCCACCACGGCATGGGCCACCTGGTCGGTGATCATGAACTGGCCATCAAAGGGCACGCCGGCGTCCATCGCCTTCTCGCCAAAGGCCTTGAGCAACTTGCGGGCGTGTTCCTCGCTCTGCTTTTGATGCTCGTTGACCGTCTCGGCCGTGAAGGCCACAGCACCGGGGTCGCCCATCAGCAAAGGCAAGGGCCACTCCACCGTGAACCCCGTGATGCGGGCGCCCAGCATCTTGGCCAGGCCAATGCTGTGTTCAATGGCTTTGTCGGACAGATCGCCCCCGTCAATGGGCACCAACAAGTGTTCGTACATGGTTTGCTCCCGGCAATGAACCGATGAAATCAGAATGGAAAAGTGATGCTCAATGGAGCCGGAACGTCTCGCGATAGTCAGGCACCCGCGCCTTCAGATCCAGTTGCTCCTCGATGCGCTGGCGCAAGGTGTCGGCTGACTGAAGCTCGCCATGGTTCACAAACACCTGGCTGGGCTTGTTGCCCATCGCCTTGAGCCAGTCCAGCAAGCCCGACTGATCGGCATGGGCCGACAGCCCCTCGATCTGGACCACCTCGGCGCGAATGGGCACGTACTCGCCAAACATCTTGAGCGAGGTCGCACCCGCCGCGAGCGAGGCACCCCGAGTGCCCCCGGCCTGAAAGCCGCTCAGCACCACGGCATTGCGCGAATCGGGTCCGTAGGCCTTGATGTGATGCAACACCCGCCCGCCCGTGACCATGCCGCTGCCGGCAATGATCACCATGGGGTAGCGTTGCCGGATCAAGGCCTTGGACTCGTCCACCGTGCGAATGAAACGGGTCATATGCGCAATGCCTGCGCAGTCCTCGTGGCTGACCAGATGCTCCCCCGGGTGACGATTGAAAATCTCGGTGGCCGAAATCGCCATGGGGCTGTCCAGCACCACCGGCACATCCGGGATGGCCCCGGCCTGCTTGAGGCGATACAGGGTGTACAGCACGCTCTGCGTGCGCCCCACGGCAAAGGCCGGGATCACCACCACGCCACCTCGAGCGGCGGTGCGCCGAATGACATCGCCCAGCACATCGGTGGCATGGATGACCGGATGCATCCGGTCGCCATAGGTGGACTCGATCACCACCCAGTCGGCCGACTGACCCGTGACGGGCGGCGGCATGACCTGGTCACCATCGCGACCCAGATCGCCAGAGAACAACACCGAGCGCCCCTGGTACTCGATCTTGATGCTGGAGGCGCCCAGGATGTGGCCGGCCGCCGTGAAATGCGCCACCACACCATCGCCCAGGTCGACCGTGCCGCCCTGGTGCACCCGTTTGAGGTGCTTGATGGCCACTTGCGCATCCTTCACGCTGTAGAGCGGCTCTGCAGGCTCATGTTTGGTCGCCTTGTGGCGATTGCGAAAGCGGGCCTCCTCCTCCTGAAGGTGGGCCGTGTCCATCAGCAGCACCTCGCACAGATCGGCCGAGGCCGAGCTGGTCCAGATCGGCCCCTTGAAGCCCTGGCGAATCAACAAGGGCAAGGCCCCGCTGTGATCAATGTGCGCGTGCGTGAGCAGCACCGCATCGATGGAGGCCGCATCAAAGGGCAAGGGCTCCCAGTTGCGCTCGCGCAGTACCTTGAAGCCCTGGAACAGTCCAGCATCGACCAGCAGGCGCTTGCCTGCCACCTCGACCAGGGTCTTGGAGCCAGTCACGGTGGCCGTGGCTCCGTAAAACGTCATGTCGATCTGTGACATCGGGAGGCCGTCCTCAGTTTTTTCGGGATTGGGTCAGACGCTGCCAGGCCTGCCAGGCCCACCAGCCCCGACCCGCCACGCTCAGAATCGCACGCGGGCGCCACACCATCAATGCCGCGGCG
>DAORJC010000289.1:0-2521 GCA_035438885.1 Aquabacterium sp. | reverse complement strand
ATGGTGCAGCCTGCGTGTCGTACGGCTTAGGCGGCCGTGGTGGGTGTAGAGTTGAGCGTGGTCCTGCCCTGGCGCCCGTTGGTGTGAAGCACGTTGGGAGGCAGCTCCCGGAAGAAAGGCACGGCTCCATATCGACCAGCAATGTAGCCACGCTCCCACGCCTCGTGTTTGCGGGGACTGAAGTCTGTCAGGGGGTAGAGGCGCGTTGCCTGATCGGCGCCCTTCTCTGTGAACCAAACCTGGTCACGGCGGAACAGGGTGTGATCGAGCAGCGACGTGTCGTGTGTACTGAACACCAGTTGAGCGCCGGCTTTGCTGAGTGTGGGGTCATGGAACATCGACACAAGCCGCCGCACGAGCAGGGCATGCAGGCTGCTGTCCAGTTCGTCGACGACAAGAACGCGACCGCTTCGAATGACATCCAGCACTGGAGCGACCAGCCCGTACAAACGTTGAGTTCCCTCGGATTCGTCATGCAGTTCAAACGTGGCGCTGCCCTTTGACGTCGCATGCTTGAACAGGGGGACCATGAACTCGCTTTCCTCACTGCTGGAGTGCGCGACCGTGCCCGCATGGAAGACAACCCGGTTTTGGATGCCCTTGCGCGGGACCGCTTGCACATCGGCAATGCTGATGTCGGCCGTGGACAGAAAGTCGCGTATCTGAGCACGTCCTTCGGAGGTCGCCAGCATGGCGGTGGTGAAGTCGTGGTTCAGGACAGCACCTGCGGGAAAGTACACGATGCTTTCGACGATCCAGCGGAAGACGGGGCCGAGCTGCTCACTGTTGAGCTGCGCAGCTGTGGAAAGGAACAGGGCGTTCGGGCGAGTGCTGTCTTGCCAAAGCTTGCGCGAGCCGGTCAAGTACGTGCTGAAGTCGTACTCGTAGCCCTCGCCGTTGTCAGCCAGGCGCCGGCTGAACCACTGCGTGGGCTTCGACGTCCGGTACACCACAAGTGACTCGCTGACGATGCGCTGCGGCGTCATCGCGAACGCGTACTGATGACGAATGCCATCGAGCACAAAGCTCATCTCGAACTCTGTGGGCTCTTGGGCAAACGCAGCATCGAGCTTGAACGGCTGCACGTTGTAAACCGCACCTGGCTGGATCATTGTCGCGGACTCAGCCACGACGGCGCGCATGTAGTCCAGTGCACGCAGCAAGGTGGACTTGCCGCTGGCATTCGGGCCGTACACCACGGCAGAACGCACAGCGCTGGGCAGTGCTTTGACCCCTGTAGGGGCCAGATGCGTGGCAGCCAGTTCTTTGTCGGCGTTGGACGCGACGAGGCTTAGAGCCTGTTCATCCCGAATGGACCTGTAGTTGCGAACGCGGAACTCGAGCAACATGTTCGGTCTCCATTAGAAAATTTCTGAAATTATTGCATGTTGTCTGCGATTTTGTCTTGAATGTTTGTGTTCATTGCGTGTGAAAGTGGGGGCGGCGAGTGGGCGCCGGACCCCATGACTGGGCTGTGGCATGACGCACTAGCCAATGCCATATGGCTTCTGTGGACCCTTGGGTGCGAAGCCAACAATGGCGTCAGGCAGGCTCATGAAGAACGCGGTTTCGTTGATTTGAGTGTCGACGTCATCTCGGCTTTGCCAGGGGTGGCTCGCAGATGTCCGATAGCGGCAACTCCGCAGATGATGTGTGAGCGTCCAGCCATCCCACCTTGACCCGAGCGCGAACCCGTGATCGTCACGACGAAGTCGTTGCCCCCACGTCGGCAAGGCACTCCACGAGGTTGAGGGCGGCCAGCATCAGGTACTTCTCGGCATCGGTGCGCACCTGCATCAGATCGTGGTCGCCGAGGTATCCGTAGACGAACGCGAGCAGGTAGCGCTCGCGATGCTCGTCGCAGAACTGCTGGACCATCTGGTCGGCCAGATGCTCGGGCAGTCCTTCGTTGAAGCGCACGCGGGCCGTCAAGCGCTGCAGGCACCTGTCCTGCACGTCCTCCGAGATGAGCGGCCATGTATGGCCGCTGAGCTTCATCGCCTGGAATGCCACCAACAGGATGTGCAGCGGCACCTCCAGCGTCAGCATGTCTACGCCCATGTTGGGCAGCACCAGGATCGAGGCCAGCAAGTTGGGCTGCTGCGCGAAGATTTCGTCGGCCAAGTGAACCTTCTGTGCCGGGCCCATGCCCCTGACGTTGATGTCCGCCTGAACCATCACAGCCTGCGTGATCACACCCATCTTCTTCACTCCGGCCGCCAGCGGTGCGGCAGCAGTGTTGGCGCCGATTCAAAATTGAGCCACCGTGCCGATTGAATTTTGAGCCAGGGCTATTGGCCAACCGGTGAAGGCTGGCTGTGGATAAGTGTAGTGCCTTGAGTTGGTTTGGGTCTCCTTGGTGAACGGCCTCGGTGGTCGTCGTTGAGGGCAAGCCGCGCAGGGCGAAGCCCGTAGCGGCTTGCCCTTGAACCGCTCACCTGGACTCAGAACGGCTCAGCCTTCTGGGCCTGTTCGCGTGCCTTGATGCGCTTCTTGGCCACGGCCGTGCTGTGCATGAAGC
>DAORJC010000288.1:0-2541 GCA_035438885.1 Aquabacterium sp. | reverse complement strand
CGGTGCCAGCGGGCGGCTCATCGGGTCAGCTCCCGCAGGATGATGTTGCGCTGGATCTCGCTCGTGCCTTCGTAGATCTGCAGCACCTTGGCGTCGCGGAACAACTTCTCGACGGGGTATTCGGTGCTGTAGCCCATGCCGCCGAACACCTGGATCGCTTCGGTGGCGGCCCACATGGCGGCGTCGCAGGCAAAGGCCTTGGCCATGGCGCACTCGCTGGTGTTGGGCAGGCCCTGGTCGGCCAGCCAGGCGGACTGGTAGGTGAGCAGGCGGGCCGCTTCGAGCTTCATGCGCATCTCGGCCAGCTTGTGGCCCACGGCCTGGTGCTCCAGGATGGGCTTGCCCATGGAGCGGCGCTCCTTGGCGTAGGCCAGTGCCTCGTCCAGGCAGCGTTGCATCACGCCGAGTGCGAAGGCCGCGGCCATCGGGCGGGAGCGGTCGAAGGTGCGCATGGCGATCGAGAAGCCTTCGCCTTCGCTGCCCAGGCGACTGGACTCGGGCACGAACACCTGGTCGAAGAACACCTCGCACACCGGCGCGGCGCGCTGGCCCAGCTTGCCCAGGGGCTCGCCCACGGTCAAGCCTGCGGACTGGCGCTCGACCACGAAGGCCGAGATGCCCTTGTGGCCAGCATCGACGTTTGTCTTGGCAAAGACCACCATGAAGCTGGCCAGCGAGGCGTTGGAGATCCAGATCTTGCTGCCTGACAGGCTGTAGCCTCCTTCCACCTTCTTGGCCACTGTTTTCAGGTTGGCCACGTCGGAGCCAGCGGATGGCTCGGTGAGGGCGAAGCTGGCGAACTCACCTTCGGCCAGCCGAGAGAAGTACGTTCGCTGCTGCTCGGGCGTGCCGGCCACCAGGATGGGCTCGGCCGCCAGCGCGCTGATGCTCAGGGCTGCACCGATGCCCAGACACCCCCGGCACAGTTGCTCGGTGACCAGCGCGACTTCCAGCGCACCCAGGCCCGCACCGCCGAAGGCGTTAGGCATTTCCAGGTTCAGCAGGCCCAGCTCCAGCGCCTTGCGATGGATCGACAGGGGGAAGACCTGGTCCCGGTCGGCCTGGGCCGCCACCGGCACGATTTCGCGGTCTGCGAACGCCCGTGCCAGGTCCTGAATCATGCGTTGTTCGTCGCTCAGTTGGAAATCCACAGTTGCTCCGTTCTGTGTAAGGTATTGATCTTTTTCGCCAAACAGGTTCGTTCAGGGCCAGCCTGGGTGTGGTCGCTGAAATTCTGTCTGAGTGAGAAAAGTGCTTTGGGGGCGCTAACTTCGGCTGAATTCTAGGAAAATGAACGCCTGGATCGCTTGCCAGACCTGCCGATTTATTTGCAAAATCTGCCAAGATTCAAGGCTGCTTTTGCGCTCTGCCCCATGCCGAACGGATGACACATCCCTCCACCACGGTTCCGATTGACTTTGTTCGACAGTTGCTTGATCGGCCGAATTTGAGCGATCACGACAGGCAAGCTTGCCTGGCGCATGCCGGCATTCCGGCGGACCTGCTTGAAGCGCGGCAAGCGCGTGCGACGACCGCTCAGTTCGCAGCCCTGTATCGATTGGTGGCGTCACGTGTGGAGGACGAGAGCCCAGGCATGTTTTCTCGCCCACTCAAGCCGGGGACATTGAAGTTCCTCTCGCTCAGCGTTGTGCAAGCGCCCAGCCTGGTCATTGCCCTGCATCGCTTCACACAGTTCTTTCGGCTGGTGCTCGATGACTTGCGGTTCGAATTGGTGTCGACGCCGGACAAGGTCAGTGTGTTGCTGGTCCCTCAATCGGATGCGGTGCGCCAGCAACGCTTCGCGCTGGAGGTGATGCTCAAGCTCGTGCATGGGATTGCGTCCTGGCTTGCCGGTCAGAAGATCCCCTTGGCGGGCATTGACCTGGCCTTCAGTGCGCCTCCTTACGCCACCGACTACGTTTACCTTTACCCTGGGCCCGCTCATTTCAACCAGGCCATCACAGCGATTCACTTTGACCGGCATTGGCTGGAGGGCCCTGTGCGTCAGCATGCCGGGACCATCCGATCCTTTTTGTCACGCGCCCCGGCTGATTGGATGTTTGTCTCGTTTGCCGAGCGGCTGGTCAGCCACCGGGTCCGAGAGTTTCTGGACACCAGGCTCGCTGACGGCATCAGGCTGGAGGAAGCCGCCAAAGCCTTGTTGATGTCTCCTCGGACCTTGGCCCGTCGGCTGGACGAGGAAGGCACGAGTTTTCAAGTCATCAAGGATGAGTTGCGCCGCGACGTGGCCATCCAGTTGCTGGCACAGACCAGCTTGGCGCCCGCAGAGATTGGTGCCAGAACCGGCTTTGAAGATCCCACCACGTTTTACCGTGCCTTCAAGCGTTGGACGGGCTGCTCACCTGGCGTCTATCGACAAGCACGTGTGGTGGGTTGACGCTCTCGATGTGTGCCACGAATGAAGTCCCAAAGCCTTTGGACCTTCGTGTAGCGAGGCATCGGCTCGACCCATTCGCATGTCGCGAGGTTGGTCGGGGTGAGAGGATTCGAACCTCCGGCCTCTACGTCCCGAACGTAGCG
>DAORJC010000287.1:0-2594 GCA_035438885.1 Aquabacterium sp. | reverse complement strand
CCTGGGTCCTGATCGCCTGGAAGGGCTGGTTGCTGGGCCGCGTGCGCCACGACCTGCCCCTGGCCATCGCCGCGTTCTGGCAGGCCCGCAGCCTGGACGAGGCCCGCCAGGCCCTGCCGCTGTCCGACCGTGAAGGCGTGCTGCAACCCCTGGTGGATGCGGCCCGCCTGCCTTTCAAGGCCGAGTCTCTGGAGGCGCACGCGCCTTTGCAGGCCCAACTGACCCGCCGCTTGCGCGACAGCCTGCACGGGGTGTTTCGCCGCATCCAGGGCGGGCAGGTGGTGCTGGCCTCTGTGGGGGCGGTCTCGCCCTTTGTGGGCTTGTTCGGCACGGTCTGGGGCATCTACAACGCCATGGCCAGCATCAGCGCCGAAGGCTCGGCCAGCCTGGAGCGCGTGGCCGGCCCCGTGGGTGAGGCCCTGATCATGACGGCTGCCGGCCTGGCCGTGGCCATCCCGGCGGTGCTGGCCTACAACCTGTACGGCAAGCTGATCTCCCGCCTGGAGGCGGACCTCGAAGGCTTTGCGCACGACCTGCGCGAGTCCCTGCTGGGCCACGCCCAGGCACCCAGCGACCGGGACTGATCGCCATGTCCTTTGGCCGTCTGGAGCGCAACCAGGGCGATGCCCCCATGAGCGACATCAACATGACGCCGCTGATCGACGTCATGCTGGTGCTGCTGGTGATCTTCATGCTGACAGCGCCCCTGATGACCTCCAGCCTCAAGCTGAACCTGCCCAGGACCGAGGGCACCCAGAAGCAGCCCCCCGATCCCAAAGCCATCAAGCTGTCGCTGCTGCCCTCGGGCGATTTGATGGTCGATGGCCAGCCCAGCACCTTGCCTGCGCTGGCTGAGCGCTTGTTGCCCATCAAGGGCAGCCAGACCGAGATCCACCTGCGTGCCGACAAGACCGTGCCCTACGGCAAGGTGGCCGAGGTGCTGGGCCTGCTGCAAAAGGCCGAGTTGCATCGCATCGCTTTTGTCGCCGACCCCACCGCACCGCCCAAACCCTGAAAAGCCCTGTCGGGCTTTGGCGACAAGGCCGATCGGGCCAGGGTGGCGCGGGTCACAATGGGTCATCGCAGTTTGCGCAAGGCTTCACCATGAACCAGAACAACCCCGAAGCCCCCAAGGTGGTTTCCCGTCGTTTTGACGACGCGCAACGGGCCCTGGAGCAGATCCAGGCCATCTACAACGCCCAGATCGACTACCTGCGGCAGTCCCTGCAACGGTTCGTGGCCGGCGAGACGCTGACCCACCCGGTGCGTGCCAAGTACCCCTTCATCCGCATCCACACCGACACGGTGGCCCGGGCTGACTCACGCCTGGCGTATGGCTTTGTGGCGGGCCCGGGCACCTACGAGACCACGGTCACGCGCCCCGACCTGTTCGAGGACTACCTGCGCGAGCAGCTGGACCTGCTGCTGCGCAACCACCGCGTCAACATCGAGGTGGGCCTCAGCCGCGAGCCCATCCCCGTGCACTTCTCGCTGGCCGACAACGACCATGTCGAGGGCAACCTCACCCCTGAGCGTCGCACTTTGTTGCGTGACCTGTTTGACCTGCCCGACCTGGCCTCCATGGACGACGGCATCGCCAACGGCACCTTCGAGGCCCGCGGTGGTGCCCCCAGGCCGCTGGCCCTGTTCACGGCACCCCGGGTGGATTACTCGCTGCACCGCCTGCGCCATTACACCGGCACGTCGCCCGAGCACTTCCAGAACTTCGTGCTGTTCACGAACTACCAGTTCTACATCGACCAGTTTGTGCAGATGGGCCGCGAGATCATGTCGCGTGTGCCCGATCCGGCCAACCCGCGCGATGACGACGACTACGTTGCCTTTGTCGAGCCAGGCAATGTGGTGACGCGCCGCGCCGGCCTGCCTGCCGAGGCGGGCGACGACCTGGGGGCTGCACCACCCAGGCTGCCCCAGATGCCGGGCTACCACCTGGTGCGCCGCGACCACAGCGGCATCACGATGGTCAACATCGGTGTGGGGCCCTCCAACGCCAAGACCATCACCGACCACATCGCGGTGCTGCGGCCGCTGGCGTGGATCATGTTGGGTCACTGCGCCGGGCTGCGCAACTCGCAGCAACTGGGCGACTACGTCCTGGCCCACGGCTATGTCCGCGAGGACCACGTGCTGGACGAAGACCTGCCGCTGTGGGTGCCCATCCCGCCCCTGGCCGAGGTGCAGCAGGCGCTGGAGTCGGCCGTGGCCGATGTCACCCAGCTACAAGGCTATGAGCTCAAGGGCATCATGCGCACGGGCACGGTGGCATCCACCGACAACCGCAACTGGGAGTTGATGCCCCACCGGGAGCCCGAGCGGCGCTTCAGCCAGAGCCGCGCGATTGCGCTGGACATGGAAAGCGCGACGATTGCGGCCAACGGTTTCCGGTTTCGGGTGCCTTATGGCACCTTGCTGTGTGTGAGCGACAAGCCGCTGCACGGTGAGATCAAGCTGCCCGGCATGGCCAACCAGTTTTACCGCGAGCGGGTGGACCAGCATTTGCGCATTGGTCTGCAGGCACTGGAGCGCCTGCGCCGCAACCGGGCCGAACAACTGCACAGCCGAAAGCTGCGCAG
>DAORJC010000286.1:0-2631 GCA_035438885.1 Aquabacterium sp. | reverse complement strand
AGTTCCCGCGGTTTTCCAACCGCCTGGCCGAGATCGTCTACCCCCATTTCCTGGCACCCACGCCTTCGATGGCCGTGACGCAGTTCGAGCCCTTGCTGGCCGACCCCAGCCTGTTGACCGGTTTCACGGTGCCTCGGGGCACACGCCTGACCGGCCAGTTGGGCAAAGGCGACCAGACCGCTTGCGAGTTCGTGACCGCCCAGGATGTGCGCCTGTGGCCGCTCAAGGTCGACTCGGCCGAGTATTTCTCGTACGCCGCCGACCTGTCGGTCTCGTCGCTCAAGCTGCCTGCGGGTCGCAAGGTCAAAGGCGGCATCCGGATCACCCTGAGCTGCCCGCCCGAGCTGTCGCTGTCGCAGATTGCGCTGGACGACCTGCGCCTGCACTTCAGTGGCGCGGACGACGTGGCCTACAAGCTCTATGAGCGCGTCATGTGCAGCGCCATCGGCGTGCTGGTGTGCGACGCCGGTCGCCCCCCGCGCGAGCAGGTGCTGCTGCCCGCCCAGACCATCGTGCCGGTGGGCTTTGAGGATCACGAGGCCCTGCTGCCCGTGACCCAGCGGGGCTTTGAGGGCTACCGCCTGCTGCAGGAATACTTTGCCTTTCCGCAGCGCTTCCTGTTTGCCGACTTCAAGGGCGTGGGCAACGCCATCCGCCAGGTGGGCGAGCGCGTGGGCGGCCACACCGTGCAACTGATCGTGCTGCTGGACCAGGGCGACACGGGCCTGGAAGGCGCCGTGGATGCCGGCAACTTCCAGCTCAACTGCACCCCGGCCATCAACCTGTTTGAAAAACGCTGTGACCGCATCCACGTCACCGGCCTGCAACATGACTTCCACGTCGTGCCCGACCGCACCCGGCCCATGGACTTCGAGGTCTACGAGCTCAAGGACGTGACCGGCTACGGCGCCGGCGGCAGCGATGGCCAGACCTTCAAGCCCTTCTACGCCGCGCACCACACCGAGCACGCCGACCACAGCGCTTACTACGCCGTGCAGCGCGAGCCTCGACTGCTGTCGGCCACGCAAAAGCGCGTGGGGCCTCGCTCGTCCTACATCGGCTCGGAGCTCTTCATCTCCCTGGTCGACCAGCGGGAGGCGCCGTACAGCCAGGACCTGCGCCAACTGGGCGTGCTGGCCCTGTGCACCAACCGCGACATGCCCCTGCACATGCCCATCGGCGTGAGCGCCAGCGACTTCCTGCTGGACATCACCGGCCCGATTGCCAGCATCAAGGTGCTGCGAGGCCCCTCCAAGCCCATCAGCAGCAACCGCGATGGCAGCGAGCCCTGGCGCCTGATCAACCAGCTGTCCCTGAACTACCTGTCCCTGACCGACACCGACCCGATCCAGGGCGCCGCCGCCCTGCGCGAGCTGCTGTCCCTGCACGGGGGCCGCCGCGACCAGGGGCCCGACAAGCAGATCGAAGGCGTGCGCCACGTCAAGGTGGCATCCACTGTCCGGCGCCTGCCCATGGGCGGCCCCATCACGTTTGGCCGTGGCCAACTGGTGGACCTGGAGGTCGATGACTTTGCCTTCCAGGGGGCCAGCGCCTTCCTGCTGGCCAGCGTGCTGGAGCGCTTCCTGGCACGCTACGCGTCCATCAACACCTTCACCGAACTGCGCCTGAGCTCGTCCAGCCGGGGCCTGATCAAACACTGGGGGCCCCGATGCGGATCGCGTCCCGTGTTGTGAACCCGCTGGACGGCATCGCCGCCGAGCCCTACCGCCACGATTTTTTCGCGGCGATGCGGGCCATCGAGGCGCACCACGCCCACCTGCCTCGCCTGGGCCATGCCAAGCGCCCGGCCGACGAGCCCATCCGCCTGGGGCAGCACCCAGACCTGGCCTTTGCACCCGCCGCCCTCAGTGGCGTCAAGTACAACTCGCACGGCCTGCCGCCGCGCCTGGAGTTGGCCTTCTTCGGTCTGTTCGGCCCCAATGGCGCCCTGCCCATCCACCTGACCGATCACGCCCGCGAACGCATCCTGCACCACGGGGACGAGACCACGGCCCGCTTTGCTGACCTGTTCCACCACCGCCTGGGCCTGCTGTTCTACCGCGCCTGGGCCCAGGCCCAGCCCACGGCCAGTCTGGACCGGCCGGGCGATGACCGTTTTGCGCAGTTCGTCGGCTCGCTCATCGGCCTGGGCGAGTCCACCGTGCAGCACCGCGACGAGGCCCCCGACCACAGCAAGCTGTACTACGCCGGTCACTACGCGCGCCAGACGCGCAATGCCGAGGGCCTGGAGAACATCGTCAGCGGCTACCTCAAACTGCCCGTCAAGCTCGAATCCTTCGTGGGGCACTGGATGACCCTGCCCGAGTCCGAGCGCACCCGCCTGCGCCATGGCCAGCACCCCTCGGCCCAACTGGGACGGGGCGCCGTGGCCGGCCGGCAGGTGTTTGACCGGCAGCACAAGTTCCGCCTGCACATCGGCCCGCTGGACCTGCCTCAGTTCGAGTCCCTGTTGCCCGACCGCCCCACCCTGCACGCCGTGCGCGCCCTGGTGCGCCAGTACGTGGGCCAGGAGTTCGAGTGGGACGTTCGCCTGCACCTCAAGCGCGATCAGGTGCCCGCCACCCGCCCCGGCAGCTTTGGCCGCCTGGGCTGGACCACCTGGAGCGGTCG
>DAORJC010000285.1:0-2713 GCA_035438885.1 Aquabacterium sp. | reverse complement strand
TACCGGCCTGTCACGCCGGGGGTCGCGGGTTCGAGTCCCGTCCACTCCGCCAAAAATCAGAAAACCCCTGCAAGCTCAGCGCTCGCAGGGGTTTTTTCTTGGTCGCCTCCCCAGTGAGGCGCGCACCTTGCCTCACAACTGAGTCGGGTGCCCCGGATGGCGGCGGCCAAACATGGCCCAGCTCTCGATCGTCATCACCACTTCATCGCGTTGGTTGACGGCCTCCCAGCGGGTCTGGACCAGGCCCACCTTGGGTTTGCTGTTCATGGGCCGGGTGGCCAGCACGGTCATGCGGGCGCGCAGCTCGTCGCCCACCAGCACGGGCTTGAGCCACTTCAGGCTGTCCAGGCCGGGCGATCCCAGGCTGCTGGAATTGAGGATGAAGCCGTCGCACATCAGGCGCATCACGATGCCGGCCGTGTGCCAGCCGCTGGCGGCCAGACCGCCAAACAAGGAAGCTTTGCCGGCCTCTTCGCTCAGGTGAAAGGGCTGGGGGTCAAAGTCCTTGGCAAAGCGGATCACTTCTTCGCGGCCCACGGGGCTGGGGCCAAAAGACATTTGCATGCCCACGGTGAAATCCTCCCAATGCCAGCCGTCCACAGGGGCGGCGGGGTTGGGTGCTGGGGTGTGTTCGGTTGCGCTCATGGTTTGATCGGTGGTTGCAGGGGCAGGGGCCCTGGTTCGGTGATGGGTGGCGGGCTGTGGTTCGAGGCCGGCTGACCACTGGTCGACAACAAGGTCCCTAACAGGATCACGGCTGTGCTGATCAGCATGGTGACGCTGATGGGCTCGTCGAGCCAGAGGAATCCCCAGAGCATGCCAAAGGGTGGGATGAGAAACGCGACATTCAAGGCCCGGGAGGCCCCGATTCTGTCGATCAATCGGTAAAAAAGTGCATAGGCCACACCCGTGCAGATGGTTGCCAGGCCGGCCAGCGCCGCCCAGGCGGAGGTGGGCACATCCGCCCACTCACGCACGGTGCTGTCCAGGCCCGGCGCAGGCTGTGGGCCCAGCCAGAGCGCCGGTCCGATCAGGATGGCTGCCGTGGTGCTCAACAGGCCAGCGCTGACGGCCAGGGGCGGCAAGCCCGAGAGGTATTTCTTGCTGTGATGCACGGCCACGGCGTACATCAAGGTCGATGCCAGGGCCGCGGCAATGGCCGCAGGGGGCAAGGCAGAACCCAGACCGGAGCGATCCTCGGCCAGCCAGATCACTCCGATCGTGCCCAGCATCAGCCCGCTCAGCCGCTTGACGCCCAGAGGCTCTCGGCTCCAGACCCAGCCCACCAGGGCACCCCACATGGGCGTGGTGGCATTGAGCACCGACAGCGGCCCGGCGGGCAGGGATTGTGCTGCCCAGCTCAGGCCGATGAAGGGCAGCACACACGACAGCAGGCTGGACACCAGCACCGTGGGCCAGACGGCACCCAGGGCCCGCAGTTGGCCGTGCCAGATCACCAGGGGCAGCAGTGTCAGTGCTGCACCGACGCCTCGCAGGGCGGCCAAGGCGATCGGGCCCACCGCCGGCGCTGCGATGCGCAGAAACAGGAAAGAGGCGCCCCAGACGGCCGCCAGCAGCAGCAAGGTCAGCCGATCCGCCGACCTCATGTCCACAGGACCTGCTGACCTTCGATGCGAAAGCCTTCGTGCCTCAACAGAGACACCTTGCGGTGCAGCCCACCGGAGTAGCCGGTCAGTGTGCCTTGCTGGCCCATGATGCGGTGGCAAGGCACGATGATGGACACGGGGTTGCGGCCCACGGCCATTCCCACGGCACGAAAGGCCTTGGGCTTGCCCAGGTCGCGGGCAATGTCGCCATAGCTGCGCTGCTCGCCGGGGCCAATGGCCATCAGCAGTTGCCAGACCTCGCGCTGAAAGGCCGTGCCGATCAGGTCCAGTTCCACATCAAAGCGCTGCCGTGCGTTCTGCCAGTAGGCCAGCAACTGTTCTGCGGCGCTCAGCAACAGGGTGTCCTGGGGGCGATAGGGCACATCCTGCAGGTCATCGGGGGTGTCTCGCTGACCATCCAGGAACCAGGCGCCGGCCAGACCGGCGTCGGTGCGGGCCAGCAGCATGTCGCCCAGCGGCGTGTTCACGGTGGACTGCGCGGTGTAAGGCATCTGGATGCTCCAAAACGAGCGAGACAAAACCACATCCTAGCCCGAAGCCTGGCGCCGGCGCCCTTCGTTCGTGGGGGTGTGGGTGCCAAGGATGGGAACCTCGGCACAATTTCAGTGAACTGACACGCTTGGCTCTCTAAAATCCACCCCAGTCATTCCATTTGTCTTCAAAGGATCCACATGCAAGTCACCGCTTCCATCTTCAAGGCTTATGACATCCGGGGGATCGTCGGCCAGACCTTGAACGAGTCGGTGGCCGAACACCTGGGCCGTGCCTTTGGCACCGAGGCCCTCAAGCTGGGCGAAAAAGCCGTGGCCATTGGCCGCGATGGCCGCATTTCGGGCCCCTCGCTGAGCAGCGCCCTGATCAAGGGCCTGCGCTCGACCGGCATCAACGTGATCGACCTGGGGGCGGTGACCACGCCCATGCTGTACTACGTGGCCGCCACCCGCGGGGATCAGGGCTGCCACAGCGGCATCCAGGTCACGGGCAGCCACAACCCCAAGGACTACAACGGCTTCAAGATGGTGCTGGGCGGCCGCGCCATTTATGGCGACGACATCCAGGGCCTGCGCCAGCGCATCGAGGCCGAG
>DAORJC010000284.1:0-2746 GCA_035438885.1 Aquabacterium sp. | reverse complement strand
CCAGCTCTTCAGCGATCTGAGTGTTCTTGATGGTCAGGGCCTCGTCCAGCGTCTTGCCGCGCACCCATTCGGTGACCAGCGAGCTCGAAGCAATGGCCGAGCCACAACCGTAGGTCTTGAAACGCGCGTCTTCGATCACGCCCGTGCTGGGGTTGACCTTGATCTGCAGCTTCATGACGTCGCCGCAGGCAGGCGCGCCGACCATGCCGGTGCCCACGGTTTCGTCACCCTTTTCGAAAGAGCCGACGTTGCGGGGATGTTCGTAGTGGTCAATGACCTTGTCGCTGTATGCCATGGTGATACTCCAATACTGTCAGTGTGCAGCCCATTGAATGGTGCTGATGTCGATGCCGTCTTTGTACATGTCCCACAAGGGGGACAGTTCGCGCAGCTTGGCCACTCGGTCCTTGAGGGTGGCGACCACGAAGTCGACTTCTTCTTCGGTGGTGAAGCGGCCGATGGTCATGCGCAGCGAGCTGTGGGCCAGCTCGTCGCTGCGACCCAGGGCGCGCAGCACATAGCTGGGCTCCAGGCTGGCCGAGGTGCAGGCCGAACCGGACGACACCGCAATGCCCTTGATGCCCATGATGAGCGACTCGCCCTCGACATAGTTGAACGAGATGTTCAGGTTGTGCGCCACGCGCTGCTGCAGGTCGCCATTGACAAAGATCTGCTCGATTTCCTGCAGGCCCTGGTACAGCCGGTCGCGCAGGGCCTTGACGCGGGTGTTTTCCTCGACCATTTCTTCCTTGGCGATGCGGAAGGCCTCACCCATGCCGACGATCTGGTGCGTGGGCAGCGTGCCCGAGCGCATGCCGCGCTCATGGCCACCGCCGTGCATCTGCGCTTCCAGGCGCACGCGCGGCTTGCGGCGCACGTACAAGGCGCCAATGCCCTTGGGGCCGTAGGTCTTGTGGGAGGCCAGGCTCATCAGGTCGACCGGCAGCGTGGCCAGGTCGATGTCCACCTTGCCCG
Source organism: Aquabacterium sp. (assembly GCA_035438885.1). Taxonomy (GTDB): domain Bacteria; phylum Pseudomonadota; class Gammaproteobacteria; order Burkholderiales; family Burkholderiaceae_C; genus Aquabacterium. The sequence continues at coordinate 1,771 of DAORJC010000284.1, read as the reverse complement.
TGGCTTGCGCCGCGTCCACGTGGAAGATGATGCCCTTTTCGCGGCACATGGCGCCAATGGTGGCGATGTCCTGGATGACGCCAATCTCGTTGTTCACGAACATGACCGAGATCAGGATGGTGTCGGGACGGATGGCCGCCTTGAGCACGTCCAGGTCCAGCAGGCCGTCGTCCTTGACGTCCAGGTAGGTGGCCTCAAAGCCTTGACGCTCCAGCTCGCGCACGGTGTCCAGCACGGCCTTGTGCTCAGTCTTGACCGTGATGATGTGCTTGCCGCGCGACTGGTAAAAATTCGCAGCGCCCTTGATGGCCAGGTTGTTCGACTCGGTGGCGCCTGAGGTCCAGACGATCTCGCGGGGATCGGCACCGATCAGGTCAGCCACCTGCACACGGGCCTTCTCGACCGCTGCCTCGGCTTCCCAGCCATAGGCGTGGGTGCGCGAAGCCGGGTTGCCAAAGTGCTCGCGCAACCAGGGGATCATGGCGTCCACGACCCGAGGGTCGCACGGCGTGGTGGCGCCGTAGTCCATGTAGATGGGAAAGTGCGGGGTCATGTCCATGATGGGGACTCAAGCTACGTCAGTCGCTGGCAACCTGCACCAGGCAGGCCATCCAGGCGTTTTCACAAAACCTTCAATTATCGGACGTTTGGGGCGGTTTGGGCCCCGAGGCCCTTACTTGCTCAGGGTCGATCCGAGCGCAAACACCGAGTTCGGGGCCGTCACCTTGATGGGCTTGACCACGGGCTGGGTGGAAATGGCTCGTTTGATGGGTTGCGCCTCGATGGACACGCCCTTGGCCAGTTGGTCTTCGACCAGCTTGCGCAGGCTGATGGAGTCGAGGTATTCGATCATCTTGCTGTTCAGGCTGGCCCACAGGTCGTGGGTCATGCAGCGGCCGCCTTCGTCGCCCATGCAGTTTTCCTTGCCGCCACAGCCCGTGGCGTCAATGGGCTCATCCACTGCGACGATGATGTCGGCCACGGTGATGTCCTCGGCCTTGCGACCCAGGGAGTAACCGCCGCCGGGGCCACGGGTGCTTTCCACCAGTTCATGGCGGCGCAGCTTGCCGAACAGTTGCTCCAGGTAGGACAGGGAAATCTGCTGCCGCTGGCTGATGGCCGCCAGAGCGACGGGACCCGTGTGCTCGCGCAGGGCCAGGTCGATCATGGCAGTGACCGCGAAGCGGCCTTTGGTGGTCAAACGCATGTTGATCTCTCCTTGTTCGGGACGCCAAAGACCCCGTGAATGGCTAGGGTTTACCTGAATGTCACCGATCCGGGATCGCCAGACCAGTGGGGGCCGCCTATTCCCGACTGAATGAGTCAATTATAGAGAAGCCTACTGTTTTGGTCAACTTAAACCCAGGGAGTTCCCTTGATTTTGGACTACTGAGTTCATTACAAAAACCAATCGGTTGCTTTTCAGTAGATGAATTGGGATGGGGCGGAGTTAACACCACCCATTCACGGGGTTTACACTTAGATACTAGGGTTCTCCCTAGATTTTTGCGTAAGATCCGGCCATCGAAACACTTCCCCACGGAGGCCAACATGGCTCAAGCGTTTGACACCCTTCAGCAAGACACCGCCGTTGAAATCGAAAAGGTGGGCGTGATCCTGGGCTTCCTGGTCGGCTTGGTGCTGGCCATCGGCCTGGTGACCGAACCCCTGACCTCGGCCGGCCTGCCCACCTGGGTCAGCGTGGGCGCCGTGTTCCTGGTGGTGGCCATCTGCACCCGCGCCGGTCTGGCGGCCAGCCGCCTGTTCAGCC
>DAORJC010000283.1:0-2762 GCA_035438885.1 Aquabacterium sp. | reverse complement strand
TGAGGCCGTCGATCTGGGCGCTGCGTTGCTTGTCCAGGTCCATGATCTGCGAGCGGCTGCGGAACTGGGCCAGTTGCTTCTCGGTGCTGGCGATCTGCTGCGTCAGTTGCGAGAGCTGGTCGGCAAAAAAGCCCGATTGCTCGCGCTGGTAGATGCGAACCCGCTCGGTGAGGTAGAGCCGCACCAGGGTGTTGACGCCCAGGGCTGCGGCCTCGGGCGACTTGTTGCGCATGCTCACCTCGATGGTGTTGGAGCTCTTGACGGCTTCGGCCTTGAGGGCGCGCTCGAAGGCATCGGTGGCTTTGTCTTCCAGCGTGCGGTTGGCCGACAGCGGGAAGAAGTGGTCCTCCAGACCGTTGTACAGCCGGGTGAGCATCTGCAGCACGCCCTTGGGCGTGTACCAGGGGTGCTTCACATCGATGCCGGGAAAGAGTCGCTGAGGGGTGACTTCGCGCACCACCAGGCGGGCCAGTGCTGCATCGGTGAGGATGTTTGACTCGGAGCGCAGTTGCTCTTCACGCACCACCGACACCACGGGCGTGCGGAACTGGCTGGAGGGCAGGGCGGGCATGTAGATGTCTTCCTGACCGATCCGCACCAGCAGTCGGGCCGTGGCTTCGTAGGTCGGGGAGATCAGCCTCAAGCCCGCATAGCCACCCACCACCGTGGCTGCGAAAAAGCACAGCAGCACCAGGCGGCGTTTGAAAAGGACGTTGAGCAGGTCACGCATGGTCATGGGGGTGTCTCCGTGGGGGAGCTTCAAGGTTTGGTCAAGGCTTTGAGGGCGGCGCCAGCGGGGCGCAGGCTGCCATCGGGGCGGTACACGCCAAAGGTGCCCAGGCCTTCCGGGGATGGGTAGTCTTCCAGCGAAAACCAGTACAGGCGCTGCACATTGGCAGGCAGCTTGCGCGGCCCGGTGCTGCCATAGGGTTGGTCGGTCAGGCGTCGGCGGATGAAGTCCACCGTCTGCTGCAGGCGGGTGCCTTGCTCGGGCTCGGTCACACCCAGTCGGTGCCTGGCCACGAAGTAGCCCATCTCGGTGATCCAGATGGGTTTGCCGGGCGAGCCTCGCAACGTCATGAACAGTTGCAGGTTGAAGACCTTGCCCAGGTAGCCTGCGTCCTTGGTGCTGCCGACAAAGCCCATGGGGCCGGCGTCCGAGCTGTCCTTGTCCATGGCATCGGGGGCGCGAATGCCATCGTTGCCGTCAAAGACATAGCTGTGCACGGCCATGATGTCGAAGGTCTCGCCGTGCTTGGGGTCGGCATCCCAGAGGTGCCACATGAATTCAATGTCGGACTTGGACAGGCCGGCGTGCACCAGCTTGACCTTGTTCCTCACAGGGGCCAGGGTCTGGTGGACCACGCGGGTGAATTTGGCAAAGTCCTCGGCATCGGGGTCTGGGCCCCAGAACTGTTTGAGGTTGGGCTCGTTCCAGACCTGCCAGTGGGTGATGGGCGTGAAGGGCTTGATCGTGCCCGTTGCCTGGCCGCCAGGGCCATAGCGGCGGATGCACGCCAGCAGGAAGCGGGCGTAGTCGGCATAGGCGTCTTCATGAGGCGCCAGTTCGTAGACATCGTCGCGCTTGCGGGCGTTGACCAGGGCCCAGGTCGGCGCGTAGTGAACGATGGGCAGCAACGAGATGCCCTCTTCGCTGGCGGTGCGCACCAGGGTGTCGAGCTTGTCCCACTGGTATTGGCCACGGGTGGGCTCGGCTTGTCGCCATTCCCAATCCAGCCTCACCTCGGTGATGCCCAAGGCGCGTGCTTTCTTGAAGCGCGCCTTGAGCGTGGGGGCATCACCCGGGATCCACAGGGCATTGATGCCCAGGGTCAGGGGTGGCGCTGTGCCAGCCTGGGCGCTCAGGGGCAGCCACAGGCCGAGGCACAGGCTCAGCGTGAGTGCCAGCCGAGCCATCAGGCCTGAAGAACGGTGGGTGACGTGGGTGCGCTGAAGAGCCATGCCGTTTCTCAAGGAATGACCGTGGAGGTGTTGGCGTTGTTGCCATGGATCTCCGTCACGCTGTAGCCAAAGGAGATGCCACGGAACAGAAGCAGGTCGACCACGTATTGCTGCACGAACCTGTTGGCGTTGGCAATGGGTGAGCGCGGCACGTAAATCACATCCGAGGCTTGCAGGGCCACCCGCAGGTCTCGTTGCCCCTTGGAAATGGCGGTCTCGCTCAGGTCCAGGTGATAGGGGATGGGCTTGCCATCAGGCCCTTTGCGGATCAGCACCACCGATGCCATGTGGGCGCCTGGCGTGACGCCACCGGCCCGGAAGATGGCCTGCAGCGCGGACACGCCCCCTTCCAGGTTGAGCACTTGCGGCGTGGCCACCTCGCCGCCCACATAGGCCCGGTTGCCGGAGAACGATCGCACGATCACGGCCACCGTCGGTGTCTTGACCTTGCCCGTGAGTTGCTGGGCGATGTCCTGTCCCACCTCCTTGGGGCTGCGGCCTGCGGCCTTGACCTCATCGATGAGTGGCAGTGTCACCAGGCCGTCGGGGCGGACCTTCTGGCTGTCGTTGAGCTCCGGTGTGTAGATGAACTTGAAGTCCAGGTCGTCACCGGTGCGGATGAGGTAAACCGGCTCCAGGGCTTCTGGCGTGTCCACCAGCGCGAGTTGGTCGGCGCCAGGCAGATGATCCACCGGGATGCTGCTGCAGCCCCCAAGCAGCCAGGCAGGCGCAGTGCAGGCCATCCAGGCCAGGGTGGAGAGGCGGCGCCAGAGGGGGCGGGTGTTGGTGTCCTGCAAAAC
>DAORJC010000282.1:0-2771 GCA_035438885.1 Aquabacterium sp. | reverse complement strand
TGTTGACTTCTTCTTCGGACAGGGCGGTCTCGTCGATGCCGAACTCGCGCATCAGAGCGCGCTCCTTGGCGCGCGAGACCTTCATGCGAAGGGGCTTGGCCTTGGGCTTGTCTTCGCCGGCAGCGACTTCTTCAACACCTGCTTCCGCTTCGACGACTTCGCCTTCCAGGTCAGCCTCGATGTCGCCAATGTCTTCTTCCTCGAAAGCAGCCTTCTTGGGGGCTTCCTTCTTGGCGACAGGCGTGGCTTCCTTGGGTTTGCGGCCGCGTTTCTTCGGCTCGGCGGCGGGCGCAGCAGAGTCGGCAGTGACAGACGCTTTCTTGGCGACTTTTTTGGTGTTGGTTTCAGCGCTCACGTCGGCGTCGGCCAAGGCAGTCTTCGCGGTTTTCTTCGCGGGCATGCAGATCCTTCGAAAGAAGTGGCAGGTCTAATAGAACCCTCCATTATCCGCCATGCCAGCGTGGACGTCAAAAAATAGACGCCAGCACCCGCAGGGGGACTGAAATGGAGTTCAACCTGAGATGGGGCGGGATTGGCTGATCTCAAGCTTGAGATCGCGGGTGAGCTTGAAAAGCTCGAGTTTTCGGCGCTCGGCGGCCTCGGACAGCTCACCCGATTGCAGCAGCAGGTCCAGCTCGTCGTTGAGCGCCTGCAGTTGCAGGGGGCGGATCAGGTCGACCAGGTCACTGACCTTGTCCTGCACCAGGGTGATGTCGTGAAAATTGGCCAGGCGCCGGGCCAGGGCCTGAAGGGCTTCATCGACGGGCGAAGGGCCTTCTCCATGCGCGTCGCCCACTCCGCCTTGCAGCCGCTGCAGCAACTCGCTGGCCTGCAGGGGGCCTTCTTCGATGATCTGGCGGTCCAGCCAGCTGAAATAGGCGCCCAGGGGCATGGGCTGGTCGCACAGCAGGTCGCACAGGGCGGGCGGCAGTTGCTCCCAGAGGTCACTTCGCTGCAGCAGCATCCAGGCGGCGCGCTCCAGCGGGCGAGCGGCCTGGGGCAGGGGGCGTTGTGGGGTGCGCGCCTCGCGGTCCCAACCTCCCCCTTGGCGCCACCGACCTTTGCCGCCCTGGCCGCCTTTCCAGTTGCTCTTCCAGTCGCGTTTGTCGCCGCCCTTGCCACCCCAGTGGCCGCCACGGTCAGAGGCGGGGGCGTAGTCGCCGCCTTGGCCAGGGTCGCCCACGTCGTAGCCCTCCTGGTAGGCCGCGGCGTTGGCCTCGGACAGGTCCAGCGGGATGCCGTCGTCGCCCAGGGTGTGGCTGGCGGCATGGGCAGGGCGTCGCCCGCTCCCCGGGTGGCCGCCGCCGTCCTGCCGGGCCTGCTGCAGGCGGCGCCGGACATCGTCCACCTCGGCGCGAGCCTGGGCCGCCAGGTCGCTCAGGATCTGGTCTCGCAAGCCACCGTCTGGCAACTGAGCCAGCAGCGGGATCGCCTGAGCCAGCAGGCGCACGCGCCCCTCGGCGCTGTCCAGGTCACAGTCGTGGGCGGCATGGGTCAGCAACTGGCGTGACAGGGGAATGGCCTGCTTGATGCGCTCCTCAAAGGCCTCGGCCCCGTTCTCGCGGATGAAGCTGTCCGGGTCATGCTCGGTCGGCAGGAACAAGAAGCTGATTCGGCGGGTGTCCGTGGCATGGGGCAGGGCGGCTTCCAGTGCCCGACCAGCGGCGCGGCGGCCTGCGGCATCACCGTCAAAGCTGAAAACCACCTGCTCGGTGAACCTGAACAGCTTTTGCATGTGGTCGGCCGTGCAGGCGGTGCCCAGGGTGGCCACGGCATTGGCAAAGCCCCATTGGGCCAGGGCCACGACGTCCATGTAGCCTTCGGTGACGATGACATAGCCCTTGTTGCGCAGGGCGGTGCGGGCCTCGTACAGGCCGTAAAGCTCACGCCCCTTGCTGAAGACCGGTGTTTCGGGCGAGTTCAGGTACTTGGGCTCGCCCTTGTCCAGCACCCGCCCGCCAAAGCCGATGACCTCACCCTGCACCGAGCGAATCGGGAACATGATCCGGTCTCGGAAGCGGTCGTAGCGGTTGGCCTCGGCCTCTGATTTGCCCTGCTGGTCGTCCGGCACGATGACCAGACCGGATTCCACCAGCAGCGGGTCTTCGTACTTGGGAAAGACGCTGGCCAGGCCTTTCCAGCCATCGGGCGCGTAGCCCATGGCAAAGCGGGCGGCGATCTCGCCAGTCAGGCCGCGGCCTTTGAGGTATTGCACGGCGCGGGGGCTGTGCTTGAGTTGCTGCCGCCAGTGCTGGCTGGCCTTGCCCAGCACGTCGGTGAGCGACAGCTGCTTTTCCCTTTGCTGCTTGGCACGCTCGCGCTCTTGCGGGTCGCTTTGTTCCTCGGGCACGGGCATGCCCTGCATCTGCGCCAGGTCCTTGACCGCATCCACAAAGCCCTGGCCGGTGTGCTCCATCAAAAAGCCCAGGGCGTTGCCATGCACGCCGCAGCCAAAGCAGTGGTAGGTCTGGCGTGTGGGGCTGACGATGAAGCTGGGGGATTTTTCGCCGTGGAACGGGCACAGGCCCTTGTAGTTGATGCCGGCTTTTTTGAGCGTGACATGGCGGCCGACGATGTCGACGATGTCAGCGCGGGCCAGCAGGTCCTGGATGAACGACGAAGGGATCACAAGGCAGAGGATACAAACAAAACAGCCCCGACGGATCGGGGCTGAGAAGGGCCGAACCCGAAGGCTCGGAGGTGGCAGGCCTTGTTCAGGCCGACAGGGCCTGCAAGGCGCGGGGGGTGATCTCGTCGACCGTGCCGGTGCC
>DAORJC010000281.1:0-2849 GCA_035438885.1 Aquabacterium sp. | reverse complement strand
CTTGCTCATGGCTCTATCCTCTCAGGGAAAAGAGCCTCCTCAAAACCCGGGGCGGTTCAGATCGGGCTTTTTGGTCGCGTCCGAGTAAGGACGGAACGATGGCTCTGACAACTCCCTGATGGCCACCCAAATTCCCCCGTCTATGGCCACCTCAAACTCCCCCACCTGAACTGATCGGGGATAGGGGTTAAACGCCGGCGTCGTCGGCACCTGTTGGCAGGACATTGATCCGGTCTTCCTCGAGGGAAGGCCAAGGAGTGAATGTCTTGAAGTCCAACCAACGCGCCACCATCGAGACACTGCTGGAGCGCAACACATCGCAACGCGAGATCGCCCGCATCACGGGCATCGACCGCAAGACGGTCAGGAGCTACCACCAGCGCTGGCTGGAGCAACTGCAGTCAATTTCCCCCGGGGTGGCCACCGGCTCGGCCCAGCAAATTCCTCCACCCTGGCCACCGGCTCCTGTGCCGGTGGCCACCTCCCTGTGCGAACCCTGGCGCGAGTTCATCGAAGCCCAGCTGCGGCTCAAGCGCAACGCCACGGCCATCTACCAGGACCTGGTCGACCAGCACGGCTTTGCTGGCCAGTACAACTCGGTCAAACGCTTTTGTGCAAAGCTGCGCCACAAGGAGCCCGAGCAGTTTGATCGCCTGTCCTTCCTGCCTGGGGAGGAGATGCAGGTGGACTACGGCGAGGGCGCGCCCACCCGCGTGCCCGGCAGCGACCGGTATCGCAAACCCCGCCTGTTCGTGGCCACGCTGCGCTACTCCCGTGCCAGTTTCCGATGCGTGGTCTGGAAGTCCAGCCACCAGGTCTGGGCCGAGCTGCACGAGCAGGCCTTTCGCCACTTTGGAGGCTGCCCGCAGTACGTGGTGCTGGACAATCTCAAGGAGGGCGTCATCAAACCCGACCTGTACGAGCCCGAGCTCAACAAGGTCTACGCCGCCACCCTGGTGCACTACGACGTGGTGGCCGACCCGGCGCGGGTACGGGACCCCAACCGCAAGGGCACGGTCGAGCATGCCATTGGCCACACGCAGGCCACGGCTTTGAAGGGCCGGCGCTTTGAGTCCATCGAGGCCCAGAACGAGTTCCTGGCGCACTGGGAGAAGAACTGGGCGGCCAAGCGCATCCACGGCACCGAGCGGCGTCAGGTACAGGCCATGTTCGAGGAGGAGCGCGCTCACCTCAAGGCGCTGCCGCTCTTGGGCATGCAGTATTTCGACGAGGCGGTGCGTACCGTCTGTGACGACAGCTGCGTGCGGGTGGAGCACAGCAGCTACGCCGCGCGACCGGCGAGCATCGGCTCCAAGGTGTTGGTGCGCATCTACGCCCAGCGCATCGAGATCCGTGACATCAACACCGCGGCCTTGCTGCGCACCCACGCCAAGGCCGAGCGCCCCGGCACGGTGGTGCTGCCCATGGACGAGCGGGTGTTCAATCCTTCGCGCGAGACCCGTCTGATCCTGCGTCAGGCCAGCGAGATCGGTGAGCACGCCAGCCGGCTGTGCCAGTTGCTCTTTGCCATCGAGGGCCGGGTGGGCCAGCGCAAGCTCTGGGGCATCGTCAGTCTGGCCAGGCGTTACCCGGCACACTGCATCAATGCGGCCTGCGCGCAGGCCCTGGAGCAAGGGATCTACAGCTACAAGCGCGTGCTGGCTCTGACTGAAACCATCTTTGCCCAGGCACTGGCGACCATCGAGACCGCCTCCAGCGGTGCGCCTGCCAGTGATTCCCACACGCTGACCCAGCAGCATGAGCTCATCCGCGACGCCGATGAGTACGCCGATCTGTTCGCGCACGCGGCCGCCGTCACAGCGACCACCGCCACCGGCAGCACCACTGCAACCACCACCGAGCAAGGGGGCCGGGCATGAACATGATCGAGATCGAACGCGCCCTGCGCGAGCTGCGCCTGTCCGGCATCGCCGAGACCTTGTCCACCCGCGTGATGCAGGCCCAAGCCGCCCAGCAACCCTTCCTGGAGACCTTCGCCGCCATGCTCCAGGACGAACTGGACCGGCGCCGCTCTCGCCTGACCGAGCGCCGCTTCAAGCGCTCGGGCCTGGATGATCGCCCCTCGCTGGCCGACTTCGACTGGCGTTTCAACCCGAAGCTGCCGCGCAGCGCCTGCTTCGAGTTGCACACCCTGAAGTTCATTGGTGAGGGCGCCAACGCGCTGATCATCGGCAAGCCCGGCACCGGCAAGAGCCATGTGGCCAAGGCCGTGGCCTATCAGGCCACGCTGCAAGGCTACGACGTGCGTTACGTGGAGGCCGACACCGAGTTCGCCCGCTACGGGCTGGCCAGCACACAAGAGCAGGCTGAGCAGCTCAAGGCCTGGGTCGAGCCGGACCTGCTGGTGCTGGACGATCTGTTCCTGGCCCGGCGCATCGCCGACATCAGCGCCGAACTCTTGCAGGTCATCGTCCACCAGCGCTACAAGCTGCGCCGCGCCATCGTCATCACCTCCAACCGCGTGGTGCAGGACTGGGGTAAGTACCTGGGCGATGCCACCATGGCCACCACCATCCTGGACCGACTCATGCACCGCTGCGCCATGCTGGAGTTCGAGGGCAAGAGCTACCGCCTCAAAGAGGCCGCCGCTCGCATCGCCATCACCCCCGAGTCGTCATAATCTGACCGGTCCTGCCTGGGGGAGTTTGGGGTGGCCAAGGGTGGGGGAATTTGACCTGGCCATCGGGGCCCCGGGTTTTGAGGAGGCTCTTTTCCCTGAGAGGATAGAGCCATGAGCAAGAAGTCGAACCAGTTTTCACCTGAAGTCCGCGAACGAGCTGTTCGCATGGTGCGCGAGCACCGAGGCGAGTACCCCTCGCTGTGGGCTG
>DAORJC010000280.1:0-2872 GCA_035438885.1 Aquabacterium sp. | reverse complement strand
CACCCTGCACACCGCCCGCCACGGTCGCAAAGCTCGTCACTTCGTGGTGTTTCGGGTCGCTGATGATCAGGTCTTGGAAGTGTTGCGGTTGCTACACGACAGCATGGATCTGGCCAGGCACTTGCCAAAGGTCGACGATTTGCCTCATTGATTGTCAGCAGCCGGTGATCTGCGCTTGTTCATCCGCTGAGGCCAGTCAGCCCTGTCAGTGGTCGTCCAATAATCCGGGTGGGGAAAATTGGAATACCGTTGACACAGCCCGTCTTGCGCAGACTGGCGGCGTGAATCTGCACCGGCACGGGCTGGCTCAAGATGTGCAGCAGCACCATGGCGCGCTGCTCGGCATCGGTCATCTGGTAGGCCGCTTCCAGCCCGGCAAACGGGCCTTCGGTGATCACCACGGTGTCGCCTGGTTTGAAAAGTGGCTCGGTGGGCTGGGCCAGCTCGCGGTTGCGCAGCAGGTCAACCAGGGGGTCTTCCACCTTGGCGGGCCGGGTGCCAAAGCGCACCAGCTGGCTCACCCCCAGGGTGGAGCGAATGGGCGCCCAGCTGGGGCCGTTGTCGCTGGTGTCCAGCCGCACGAACAGGTAGCGTGCAAACATGGGCTCGCTCACCACTTCGGCCTTGCGACGGCGAATTTTTTCAACGCGCAGCAGCGGCAGGTAGCAGGTGTAGCCCTGGCGCTCCAGGTTGGTCAGCGCGATGTGCTCCTGCCGGGGCTTGGTGTGGATCAGGTACCAGGCGGTGGTATCTGGGGCGGTGCGGGGCTGCATGGTGAAGGCTCAGTATCCCTGGAACAGGAAATCCAGCGCGGCGGTGATCTGCGCTTGTTCATCGGCCAGCGAGGTCACGGGCGTTTTCAGGATGCGCTTGGGCACAGCGCCCATCTTGGGCGTTTCGAGCAAAAAGTCTTGCCCCTCAATGGTCAGCACCGGCGTCAATCGGGTTGGCAGCTTGACCGCCGGAAAGTGCGCCAGATTTCGCAGCGGCACCACCATCCGGCTGTCCAGCCCGTCGAGCAGGTCGCTTTGCACATCCAGCAGGTAGGGTGTGGTGGCCGCGTGGCTGCCGGGATTGGGGTACACATCGAAACGCGCCATCAGAAGCTTCTCCACTCGTCCAGTGGCAGGCCTTCGGCTTCGATGGTGGCGTTGTAGGCGCTGACAAAATCGGCGTGCTCCTGGCGCCAGCGGCGTTCTTGCTCCTGCCGCACCAGCTCACGCAGATAGGTGTCGCACACCTGTGAGATGTTGAGATCAAGGGCTTTGGCCGCCTCCAGCACGTCGATGCTGAGGCTCAAATTGGTGGGGCGCTTGCCAGCGTGCACCGTTCGTGTGTGTTTGGCAGTTGGGGCAACGGGCATGGCGAGACCTCTATGCGCATGAGTTTGTGCGCATATTTTAGCGCGCATTCATTCCTTGCGGTCCATTGGTAGAATGGAAATAAAATATCTATTCATTTTCTATTCAACAAGCCCATGCACAACAGCGACTTGCATGACCGTGATCTCCTGACCATTCTGGGTACGCTCAGCGTCAGGGGGCTGGCGTCATCCAAGGAACTGCAGGAAAGCACGGGCAAAAGCCAGGCAACCGTCTCGCGCATGCTGGCTGAATTGAGTGGTCGGGTGCTGGTGCTGGGCCAGGGGCGTGCCAGGCGTTATGGTCTCGCCAAATCCATTCGTGGCTTGCCTGCTCAGCAGCCACTTTACTGGGTGGACGAAAGCGGGCGTTTCGACAAGGTGGGCACGCTGAGCCTGCTGTCCGGGGACGTGCTGCACGTGGACTTGGCCGGCCACACCTTCGTCACGAAGGCCGCCCTGCCCTGGGTACTGGATCCGCTGCGCGCCCAAGGCTTTTTGGGCAGGCTGCTGGCGCAACACCTGAGCGCAAGCGGGGTGGAGTCAGACCTGGAGCGCTGGACACTGGAATCCATCCTGTTCGCGGCGCTGCATGTTCAGGATGCGCCGGGGGCCATCGCGCTGGGAGAGCCTGCCGATCCAACGCCTGCGGGGAAGGTGCATGTGCTGCCTGACTTGGCAGATGACGCGGACAACATGGCAGCGGCGCTGGATCAACTCAGCCTGAATGTGGCGAAGACCTTGCCGGCGGGGTCGTCTGCAGGTGGAGAGCAACCCAAACTGCTGGCCAGGTATGCAGACGGCACGCATGTGCTCGTGAAGTTCACCCCGCCCAGGGGCACGGCCTTTGGTGAGCGTTGGCACGATCTGCTGCATGCCGAATGCCTGGCGCTGGACACGCTGCGTGCTCACGGCATTGCCGCTGCCACCACGAAGATGGTCAGCAGCCCCACGCGCACTTACCTGGTGAGCGAACGCTTTGATCGCTTGGGCGCCTCGGGGCGCCGCCATCTGGTGTCTGTGGGTGCTGCTCATACAGGCTTTGTGGCGGATGCTTATCAAAACTGGACAAACACCTGCGCGCAGTTGGCCACCCAGCAGCAGTTGAGCAAAGACGATGCGAGCAAGGCAGAAGCCGTGTGGCATTTTGGTCGACTCATTGGGAACACCGACATGCATTCGGGCAATCTCGGCCTGTTTGTGGACAGCCGCACGCTGGTTCGACCGCGTTTCCGGATCGCACCGATCTATGACATGCTGCCCATGCGCTGGCGGCCGGACATGGTGTCGGGCGCAGCAGACTACAGCGCGTTCGAGCCGAACACGTTGAGCCTGCAAAGCGCCGCGCGGCACATGGCGCAGGTTTTCTGGCGCGCACTGGCTGAATCCGACACCGTCAGCAACGGCATGCGTGAGGTCGCCCAGATCATGGTTGAGCGAACATGATGGAGTCTGAGTCTCCGTCTGACGCACATTGTTCCTTTCTGACGCCCAGGCACCACCCACGACGGG
>DAORJC010000279.1:0-2947 GCA_035438885.1 Aquabacterium sp. | reverse complement strand
ACTTCTTGTAGTCCACCGGCTGGCGGTCAAACACCGTGGTCGAGGGCATGGACACAACACGAACCGGGATGCCGTCCTTGGCCAGAGCAGCTTGGGCGTGCAGGGCCAACTGGACTTCCGAGCCCGTGGCAATGATCACGGCCACCGGCTTTTTCTTGAGGCCCACTTCAGCGGGCTCGGCCAGCACGTAAGCACCCTGGGTGATCACATCGGCGTCCTGCTTGGGCGCGTAGGGCAGGTTCTGGCGCGACAGGAGCAGCGCGCTGGGGCGGTGCTTGTTGGCCAGGGCCATGGTCCAGGCCACGGCGGTCTCGGTGGTGTCGGCCGGGCGCCAGACATCCAGACCGGGGATCAGGCGCAGGCTGGCGGCGTGCTCGACCGACTGGTGGGTCGGGCCGTCTTCACCGAGGCCGATGGAGTCGTGCGTGAACACATGGATCACGCGCTGCTTCATCAGCGCGGCCATGCGGATGGCGTTGCGGCTGTAGTCCGAGAAGGTCAGGAAGGTGCCGGCGTAGGGGATGAATCCACCATGCAGCGTGATGCCGTTCATGATGGCGGCCATGCCGAACTCGCGCACCCCGTAGTTGATGTGGCGACCGGGCTTGCCCTCGGTCAGCACCACAGCGCCGTCGTCGCCAAAACGCAGCGCAGGCGTGCTCTTGGTGTTGGTCAGGTTCGAGCCGGTGAGGTCGGCGCTGCCGCCCAGCATCTCAGGGATGGCCGCCGTGAAGAACTCCAGCGCGATCTGGCTGGCCTTGCGGCTGGCCACGGTTTCGGCCTTGTCATGGGCCGCACCCACGGCCTGCACCGCGATCTCGGCAAAATTGGCGGGCAGCTCACCGGCCATGCGGCGGGTGAACTCGGCGGCCTTCTCAGGGAATGCGGCTTCGAACTTGGCAAAGCGCTGGTTCCAGTCGGCCACCAGCAGCTCGCCTTCGGCCTTGGCATCCCAGTCGGCATAGACCTCTTGCGGGATCACGAAGGCGTCGTGCGTCCAGCCAATGGCTTCACGCGTGAGCTTGATCTCGTCGCCGCCCAGGGGCTCGCCGTGGGCCTTGGCCGTGTTGGCACGGTTGGGCGAGCCCTTGCCGATGCTGGTCTTGCAGACGATCAGCGTGGGCTTGTCCTTGCTCATCTTGGCGCGGGCAATGGCGCCGTCGACATCGTCCACGTCATGGCCGTCGACCATGTCGATCACGTTCCAGCCATAGGCTTCGAAACGCTTGGGGGTGTCGTCGATGAACCAGGGGGCCACCTGGCCGTCGATGGAGATGCCGTTGTCGTCGTACAGGGCGATCAGCTTGCCCAGCTTCCAGGCGCCGGCCAGGGCAGCGGCTTCGTGGCTGATGCCTTCCATCAGGCAGCCATCGCCCAGGAACGCAAAGGTGTGGTGGTTGACGATGACGTGGCCATCGATGTTGAACTCGGCCGCCAGCAGCTTTTCAGCCAGGGCCAGGCCCACGGCATTGGTGATGCCCTGGCCCAGGGGGCCGGTGGTGGTCTCGACACCGGGGGTGACGCCGACCTCGGGGTGGCCCGGGGTCTTGCTGTGCATCTGGCGGAAGTTCTTGAGCTCTTGCAGCGGCAGGTCGTAGCCCGACAGGTGCAGCAGCGCGTAGATCAGCATGGAGGCGTGGCCGTTGGACAGCACAAAGCGGTCGCGGTCAGCCCACAGGGGTTGCGCCGGATGGTGGCGCAGGTGACGGCCCCACAAGGCCACTGCCATGTCGGCCATGCCCATCGGGGCGCCGGGGTGACCCGAATTGGCTTGCTGAACGGCATCCATCGCCAGGGCGCGGATGGCATTGGCCATGGCGGTGACGTTCTTGGTGTTTTCTTGCATGGTGGGGGCGGGCGTTGATTGGGAATGGAGCGGGCGCTGAATTTTAGCCTTGAGTGTGCCTGCACACATCAAATGCCCCTCGGCTTTTTCAAGACCATGCACCCACGGCCACCCGCCAGACTCCCAGGCCGAGCCTGACGCTGGTCAGTACCCCGTGTTGGCCTTGCTGCATCCCGCACCGCTGGTCACATAGGTCCAAGACACATGACTCACTTGGGATGTGCCAGTGACAGTGACCGTGCATCCACCCATGCTTGGGTTTGATGAAGACATGACGAATGTCATGTCGCCGCCAGAGCCGCCTGAGCCGCTTGTAAAACTGCCCCTTGATATGGTCACACGACCAGCTGCAGCAGAGGTGGGCATGACCATGCCAATGTCTGCGTCTGTTTGACAAAGCGACGGATTGCCGCTCCTTAACTGAATGCATTCAACAGTGGCCTTGCGCGTCAGATCCAAGGTAATCACGGCATCTTGCCACCTGACCCGTGTCATGTAGTTCTGGTATTGAGGTAGCGCCATCGCCACCAGAATGCCCAGCACGGCCATCGTCACCATCAACTCGATCAACGTGAAACCTCTGACAGCTCGTTTCATGATCACCTCCATGGATCAGCCATAAAAAAACCCGCGCATTTGCGCGGGTTTTTCAAGATGTCGCGCTTTAGAAGCCGGTCTTGGACTTGTCGCAGTCACCGCCACCCGTTGTCGCGAATTGCCAAGTCAACGCATTGGTGTTGGCCGTCGGGGTTGCTGTCACAATGCACGAGCCCACCGTGGCATTGCCGGTCATGACAATCGCGCCAGCACCTGGGAAGGTGAAGGTGAAGTTGGGCACCACAGGCAGCGCCCAAGTTGCGGGCAGGTCACCGGAAGCTTGCAGCAGAGCGATGGTGTCGCAATTACCGCCAATCACCGAATTGTTGTTGGTTGCACACGTGGCCACCGCCGTCTTGAGCTGGCCAATGGCATTGATGCCTGCCGCGTATTTGGCCTTGGACACATAGTTCTGGTACTGGGGGATGGCCACAGCAGCCAGAATACCAATGATGGCCACGACGATCATCAGTTCGATCAGCGTGAAACCCTTTTGCATTTGCT
>DAORJC010000278.1:0-2956 GCA_035438885.1 Aquabacterium sp. | reverse complement strand
TGCTGGAACTGGTCGAAATGGAAGTGCGCGAGCTGCTGTCCAAGTACGACTTCCCCGGCGACGACACCCCCATCATCAAGGGTTCGGCCAAGCTGGCTCTGGAAGGCGACACCGGTCCTCTGGGCGAACAAGCCATCATGCAACTGGCTGAAGCCCTGGACACCTACATCCCCACGCCTGAGCGCGCTGTGGACGGTACGTTCCTGATGCCCGTGGAAGACGTGTTCTCGATCTCTGGCCGCGGCACCGTCGTGACCGGTCGTATCGAGCGCGGTGTGGTCAAGGTCGGCGAAGAAATCGAAATCGTCGGTATCGCTGCCACCCAGAAGACCACCTGCACCGGCGTGGAAATGTTCCGCAAGCTGCTGGACCAAGGTCAAGCTGGCGACAACGTCGGCATCCTGCTGCGCGGCACCAAGCGTGAAGACGTGCAGCGCGGCCAAGTGCTGTGCAAGCCCGGCTCCATCAAGCCACACACGCACTTCACCGGCGAAATCTACGTCCTGTCCAAGGACGAAGGCGGCCGTCACACGCCTTTCTTCAACAACTACCGCCCTCAGTTCTACTTCCGTACGACTGACGTGACCGGTTCCATCGAGCTGCCAGCCGACAAGGAAATGGTCATGCCTGGTGACAACGTGTCGATCACCGTCAAGCTGATCAACCCGATCGCCATGGAAGAAGGTCTGCGTTTCGCCATCCGTGAAGGCGGTCGTACCGTCGGCGCCGGCGTGGTTGCCAAGATCCTCGACTGATCGTCGTGACGTGTGCCTGCGGGTGGCCTTGTGCTGCCTGCAGGACTTGTTCTTTATTGCAAAGGAGCCGTCATGGCCGCCAATCAAAAGATCCGCATTCGCCTGAAGGCGTTTGACTACAAGCTGATCGACCAGTCGTCGGCTGAAATCGTTGAAACCGCCAAGCGCACTGGCGCCATCGTCAAGGGCCCCGTGCCCCTGCCGACACGCCTGCAGCGTTTCGACATCCTGCGTTCGCCCCACGTCAACAAGACGTCGCGTGACCAGTTCGAGATCCGCACGCACCAGCGCCTGATGGACATCGTTGACCCCACCGACAAGACGGTCGACGCCCTGATGAAGCTGGACCTGCCTGCTGGCGTGGACGTCGAAATCAAGCTGCAGTGATGCCCGCTTGATCAGCGATGATCACGAAAAGGCCGCACCTTGGTGCGGCCTTTTTCATGGGGGGTATCAAGTTCGTGGCGCATTGAACAGATGACCCTTTGCCACGCATTCCCGGGGGGCGGGGCAAATTTTTTTGCTGCACAATCATTCAAATAAAAGACAAGGGAGCGATTCAGGGTGAACCGCATCATGAAAAAAATGCACTACCGCGTGGGGTTGTTTGGGTGGAAAGTCGCAGCCAAGGCTGGCATTCCCCTGAGCTTTCGCGCCTATGTGCACAAAGACCGAGAGGCCAATGTCTTTTGGGCCACGAGCCCCGACATTGACGGCCTGGCGGTGGAAGGCGCAAGCCTCGACGAGTTGATGCGCGAGGTCACGCTTGCTGCAGACGAATTGATCGAGCTGCAGATCGGGAAGTCTCGTTCGGCCGAGCCCGTGGTACTTCACTGAGCAACTCAGGGCCTGCGGATACTCGTTTTTGCGCGCCGGCAAGGGTTCACATGAGCTGTGGACCAACGGGAAGCGAAACCAGACGGTGTCCAGGAGCATGCAATCACGCGACATGGCCAACGAGATCATGAAGCAGGCGGGCATCAAGCACCGGTTCTGAGGAGCACATCGTTGCGCTCATCGATGGTGTCGGGCACCACAAACAGGCCTTTGGCAACGCCCAGCCGTTTGTCCGTTGGAGCAGCGTCATCGAGGGGAACCAGTCTGGCCGCTGGGCGGCCGTTGCGCGCGATGATGATTTCGCGGGCCCGGCCTTGCTCGATGTCTTCCACCAGTCGAGACAGCGACGACTTGGCCTGCAGCATGTTGACAGCTTGCATGTGGTCTCCAGAACAGCCTAGTCCGGTCTAGTCTAGTTCAACTTAGGCGCAGGCGCATGGACCCGCCCAAATGGGGGGAGGGCTCACGCGGATATCCGGTCATCGGTGCAGGTGGAACAATCACACGATCACAAACAGGGAGCGATGATGACTCACACCATCTGGATGAAATCCGTGGCAGCAGCCTGTCTGGCTTGCACTTTTGCGGCTCAGGCCGCGCCGGTCAGTGTGCCGGTGAGCGGCACGAGCACCTGGACGCTGAGCAATGGCGGGTGGACGGAGAGCCAGGACTATGCAGAACTTGGCGGATTCGTCGCAGCAGTCGATGTTTACAAGGCCAAGGTGGTGGTGACTGGCGAGGCCTCTCTGGACACACAGCTCAGTGTGGGCATTTGGCCGACTCTTCGCACCGGCATGCAGGTACACAACCAGGTGGAATCGGTGAGCCTTGACCATGCAACAGGCCAGATCCTTTCCGTGACCAATGCGCCAAGCACGGTGCAGTTCAGCGGCACGCGCATCACGGCCATCCAGAACGGCGGCTCGGCGGCCATCAGCAATTTGCGGTTTGATCTGACCAACAAAACTGTGGTGGCAGACCTCATGGGTTTGAGCAGCCCGGTGGGCACGCGCCCCAGCGTGGCCTACAACCTGCCGAATACCACTTTGTGGACGATTGGCAATGTGGTCACGGCGTCTGAGGTGATCGACGCCACCACAGTGGCCTCCACCATCACGTTTTCGAGCTTGTACCTCTCCAGCGAAGGCTACAACTTCTTGGCAAACAGTCTGGGTTTGTTGAGCACGGGCAAGGAGATCTTGTCCCTCACATCCGACCACGGTTCGATTCAGACGCGCCTGGTGTTCAGCACTGCGGTGCCTGAGCCCTCCACCTATGCCTTGTTGGGCGTGGGCTTGGTGGGCTTGTCCATCGTGGCGCGTCGCCGCAAATCACTCAAGGAGGCATCATGAAATCAAGTGCAT
>DAORJC010000277.1:0-2968 GCA_035438885.1 Aquabacterium sp. | reverse complement strand
AGCGGAGCGTCGAGGTGGGCGCGCGCAGCGCGCATCGTTGACAAACTTGCCGGAGATGTTTGAGCGAAGCGGCCGTCAGGCCGCGCAGCGAGTTCTCCGGCACCACCTCGACGCGAGCACCACAAGGCAGTCCCGCTGAAGGCGGGACCGCCCACATGAAGCCCAGCCGGCAGTCAGCCCAGACCCCAGCCCCGCGCTCCCCGCCAAAACGAGCATCCATCCATCGCACAAATCCCCCTCTTGCGGGGGAGAGTCCCATCCCACATCCCGGAAACTCCCACACGCAGTGCTATCGTGCCGCCCAACGCAAAGCCCCGTCCCTGGGGCACACCTCAGGAGCCCCAAGCACATGACGTTCACCGTTTCCGTTCGCTCGACCCTGCTGGCCGCCGCCGCCACGCTCGTCACCACCCTGGCGCAAGCCGCCCCCAGCCAGGTGCTGTCCTTTGGCGACAGCCTGGCCGACACCGGCAATGTGCAGGCCCGCTTCGCCGCCTTCGGCATTGACCTGCCCGCCGACCCCTACTTTGACGGCCGCTTCTCCAACGGTCTGGTGGCTGTGGAAGTGCTGGCCCAGGAACTGAACGTGCCCCTGGTCAGCCTGGGTTACGGTGGCGCGCTCACCGGCACGGACAACCGCATCACCATTGGCGGCGTCCTCGGTGGCACCGGCGTGCAAAGCCAGATCAACAACTACGTGGCCGCTCAGAATGGCTCGGTCGACTCGTCAGGCCTGTACGTGGTGTGGGCCGGTGGCAACGACTTTTTCTCGGCGCCTGCCGCGTCGACCATTCAGACGGCCGTGACCAACCTGCTGGCCGATGTGAGCCTGTTGTACGCCGCCGGTGCCCGTGACTTTCTGGTGCCCAACCTGCCTGACTTGTCCACCACGGCCGAGGCCATGAAGCAGAGCGCCCAGGTTCAGTTCGGTCTCAAGCAACTGACCCTGGCCTTCAATAGCACCTTGTCTGCCTCGTTCGCGCAGTTGCAAGGCCAGTTGGCGGGCTCGAACATCCTGGTGTTTGACACCTACGGTTTGATGACCGGTGTGCGCAACGACTACGTGGCCCGGGGCCTGGATGTGACCACGCCTTGCTGGTCGGGCAACTACACAGGGCAGGGCACCTTGTGCAGCAACCCGGCTGACCACTACCTGTGGGACAGCGTGCACCCCACCGAGGCCATCCATGCCGTGGTCGGTCAGAGCTTTGCCAGCGCGATTAACGCGGTGCCAGAGCCTGAGGCCTACGTGATGTCCATCGTGGGTCTGCTGGCCCTGGGCGTCGCCATGCGCCGTCGCGCCGCCTGAAGCCCGGATCAGACCCCGGGGACTCGTCCCGTCAAGCGGCTTTGGCGGGTGCGGGTGTCTTGTCCTTGAAGTGACACTGCGGGCTGACCGAGCACTCCCAGCAGCGCGGCTTGCGTGCCTGGCAGATGTAGCGGCCATGCAGGATCAGCCAGTGGTGGGCGTGCAGCCGGTAGGCCGCGGGGATGCGCTTGAGCAGCTTGAGCTCCACCGCCAGGGGCGTCTTGCCGGGGGCCAGGCCCGTGCGGTTGCCCATGCGAAAGATGTGCGTGTCCACCGCCATGGTGGGCTCGCCAAAGGCCACGTTGAGCACCACATTGGCCGTCTTGCGCCCCACGCCGGGCAGGGCTTCGAGGGCCTCGCGCGTGCGTGGCACCTCGCCCCCATGCTGCTCGATCAGGATGCGGCAGGTCTCCAGCAGGTGTTTGGCCTTGCTCTTGTACAGGCCGATGGTCTTGATGTACTCGCACAGGCCATCGAGTCCCAGGTCCAGGATGGCCTGCGGCGTGTTGGCCACCGGGTAGAGCTTGCGCGTGGCCTTGTTCACGCCCACGTCGGTGGCCTGGGCCGACAGCAGCACGGCGGTCAGCAACTCGAAGGGGCTGTCGTACAGCAACTCCGTCTCGGGGTGCGGGTTGGCTGCCTGCAGGGTCGCAAAGAACGCCTCGATCTCGGCGGCCTTCATCAACGTCGTCATCTCAGTTCTTGGGCATCTGGCCGGTCATGGGTTTGAGTGAGCCGCAATCGGCGCCCAGCCACTTGGCCTTGTGGGTCATGTCCATGGTCTGCTTGCGCCCGTCCTGCATCATGGTCATGTGCATCTGGGTGGTGTAGGCCTCGCGGCCCGAGAAGGTGGTCGTGCCTTCGCCCTGGTTCTGGGGGCAGGTGACCTTCCATTTCCAGGCGTTGCCACTGCGGCTGAGGATCTCGGTCTTGCAGTTGGCTTCGCTCTTTTGCCAGCGGTTCTGCGCCAGCATGTCGGCCGTCAGGCACATGCGTGCGGCCATGCCGCCACCGGCAGCGGGGGCCATCTGCACGCCGCGCGCCTTCATCTGCGCTTCCATCTGCTTGCGCGCCGCAGGAGGCATGCTCTTCATGACCTCGGCCATTTGGGCCGAGTGGTCCGGCATGGCCTGACCGTTCATCTTCTGGCCTTCATTGACCACTTCCCACAGCCCCGGTTTGATGGGTGGGGTGTCAGCGGCAAATGATGGCGTGTTCAGCGTGGCGGCCATCAGCGCGGCGACGGCCAGCGGACGCCCGATGCGGGCAGCAAAGTGATTGGTTGACATGGAGCCTCCTGTGGGGTGCGACAGGATCATGACACAGCCGGTTGCGCTACAAAAGCACCACCGCGTTGGGCAACTCGTCGATGTTGGTCTGACCCGCCACCAACGGGTAATGCACGTGCAGCAATGCACCCACCTGGTCGATGGCCTGCGTCAGCCCCGCCTCGAAGTGCCCTGCCTGCAGGTGCTGGCCCAAGGCGTCGGTCATGTCCTGCCACACGGCATCGGGCACCTGCTGCATCAGGCCTCGGTCGGCCAGCACCTCGATGCGGTGGTCGGCCAGTTGCAGGTAGATCAGCACGCCGTTGTTGTGCTCGGTGTCCCACACGCGAAGTTCGCTGAACAGCTCGATGGCCCGCTCGCGGCTGGTGGT
>DAORJC010000276.1:0-3013 GCA_035438885.1 Aquabacterium sp. | reverse complement strand
CGAAGGTGGCCTGGCTTTGGGCCAGGGATTCGGCATAGCGCACAAACTCAAAGCGCGGGTCAACGGCGTCGCGCAACACGTCGGCCAGGTCATTGAGGTACAGGGTGGACAGGTGGCGGGCACGGTCTTGCAGGCCCAGGGCGCCAAAGGCCCAGGCCAGGGAGTCGCCGCCGTCGTCGTCCACATAGGCGTCCAGCGTGGCAAAGCGCGGGCCCTCGGGCAAGAAGTTGCGGGTGTTGATGCGGTGGGCCAGCGTGGCGTCGCGCCCTTGCAGGTAGGCAATGACGGCGTCGATGGTGGCCAGGTAGCGGTCAAACTGGGCGGCAAACGATTGCAGAGGCGCGGTGCGGCGCGAATCGGGCACGGACAGCACCACCTCGTGCACGGACTGCAGGCCGGCCTTGCAGAACAGGCGCAGCACCAGGGCCAGGGCCAGGTCCTCCTGCATGGCCGTGACCCCGCGTGACCGCAGGAAACCGGTGAGGTAAGCCGTGGAGGGGTACGGGGTGTTGAGCTGGGTCATCGGGGGGATGACCGACAGCACGCGGAGGGCAGGCGCAGTGTTCATGGGTGGGGGGATTTTGCCAGCTTGGCTTAGCATCGGGGGCATGCACCTTGGCTTGTCCCTGCCCGCCTCTGAAGTGAGCCAGATCCTGTGGGTCGATGGCGACCTGTGCGTGCGGCTGTCAGCGGCGTCGGTTCAGGGTGGGCACCTGAGCCACGTGAGCCTGGTGTGCCAGCAGGCGATGGTGACGGGCGATCTGTCGGGTGCGCTGGGCACGCTGACATCGGCCGATTGCCACCTGGACGGCCAGCCCTGGCGTGAGTTGCCGCTGCCAAGCCAGTGGGCGACCCCGGTGGTGCTGGCGCTGGGCTTTCGCAACGGGACCGAGGTCGTGATCAAGGCCACGGGTTTGCGGTGCGAGGTGGGGCCCTTGGCGCGCTTTCAGGAATCCCTGGCCTGCTGAAGCTTGCGCCACAGCGTGGTGCGGCTGATGCCCAGTTGTTCAGCCGCCAGGGCCTTGTCGCCCCCGCAGGCTTGCAGCACGCGCAGGATCTCGGCCCGGTCGGCCTGAGCCTGGTGCGCCTTCAACCCCGGCGTGGCGGGCACGGCGGCAAACAGCTCGGGCACGGTGTCCTGCAGCAACTGGCGGGCTTGGGCCGGGCTGCCCGGGGTGGCCAATCTGGCAGCATGGGGCGCGGCGTAGGCCATCAGCCGTTCGATGATGTTTTCCAGCTCGCGCACGTTGCCGGGCCAGTCGTGCTGGGGGGCCTGCGCCAAGAGGGCATCGACCAGGGGCCGCGTGAGCGAGGCAGCCACACCCAGCCGGGCGCTGACCCGCTGGTGCAGGTCCTGCACGATCAGGGGCAGGTCCTGCAGGCGCTCGCGCAGGGCGGGCATGTCGATGCGCAGGATGTTCAGGCGGTAGAACAGGTCCAGGCGGAAGCGCCCTTCCTGCACTTGCGCCATCAGGTCCCGGTGGGTGGCCGCGATCACCCGCACATTGACGGGCGTGGGCTCGGTGCTGCCCACGCGCAGCACCTCGCGCTCTTGCAGCACGCGCAGCAGCCGGGTCTGCAGGGGCAAGGGCATCTCGCCGATCTCGTCCAGGAAGATGGTGCCTTTGTGGGCCGCCTCAAAGAGGCCGATCTTGCCGCCCCGGCGGGCCCCCGTGAAGGCGCCTTCTTCATGGCCAAAGAGTTCGCTCTCAAGCAAGGTCTCGGACATGGCCGCGCAGTTGACGGCCACAAAGGGCAGCTCGCGCCGGTCGCTGGCGCCGTGGATGCCCTGGGCGATCAGCTCCTTGCCGGTGCCGCTCTCGCCCAGCAGCAGCACGGTGGCCTGGCTGCGCGCGCAACTGAGCGCGGCCTGGCGCACGCGCTCGGCCACCGGGCTGGTGCCCAGGAACTGCCCCAGCTCATAACGGCCACTGGCCGCATGCGGCTGGATGCGGGTGCGGATCTGGCGGTCGACCCGCTGGATGCTGATCGGGTCCTGGCAGCTGATCACGGCGCCGGTCAGCACGCCTTGCTCAAGGATGGGGATGCGGTTGACGATCAGGGCCTTGCCGCGCACACGCTCGATCTTTTCCAGCTCTTGCACGCCCAGGCGCAGGGTGGTTTGCAGGCCCAGTTCGGGGCAGACCTCGCTGAGGCGCTGCCCCAGCCATTGCTCAGGGGTGATGCCCAGCCACTGGGCCAGGGCGGGGTTGAGGGTCTGGATGCGCTCGTCCTGGTCCACGGCCACCACGCCGTCACTCAGTTGCGCCAAGATGGTGTTGAGGCGCTCGCGCTTGGCCAGCTCGATGCGGGAGGCTCTAGCCACCTCGACCGCGTCGTGCAGGGCTTCGCGCACCGCCTCGGTCGAGTACAAAAAGATGCCGCTCAGGCCCATCTGGTCGGCCACATCGGCCACGGTGCCCGAGCCCACCACCACCTGCACGCCCTGGGCCTTGAGGGCCTGGACGGCGCTGACGGCCTCTTCTTCGGTCTGGTAGCTGCGCTGGATCACGCCCAGGCGGAACAGGGGCTCAAACGGTGCCAGGTCAGGTGCCATGCCCTGGTAGGTGATCAGGCCCACGGTGGGCGCGAGTTGCTGCGCCTGGGCCAGGGCCTGCATCAGGTCAAAGCCACCCACCTTGACCAGCACGACCGGGGTGTCCAGGTGCTGGCGCAGGTAGGCGCCGTTGGAGCCGGCGGCCACCACCACGTCGATGGGCCCCTGCGCCTGCAAGGCCCGGATGCGGGTCACGGCCTGCTCAAAGCCCACCTCCAGCACCTGCACGCGGGCCTTGTCGGCAAATTCAGGGGCCAGGTCCTGCAACATCCGGTTGATGCGGCGAAAGCCAACGGCCACAATCTGTGGCGGTGCGGCATTCAAGGGGGCGCGGAGGATTCGGGTCATGTTTCAGATTTGATTCTATAGGGTTTCAAAATTGAAACAAGCCCCACCTCATGCCACCCCTGCATCACCGGCGTCTTCATGAAAATCAAGCACTTGCGGGCCTTCCCC
>DAORJC010000275.1:0-3048 GCA_035438885.1 Aquabacterium sp. | reverse complement strand
CGCCGCCTCCACCCCAACCGCCGCCTCCACCGCCACCCCAGCCACCGTGGCGTCTGCCAGCACTGGCGGCCATCGGGCCAATCAGCACGGCCAGCACCATGGCCACCAGGGCCACACCCGCGGCAATCAGCAGGCTGGTGCTGAGCCACCAGCCCACGGCGCCAGCGACGAGGCCGGTGACCAGCGCACCCAGTTTGCGGCCCATGACCCGGGTCAGCATGCCGCCAAACTGGGTGGCGCCCACCAGGAGCAGCAGGCCCAGGTTCTGCAAGGACATGCCCTCATCACCGCCATCGCTGGAGGTGTCGGTCGCCTCCGGCAGGGGCAGGGCCTCCTTGCGGATGCGTGAGGCCAGGTGCTCGACCCCTTGGCTCAAGCCCCCCGCAAAGTCGCCCGTCCTGAAGGCGGGGGTGATCACCCGTTCAATGATCTGGTGGGCCGCCAGGTCGGGGATGGCCCCTTCCAGGGCGCGGGCCACTTCGATGCGCACGGTGCGGTCGTCCTTGGCCACGACCAGCAACAGGCCATCGCCCACCTCGCGGCGCCCGACCTTCCACTGGTCGGCCACCCGGAAGGCGTAGGCCGCGATGTCCTCACCCTGCGTGCTGGGGATCATGAGCACCACGATCTGGCTGCCCAGCGAGGTCTCGATGCCCGCCAGTTGCGACTCCAGGGCCTGCATCTGTGCTGCATCGAGCGTGCCGGTCTGGTCGGTCACCCGCGCATTCAGTGGGGGCACGGGCAGCGTGGCCGCCATGCCCGACAGTGACAGGCCCAGCAGCCCCATCAGGCAACACCGGACGATCAGGTGCCAGAGCGGCCAAGGCCGGGCCAGGGTGAGTGCGCGCACGGCCTGGCCTTACTTCTTTTCGAAGTCGACCACGGGCGGCTTGGAGATCTCCGCCTCGTTCTGAACCGTGAAGCTGGGCTTGGGTTGGTAGCTGAACACCAGGGCCGTCAGGTTGCTGGGGAAGCTGCGCGTGAGCACGTTGTATTCCTTGACCGACTCGATGTAGCGGTTGCGGGCCACGGTGATGCGGTTCTCGGTGCCTTCCAGTTGCACGCGCAGGTCCTGAAAGCCTTGATTGGCCTTGAGGTTGGGGTAGTTCTCGGTGACCACCAGCAGGCGCGACAGCGCGCTGGAGACCTCGCCCTGGGCTTGCTGGAATTTGTTGAAGGCCTCGGGGTCGTTGACCAGCTCCGGGGTGGCCTGGATGCTGGTGGCCTTGGCGCGGGCCTCGACCACCTTGGTCAGGGTGTCCTGCTCGAAGTTGGCCTCGCCCTTGACGGAGGCCACGATGCTGGGGATCAGGTCGGCGCGGCGCTGGTACTGGTTGAGCACCTCGGCCCAGGCGGCCTTGTTGTCTTCGTCCAGGCGCTGGAAGTTGTTGTAGCCGCAGCCGCTCAGGGACAGGCTCAGGGTGACGGCCGCCAGGCCGAGGGTCAGGCGAGAGGGGCGACGTGAGGCAGCAGAGGTCATCGGGTGGTCCTTTCAGCAGCGGGCATGGTGCACGCCAATCAGTTGCATCATGCAGGAAAACGCATGCGCCAGATCAGCGGCTGCTGAAAGCTCGGGGCAGGGGCCCGGATTTCAAGCCCAGGCCATCTGGCCGGGCAGGTCCTGGCAGGACAGGACTTCGTGGGCACGCGAGCGGGGGTATCGCTCACGAACGATGCGCACCGCACCCATGGGCGTGTCGGCCAGCACCTTCAGCACCCGCTTGACGGCCTGCTCCGAAGGCTGGATCACGACAAGCGCCGAGACCTCAAACAGGTGCAGGGCGGGTTCAATGGCAAGGTTCATCAGTGCGCGCATGGAAAGACTCCAACTCTGTGGGTGACCCGAGCAGATCACCCACATCGACAGCATGCATTTTTCAGGCCAAACGTGACAGGGTGATGACCCTCAGATCTGGTTCTGTTGCATGGGGTTCATTCAGCCGCCTTGCCGTCGGGCACGCGCCCGGGCCAGGGCCGCTTCGACCACGGCACGCTTGCGCGCCAGCTCGTCCTCATCGGTGGTCTTGGTCAGCTCGGCCAGGTGGGCCAGCTTGTGTTGGGCTTTGGCGGCCAGCCGTGCGTCGTGCTCGGCCTGCAGGCGTTGCTGACGCGTCTGGCGCTCGGCATACCGGGTGCGGGCCTGATCGGCTTCGGCCTGCGGCCAGGCCGCCCAGCCGGTGGGGCGGGGCTCCTGCGCATGCACGGGCACCAGGCTGATGCAATCGACGGGGCAGGCGGGTATGCACAACTCGCAGCCGGTGCACAGGTCCTCGATCACGGTGTGCATCTGCTTGGGCGCGCCGACGATGCTGTCGACCGGGCAGGCCTTGATGCACAAGGTGCAGCCAATGCACCAGGACTCGTCGATCACGGCCCAGACGCGGGGGCCTTCAATGCCATGTTCAGGGTTGAGCGGGATGACCGGGCGCCCAGTGGCCTCAGCCAGCCGGGCCACGCCTTCTGCACCGCCGGGCGGGCACAGGTTGATCTCGGCCTCGCCCTGGGCCAAGGCCTGGGCGTAGCGGGCGCAGTCGGGATAGCCACAACGGGTGCACTGCGTTTGCGGCAGCAGGGCGTTGATCTGGTCGGCGTCAAGCATGGGACGCGAAGTGTAAGCCAGTGCGAACACCGTTCGCACTGGCTTGGGGCCTGACCAGAGCGGTCAGGCCGCCTTGGCTTTGGCCACAGGCTTCTGGTGTGCCGTGATGAAGGTGCGGACCTCTGGGTAGGCCTGGTCGCGCCAGCGGCGACCGGAGAAGATGCCGTAGTGACCGGCGCCTTCGACTTCATAGTGCTTTTGCTGCGTCTTGGGAATGCCGGTGCACAGTTCGTGTGCGGCCTTGGTCTGGCCGGATCCGGAGATGTCGTCCAACTCGCCTTCGATCGTCAGCAAGGCCGTGGTCTTGATGTCCTGAGGGCGCACCAGTTCTTCCACACCTTCGGGGTTGCGGACCATCCAGGTGCCGTTGACCAGCGCGAAGTCCTGGAACACCGTCTTGATGGTGTCCAGGTAGTACTCGGCCGGCATGTCCAGCACGGCGTTGTACT
>DAORJC010000274.1:0-3095 GCA_035438885.1 Aquabacterium sp. | reverse complement strand
CACCTGCGGGCGCGTGATCAGGCAGCGGGCCAGGGCCACCAGTTGGCGCTGGCCGCCCGACAGCAGGCAGCCCTGCTCGCCCACCGGCATGTCCATGCCCATGGGATGAGCCGCCGCCACCTTGTCCAGCCCGGTCAATTGCAAGATGGGCACCAGGGCCCGCACATCGGCGTGGGCGCGGCCCAGCAGGATGTTGTCGCGCAGGGAGCCCGCAAACAGACGGGGCTCCTGAGACACAAAGCCCACGTGCGATCGAAAATCGATGGGATCGATCTGACGCAGGTCGATCCCATCGATTTCCACCATGCCTTCGGTGGGTTGGTACAGGCCTGCCAGCATGCGCAGGATGGTCGACTTGCCACTGCCCATCTTGCCCAGGATGGCCACACGCTGACCGGGCATGATGTTCAGGTTCACATCCTTGAGCACCGCTGGCGCATGCTCTGCACCGCTGTTGGGGTACGAAAAAGACACCTCGCGCAGGGCCAGCTGTCCCTTGACCGTGGTGCGGGGCAGGTACTTGCGGTCCACCTGTCGATCGGTCGGCAGGCTCATGATGCGGTTGAGCATGCGCAAGGCGGCCTTGGCACCCTGGTAACGCGTGGCCAGACCGACCACGCTGGTCAACGGCGCAATCGCGCGGCCGGCAAACATCACGGCACCAATCAGGGCGCCACCCGTGATCTGCCCGTCATGGACCAGGTGCACGCCCCAGACCAGCATGATCACCGTGACCAGTTGCTGGGACACCATCGCAAAGTTGTTGACCCAGCTGGTCAGGGCGCGCGAGCGCAGTGCCGTCACGGCCGATGCCGCGTTGGACTCTTCATAGCGCTGCAGGAAATGCCCCTGCGCGCCAGCGGCCCGGATGTCCTCCAGCCCCTCGACAGCCTCGACCATCACGCCTTGCAGGTGGGCATGCTGTTTCAGGTTGGAGCTCATGACACGGGCCAGCATGCCCTGGGCCAGCCAGGACAGGCCCAGCACCATCGGCGTGGCCAGCACCAGCACCCAGCCCAGAGGGCCGGCCACCACAAAAGTCATGCCAATGAACAGCAGCACAAACGGCAGGTCCGACAAGGCCGACAACGTGGCCGACGTCGAAAAATCGCGCACCGTCTCGATCTGGGCCAACTCGTGCGCAAAGCCGCCGGCCGAGGGTGGCCGGTGCTCCAGGCGGATCGATAGGGCCTGGCGGAACAGGATGTTGCCCAGCATCAGGTCGGCCTTCTTGCCGGCCAGATCGATCAGGCGACTGCGCAACTGGCGGGCTGCCAGGTCAAAGGCAATGGCCACACCCGTGCCCAAGGCCAGCGACCACAGCGTGACCAGCGCCTTGTGAGGAATCACGCGGTCAAACACCACCGACGAGAACAGCCCCACCACCAGCATCAGCACGTTGCTGAGCAAGGCCGCCAGCATGGCCGAGCGGTAATACGGCATGAATCGACGCAGCGTGCCCCACAGCCAGTGACGGCTGGCGTCCATGGGCGCGCCATCGTCAGGCTCAGGCTCCTGGATCTTGGGTGTGACCACCAGGGCGTAGCCAGAGTACTCCGCCTTGAGGTCCTCGATCGTGGCCTCGACACCGTGGTCCTCGCCTGGCATGACCACTTCATAGCGCTCGCCATCGCGGCGAGAACGCGACTCCAGCCGACGCGTGACGATGCACACATCGCCACTGCGCAGCAACAGCACCAGCGGAAACAGCAGACCCAGGATGCGCTCGGGCTCACGCTTGATGATGGCCGCATTGAAGCCCGCCTCGCGCATGAGGTGCACCGCCTGAGGGGGCGCCAGCGGCAGGCTGGCCGCTGCGGTGCCCAGCAGCGAGACCGCCGAGCGCTCCTGCCCGTGGTGACGGCACAACCACAGCAACGCCCCCAGCAGGGGGTCGCCTTGGTCGGCCGACACCATGGGTGGCGCAGGCGCCACCTCGTCGGGCAAGGGGATGTCGGTCATTCAGTCACCAGGTCAGACAAAGCTTTTTCCAGGTCTTTCACAAAGACCGGGATGTCGAACAGGTCGGAGCTTTGGCGGTGCTCGGCCAGGTAGCGCTTGTAGGTCTGCACCATGCGAGGGTTGCGCCCCAGTTGAACGGCCTTGCGCTCATAGGCGTCCATGTCGGTCGTGATCAGGTCAGGCAGTCCCACGTTGGTGAGCAGGCTGCCCGCCATGCGCGAGATGTACGTCCGCCCTGACAAGGTCAGAATCGGGGTGCCCATCCACAACACGTCGTTGGCCGTGGTGCCGGCGTTGTACGGGAAGGTGTCCAGGAACAGATCGGCCAACGTGAAGCGGGCCAGATAGTCCGGCGGCGCCACCCGAGGCGCAAAGATCAGGCGGGAGGCGTCCACCCCATGCTCGGCCGCACAGCGCAACATGTTGGCCTGCGCCCAGCGGTTGTCCGCCAGCAACCACAGGACGCTGCCTTCCACCTGCTGGAGCACGCGCATCCACAGGGAGAACATCTCCTGCGTCATCTTGAAGTTGTTGTTGAACGAGCAAAAGACAAAGGCGTCGTCCGGCAACTGGTAGTCAGCGCGCTTGGGCATGGCGCCCACCGGACGCTGGCGATCACTGGCCTGGTAACAATGCGGCAGGTACAACGGCTTTTCCGTCATGAACGGCTGCAGCGCTTCCGGCATCACAAAGCGGTCGGCAATGACGTGGTCGATGCTGGGCAGGCCCGTGGTGGCCGGGAACCCCAGGTATGTGATCTGGTGGCGCGCCGGGCGCCAGCTCAGGATGTCCGGCCGGGCGCCCGAGGTCAAACCTTGCAGATCGATCAGGATGTCGATGTCCTGGGCAGCAATCAGCCGAGCCGCCGTCAGGTCGTCCACCCCGGCCAATGGCACGTGATGCTCCATGGCCTTGAGCAGGCGATCGCGCAGGGGCGTGCCGTCTTCCGTGCTCCAGCAAAAGCCGAACACCTCGAAGCGTTCGCGGTCGTGCAGCTCCAGCATCTCGACCGTCAGCAGTCCCACGGCGTGCATGTGCAGGTCACCCGGGAGGTAGCCGATGCGGATGCGGCGAGGCTTGCGCTTGGCGTTGGCCAGCGGGTTGTCCGTGTTGAAGATGAGCTTCTGCACGCT
>DAORJC010000273.1:0-3100 GCA_035438885.1 Aquabacterium sp. | reverse complement strand
AGGTTCAGGTGGCTGACGTCGCCACCAAACTGACCGGGGGCAGCCAGGCCGACCAGGGCATTCATGTTGGCGCCGTCCACATAGACGCGGCCACCGTGCTGGTGCACCAGGGCGCACAGTTCGGTCACGCGGGTCTCGAACACACCGTAGGTGGACGGGTAGGTGATCATGACGGCCGCCAGCTTGTCGCTGTGGGCTTCGCACTTGGCGCGCAGGTCGTCCAGGTCCACGTTGCCGTCGGCATCGCACTTGGTGACCACCACGGTCATGCCGACCATCTGGGCGCTGGCGGGGTTGGTGCCGTGGGCGCTTTCAGGGATCAGGCAGATGTTGCGATGGCCCTGGCCACGTGACTCGTGATACGCCTTGATGACCAGCAGGCCGGCGTACTCACCTTGCGAGCCGGCGTTGGGTTGCAGGCTGATGCCCGCATAGCCGGTGGCTTGTGACAGCCAGGCGCACAGCTGCTCGTTGAGCAACTCGTAGCCGCGCAGTTGCTCACGGGGGGCAAAGGGGTGGATGTGCGCGAACTCGGGCCAGGTGATGGGGATCATCTCGCTGGTGGCGTTGAGCTTCATGGTGCACGAACCCAGCGGGATCATGGTGCGGTCCAGGGCCAGGTCCTTGTCGGACAGGGCGCGCAGGTAGCGCAGCATTTCGGTCTCGGAGTGGTGGGTGTTGAACACCGGGTGAGACAGGAAGCTACTGGTGCGACGCAGGGCAGTGGGCAGGCCCAGGCTCACGCCCTGTTCAAAGGTGGCAAAGGTGGGCAGCACTTGCTGGCCACCAAAGACGGTCCACAGGTCGATGAGGTCCTGGCGGGTGGTGGTCTCGTCCAGCGAGATGCTGAGCGTGTCATCGCTGGCCACGCGCAGGTTGATGCCCAGGGCCTGTGCCTTGGCCAGCAGGGCGTCGCGGTCATCGCACAGCACCTGCAGGGTGTCAAAGTAGGTGTCGTGAATGAGCCGGCGGCCCAGGGTCTTGAGGCCTGCGGCCAGGATGGCCGTGTAGGTGGCCACACGCAGGGCAATGCGCTGGAGGCCTTCAGGGCCGTGGTAGACCGCATACATGCTGGCGATCACGGCGGGCAGCACCTGGGCTGTGCAGATGTTGGAGGTGGCTTTTTCGCGGCGGATGTGTTGCTCGCGGGTCTGCAGCGCCAGTCGGTAGGCGGGGTTGCCATGGCTGTCGACGCTGACGCCGACCAGGCGGCCCGGCAAGGAGCGCTTGAACTCGTCCTTGGTGGCCAGGTAGGCCGCGTGGGGGCCGCCATTGCCCATGGGCATGCCAAAGCGCTGGGTGGTGCCCAGGGCGATGTCGGCGCCCAGCTCGCCCGGCGAGGTCAGCACGGTCAGGGCCAGCAGGTCGGCGGCCACAATGGCCAGCGCACCCTTGGCGTGCAGCGCGTCAATCAGGGGGCGCAGATCGCGCACCTGGCCGTTGACGCCGGGGTACTGCATGACGGCGGCAAAGCAGTCGTTGGTCGCGAGGTGCTCGGCCAGTTGGGCCGCATGGACCACCTCGACCGTGATGCCCAGCGGCGCAGCGCGGGTCTGGATCACTTCCAGGGTCTGGGGGAACACGTCGTGGCACACCACAAAGCGGGTCGACTTGGACTTGCCGGCGCGGGCGGCCAGCGTCATCGCTTCAGCGGCGGCGGTGGCCTCGTCCAGCATCGAGGAGTTGGCCATGGCCAGACCGGTCAGGTCCGTCACCATGGTCTGGAAGTTGATCAGGGCTTCCATGCGGCCCTGGGAGATCTCGGCCTGGTAGGGCGTGTAGGCCGTGTACCAGGCGGGGTTCTCCAGCACGTTGCGCAGGATGACACCTGGTGTGTGCGTGCCGTAATAGCCTTGCCCGATGAAGTTGCGCATCAGGCGGTTCTGCTGCGCAATGGCCTTGAGTTCAGCCAGCGCCTGAGCTTCGGTCAACGGCGCGGGCAGCACCATCGCCTGGGGGCGACGGATGCTGGCCGGCACGATGGCCTCCATCAGGGCCTGCCGCGACGCCACACCCACCACACTGAGCATCTGAGCCTGCTCGGCATCCCAGGGGCCCAGATGGCGGGCCTGGAATTCGGTCGCGTTTTCAAGCTCTACAAGGGTGGGCAGGGTGTTCAGCATGGTGGTTCGGGGCGTTCGGTGTTCGGGGCAGGCGGCAGATCGATCAGGCGTTCTTGAGCAGATCGTCGTAGGCGGTCTTGTCCATCAGGGCATCGAGCTCGGCGGGGTTGGCCAGCTTGACCTTGAAGAACCAGCCGGCGCCCATGGGGTCGGTGTTGGCCAGGGCGGGGTCGTCGCGCAGGGCTTCGTTGACTTCGATGATCTCGCCGGTCACGGGCATGTAGACGTCAGCGGCGGCCTTGACGGACTCGACCACGCCGGCGATGTCCTTGGGATTGAAGCTGGTGCCCACGGACGGCAGGTCCACAAACACCACATCGCCCAGGGCATCCTGAGCGTGGTGGGTGATGCCGACGATGGCGGTGCCGTCAGCTTCGATCTGGAGCCATTCGTGGTCGGGTGTGTATTTGATGGTCATGACATGCGTCCTGAAAATGAAAGTGGAAAGGCCGAACGGGCGACAGTATCTCAGTCGCAGTGGTTCAGCCGCGGTAGTAGCCGTTGGGCACGAAGGGCAGGGCGGTGACGGTCATGGCCACGCGCTTGTCGCGCACCAGGGCAAAGACCTGGGTGCCGATGCCGCTGCTGGCCGTGTTGATCATGGCCAGGGCCACAGGCTGGTTGATGCTGGGGCCCAGGGAGCCACTGGTGACGGTGCCCAGTTCCATGCCGTTGGCATCGACCACCTTGGCACCTTCGCGCACGGGCATGCGCTCGGTGCTGATCAGGCCCACCCGCTTGCGGGGCGCGCCGTTGGCCAGTTGGGCATCGATCACAGCGGCGCCAGGGTAGCCGCCGGCACGTGCGCCACCGGCGCGGCGCACCTTCTGGATCGCCCAGGTGATGCTGCCTTCGACCGGCGTGGTGTCGGTGTTGATGTCGTGGCCGTACAGGCACAGGCCGGCTTCCAGGCGCAGGGTGTCGCGGGCGCCCAAACCGATGGGCTTGACTTCAGGCTGGGCCAACAGTGCGCGGGC
>DAORJC010000272.1:0-3119 GCA_035438885.1 Aquabacterium sp. | reverse complement strand
GCCTGCGTGCCTGCGACGCCCACACAGGCGCCCCGCCAGCCACCGACTCGGCTCTTTTTGCCCCGCTGGTGCCACGCCACGGTCGCGGGCTCTGCGCACGCCACCAAGCGGGGCGCCAAAGGGCCGGCAGTCAGCCCAGCCCCCAGCCCCGCGCTCACCCCATGCAAGTCCGATTCTTCCCCGTCCGCTTGGCCTCATAAAGCGCCAGATCCGCCCGATCCAGCCCAGCCTCGATCGACTCTTCAGTCCGATACTGAGTCACCCCCGCAGAAAACGTGATGAACACCTTGGTGTCATCCTGCGTGAAAAACTCGGCACTCAACTGACGCTGCAACCGGGTCAGCACCTGCTGAGCCTCGTCCACCGGCGTGTCTGGCAGCAACACCACGAACTCCTCGCCGCCATAGCGCGCCACCACATCACTGGGACGCAGGCTCTCGCTCACACGGCGGGCCAGGAACTTCAACGCCTCATCACCCGTCTGATGGCCCAGCGTGTCATTGAGCTTCTTGAAATTGTCCACATCCAGCAATCCAATCGACAGCAGCGCACCTTGACGCTCCACGCGTGAGCGCTCGGCCTCGAACGCACGGCTCAGGCCACGTCGGTTGGCAATCTGGGTCAGCGGGTCGGTGGAGACCTCGTCCGAGAGCTTGCGGATCTCGTCCTCCAGCGTGCGGACCTTCTCGGTCAGCTCCGTGGCGCGGGCATGCTCCGACTGCAGACGCTCCTGCGTGTTGGCGATCGCGCCATGCACGGCACGGCTCTCGGCCACCATCTCTCGCACCACGCCGGCCAGGCCTTCCAGCGTGTCGGCCTGACCGATCGTGTCGGCGTAACCCACCAGCTTGTCCTGAAAGCGCCCGGTGGCATGACCCAGCTCGGCGATCTCGCTGAGCATCTGGTGGATCATCTCCTTGAGCGCCAGGCGAGCGGCTTCGCGCTCCTGCTTGAGCACCTTCTGGCGCAGCCGGGTGTCCTCCAGCAGATCCTGCATGCGGCGGGTGCCACGGGCGCTCAGGCCCTGGCTCAGCTCGGCCTTCATGGCCACGCATTGGCCGGACACCCAGCTGTCGTCCTCGGCCAGGTCGACCAGGCTGTCGGTCAGTGATGTGCACAGGTCCACCAGTTGGCCCACCAGGTGGTGGCGGTGCTCGATCACGCGGCGTGTCTGGTCGCACGCCTGCGTCATGGCGGCCTGGATGGCGCTGGTCTCTCCGTCGGGCAGACGCTGCAGGGCCTGGGCCAGTGCGTCACTCAGGGCTTGCTGTGCCTCCTGGGCGGGGGGCTCGTTGGCGGGCAGGGCCAGGGCCAGGGTGTCGGCCAGTTGCAAGGCCAGGTCGGCGGGCAGGCCCGGCTCTGACACCGGGGCGTTGGCAGGCTTGGCACTTTCCTGATCCAGCGACAGGCTCACCTTGTCCACCGCAGGCTCGCCCAGTCCGGAGGGCTCGGTTTCGGCTTCTTCATCAAGGCCGCCAAAGTCACTGGCCGGCGTGTCGGGCTTGTCCTGCTCCCAGCTCTGGCTGAGTTGCTGCAGGCGGTGCAGCAGCCGCTCGGCCGACTGCTTGCTGCCTTCGAGCACGCGCTCCAGGCTTTCTCGCTTGCGCGCGGTGGTCCACTGCCGGTGGCTGCGCTCCATGGCCCGGGTGATGCGCTGGATCAGGGCGGACCACTGAGGGCCGGTCTCGACCACAGCAGGCGGTGTGTCCACCGCCATGCCGACCGTGCGGCACTCGGCCTCATAGGCCAGGCGGTAGTTCTCCGGGGTGGGTTCCTGGCGGTGGGTGGCCAGGCGGCGCAAAGCTGCCTTGGCCAGTTGGGCTGGCGTGTTCTGGGGAGCGCTGGCGGCGGTCATCACGCCTCCTTGTCTGGGCTGGCGGTGTCGTCAGGACGCTTGCGTGCTGGTGACGGTGCTCAGCGGTGGGGGCGGCAGTTCGGCGAGGTCGGTGTCCATGCGAGGCATGGGCGGCCGCAGGTGCTGATCACGCACCCACTCATTGATTTCGTGAGCGGGCATGGGACGCGCAAAGAGGAAGCCCTGGCAGATCTGGCAACCCAGGTTGTAGAGCACCTCCATCTGCGAGACTTGTTCGACGCCTTCGGCGATCACTCGCAACCCCAGGGCCCGGGCCAGCGCGATGATGGCCGAGACCACAGCCGAACTCTGCGGCGTCGAGCCCAGATCACGCACAAAGGAGCGGTCGATCTTGAGCTCGCTGATGGGCAGCGAGGTCAGGTAGGCCAGCGATGAATAACCCGTGCCAAAGTCGTCGATGGAAATCTCGGTGCCCAGCGCGTTGAGCTTGTGCAGCGAGGGCACCACGCCCTGCAGGTCCTTCATCAGGCCGGTTTCGGTGATTTCCAGTTCGATGCAGCGGGGTTCGACACCCACGTCCTTGAGGATCGCGGCAATCACGTCGACCAGGTCGGTGCGCTCGAACAGGCGGCTGGGCATGTTCACGGCCACGGTGATGTCCAGGCCATGCTCGTCACGCCAGGTCTTGACCTGGTTGGCCGCCTCGCGGATGGCCCACAGGCTCATCTCGTTGATCAGGCCGGTGGTCTCGGCCAGGGGGATGAAATCACCCGGCGGGATGAGCTTGCCATCGCGCTTCCAGCGCATCAGCGCTTCAGCGCCGACCATCTGACTGGTGCGCACGTCGATCTTGGGCTGGTAGTACAGCACCAGCTCCTGCCGCTCCATGGCCTTGTGCAGGGCGGTGTCCAGGTCCAGACGCACTCGGCCCTTGCTGGCCAGTTGCGGATCAAAGAGCATGCTGGAGTTGCGGCCCTGCAGCTTGGCCATGTCCATGGCCACGTCGGCGCTGCGCAGCAGGTCGGCCACCGTGGTGCCATGGTCAGGGAAGCAGGCCACACCGGCACTGGCCGTGATGAAGCATTCCTGGCCCGACGCCATCATGGGCGCCCGCAGGCTCTCCAGCGCGCGCTTGGCCACTTCCATCGGCTCGTCGGGCGACTGGAATTCGGGCAGCAGCACAACGAACTCGTCGGCGCCCAGGCGGCCTACGGCCTCCAGGGTGCGATGGCTGCGGTGGGTGTGCAGGTCCAGCCCGCCTTCCAGGACTTGCTCGGAGTGCTTGACGCAACTGCGCAGTCGG
>DAORJC010000271.1:0-3149 GCA_035438885.1 Aquabacterium sp. | reverse complement strand
ATCCCCGAGGCCTGGCTGGTGGCCGCCCGTCACAGCCCGGTCTACAAGATGGCCGTGGACTGGAAGGTGGCGCTGCCCCTGCACCCCGAGTACCGCACGCTGCCCATGGTCTGGTATGTGCCGCCCCTGTCGCCCATCCAGGCCGCTGCCAACTCTGGCGACCTGGGCGTCAACGGCCAGATCCCTGACGTCAAGCAGTTGCGCATCCCGGTCAAGTACCTGGCCAACCTGCTGACGGCGGGCGACACCTTCCCGGTGACCCGTGCGCTGGAGCGCATGCTGGCCATGCGCGCCTACATGCGCAGCAAGCATGTCGACGGTGAGGACAACCAGCAGGTCCTGGCCCAGGTGGGCATGGACACCCACACGGTCGAGGACATGTACCACGTCATGGCCATTGCCAATTACGAGGATCGGTTCGTCATCCCCTCGGCTCACCGTGAGTACGCAGAAAACACCTTTGACATGCGAGGGGGCTGCGGCTTCACGTTTGGCAACGGTTGCTCGGATGGCTCGACCGATGCCAGCCTGTTTGGCGGCACCAAGAAGCGCACCATCCCCATCAAGGCGGAGTTCTGATCATGAGCCTTTTCAACCGAAAGACCGTGGGCGCCACCCCCGCCTACACCTTGCGCGCCCTGGCCCGCTTGCTGAGCTACCCCGATGCAGAACTGCGTGAATCCGTGCCGGATCTGCTCAAGGTGCTGGTCAGCGAGGCGGCGCTGGACGCGGACCGACTTCAGGGTCTGCGCAAGCTCCTGGGCTCGCTGATCGACCAGGACATCATGGAAGTGGAGCAGGCCTATGTCGAGCTGTTCGACCGTGGTCGCGCCACCTCCTTGCACCTGTTCGAGCATGTGCATGGCGATTCACGTGACCGTGGCCCGGCCATGATCGATCTGGTCAAGACCTATGAGCAAGGCGGCATGCGGCTGGACCCCGACAAGGTCGGCGGCGAGCTGCCGGACTACCTGCCCATCGTGCTGGAGTTCGTCTCCACGCTGCCCTTCGAGCAGATGCGTGACTTCATCGGCGAGATTGCCCACATCCTCAACGCCGTGCACACGGCACTCATCAAGCGCCGCAGCCTGTACGCCCATGTGCTGGCGGCCGTGCTGGAGATCGGCCAGCAGCCGATCGAGACCGTGGCCGTGCCCGAGGACGAAGACCTCGACGAAAGCTGGGCCGAGCCTGAAGCCTTTGCCGGCTGCAGCAGCAAGGGCCAGCAAAGCCCGGATCAGCCCCAACCCATCCAGATCGTGCGGCGTGCCGCATCGACCCCTCAACGAGGAGCATCAGCATGACTCTCTCACACCAGTTCGTTTTCGGGATCTACCCGTACATCTGCGCCGTGATCTTTCTGTTGGGCAGCCTGGCCCGCTTTGACCGTGACCAGTACACCTGGCGCAGCGAGTCCAGCCAGATGCTGTCCACAGGCACTCTGCGCGTGGGCTCCAACCTGTTCCACCTGGGCATCATCGGCCTGTTCTTCGGGCACTTCTTTGGCATGTTGACGCCGCCAGAGATCCTCCATGCCGTGGGCGTGACCGCTTCCCAGAAGCAGTTGCTGGCCGTGGTGGCCGGTGGCATCCTGGGTGTGATCTGCCTGATCGGTCTGCTGCTGCTGATCCATCGTCGGCTGACCAACGCCCGTGTGCGCGCCACCTCGCGTGGCCGTGACTTTCTGGTGCTGTTCTGGATCCTGGCCACGCTGCTGCTGGGCCTGTCCACCGTGCCACTGTCGATCCAGCACAGCGACGGGCACACCATGCTGCAGCTGATGGCCTGGGCCCAGCACCTGGTGACCTTCCAGGGCAATGCCCCCAGCTTCATCACGGACGTCTCGCCCGTGTTCAAGGTGCACATGTTCATGGGCATGAGCCTGTTTGCGATCTTCCCGTTCACCCGACTGGTGCACGCATGGAGCGGCTTTGCCGCGGTCGGCTACATCGCTCGCCCCTGGCAAGTGGTTCGCAGCCGCAAGATCGGTCTGCCCAAGTGAGGTGATGTGATGATGATCTCGACTGCCACGCCCTCCGGGGCACAGAACCTGAGGGTCGGTGAGGTGGTGCTGGCCGACGATGTCGCCAGCCTCACCGAGGCCGAATGCCGCCAGCGCGCCTGCCTGGAGCTGCTGCGCCAGGCCGCCATGGAAGACGGCTTGCTGGCCGCCGATGATCCGGCGCCGCAAGAGGGCGTCATGACCGAGGCCGCGGCCGAGGCCATTGACCAATGGCTGGCGCAGAACCTGCGCGTGCCCGAGCCCGATGAAGCCTCCTGCCGTCGCCATCACGCGGCCCATGCGTCTCACTACGCCGTGGGCGAGCGCGTGCAGGCGCGACACATCCTGTTTGCCGTCACGCCAGGCGTGGACGTCAAGGCCCTGCGCTTGCGGGCGGAGCAGGCCCTGCTCGATGCCCGTTCGGACCCTGGTCGCTTTGGCGAGCTGGCCCGGACCCTGTCCAACTGCCCCAGCTCCACCCAGGGCGGTGACCTGGGTTGGCTGAGCGCCCCGGACTGTGCCCCCGAATTTGCTCGCGAGCTGTTCGGGCAAGACGAAGGAACGGCCAACGTGGGCGTCCTGCCCCGACTGGTGCACAGCCGCTTCGGCCTGCACGTGGTCGAGGTGCTGTCCCGAGACCCGGGCCAACAGCGGGCCTTTGAAGAAGTTCAGGACGCCGTGGCTCAATCCCTGCGTCAGCAGGTGTGGGTCACCGCCTTGCGCCAGGCCATGCAGTTGCTGGCCGGTCGCTGGACGGTCGAGGGCATTGATCTGGACGCCGCCGACTCACCCCTGCTGCAGTGAGGCATGGGCATCGGCTCGGACCCCGCCATGGACGATCACCTGTTGCAGCGCCTGCGGCGCTTTCATGACGACTTCTTCCCGGATCACAAGGAGAAGTTCCAGCACCTGGTCGAGAACGGCCAGCACCCCACGATCCTGTTTGTGGGGTGTTCGGACTCCCGCCTGGTGCCCTACATGCTCACCGGCACCGGCCCGGGCGAGCTGTTCATCGTGCGCAATGTGGGCGCCCTGGTGCCGCCCTACAACGGGCTGCACGGCCTGCATGGCACGGCCGCAGCCATCGAGTACGCCGTGCTCAACCTCCACGTCAGCCACATCATCGTGTGCGGGCATTCGCATTGCG
>DAORJC010000270.1:0-3175 GCA_035438885.1 Aquabacterium sp. | reverse complement strand
GGCGAGCGTGAGGGTGGCGAAGTAGACGACCATGCAGGCGGTGGCGGCGGGCGGCTCGACCCTGCGGGATTTTCGCAACGCCCATGGGCTGCAGGGACACTTTCAGCTGTCGGCCATGGTGTATGACCGTGCGGGGGAGCCCTGCCGGGTGTGCCACACCCCGATCCGCAAGCTGGTGCAGGGGCAGCGCTCAACCTATTTTTGTCCGACGTGCCAGCGCCGGTGACCCAATGGCCGGAAATGTGTGACATCTGCGCCTCGTCTTTGCTGGTAACGGGCGGGTCTGATGCGCTAGCATCGATGCATGAAGCCTACCTTCGCCACACACCTTGACGCCTTGGGGCAATGGCGCCTGGCCACTGACGCCAAGCTGGCGGCCCTGGCCCGCTTTGTTCGCGAGCACGATCTGCTGGATGACGGCATGTCGGAATGGTTCGAGGCCATGCGTTTTCGCCTGTCGGGCGAGAAGCTCATGGTGGCGTTTGTGGCCGAGTTCTCCCGTGGCAAGTCCGAACTGATCAACGCGATCTTTTTCTCGGACAAGGGCCGCCGGATGATGCCCGCTTCTGCCGGACGCACCACCATGTGCCCAGTCGAGCTGGGCTATGACGCGGAAGACCCGATCGGTCTGTCCCTGTTGCCGATCGAAACCCGTCTGGAGGCGATGTCGCTGGTGGAGTTCCGCCGCACGCCATCGGCCTGGACGCACATGGCGCTGGATCTGAACAACCCCGAGGGCATGGCGCAGGCGCTGGGCGAGGTCATGCGCACCCGCCTGGTCACCCGCGATGAGGCCATGGCCCTGGGCTTCTGGGACGACGAGCGCCCGGACGACAACCCACCCATCAATGCCGAGGGGCAGGTCGAGGTGCCCCTGTGGCGCCACGCGCGGATCAATTTGCCGCACCCCTTGCTCAAGCGCGGTCTGGTGGTGCTGGACACGCCAGGCCTGAACGCCATCGGAACCGAGCCCGAGCTGACCCTGGGGCTGCTGCCGCAGGCCCATGCCACGGTGTTCATCCTGGGGGCTGACACGGGCGTGACCCGTTCGGACCTGAGCATCTGGCGCGATCATCTGTCGGGCCCTGCACTGGCCCGTTATGTGGCCCTGAACAAGATTGATGCACTGGCCGATCCCTTGAGCACGCCCGAGCAGGTCAGCCAGACCATCTCGCGCCAGTGCGAGAGCGTGGCGCAGACGCTGGAGATCCCGGGCAGCCATGTGTTCCCGATTTCGGCCCGTCAAGCACTGGCTGCGCGGCTC
Organism: Aquabacterium sp.; assembly: GCA_035438885.1. Lineage (GTDB taxonomy): Bacteria > Pseudomonadota > Gammaproteobacteria > Burkholderiales > Burkholderiaceae_C > Aquabacterium. Next base: position 1,911 of record DAORJC010000270.1, on the reverse strand, counting down.
AATGGCGATGAGGCGGGGCTGGCCGCCAGCCGTTTGCCCGCCTTCGAGCAGGCCCTGTCCGAAGGGCTGTTGCCGCGTCGGCGGGAAATGCTGGCCGCGGGTGCGGTGGAGGGGGCCCGTGCCCTGCAGCACCAGTTGACGCGCCGCTTTGGCGAGATGCGCCGCTTGCACGCCGAGCAGATGCTGGAGCTGCGCAGCTTGCGTGGCAAGAGCGGCGGCAAGGTGCAACTGATGTTGCAGCGTGTACAGGGCGAGGCCAACGAGTTCGAGCAGTGCACGGCCCGCCTGTCGGCCATGCGCTCGGTCCATGCCCGCATGCTCAAGGAGGCGCTCAAGGACCTGTCGGCCGACAAGCTGCGTCAGGAAGTCGATGTGCTGCAGCAGGTGCTGGGTGGCTCGTGGCTGCCTTTGGGCGCCAAGCGCGCCTTCATCGAGTTGTGCGGCCGGTTGCGTCATCTGGTCGATCAGGCGCAAGGCCGCAGCGATGAAATGCAGGCCATGCTGGTGGCCTCCTTTGCCAAGCTGAACGCCGAGTTCGGATTCAGTCTGGCGGTGGAGCGCGCGGTGGATGTGCGCAAGTACCGCGATGACTTGGACCTGATCGAGCGCAACTACGTGCAGTACCTCGGTCTGGGGCAGGCCTTCCGCCTGGCCCAACCGGGCTTTCAGGAGCAGTTCCGTCGCATGTTGATCTCGCGTCTGCGGGTGGTGTTCGAGACGATCAGCAACGACATCGAGCTCTGGAACAAGACCGCGTCGGCCCAGGTCGATGGTCAGTTGCGCGAGCGCCGTCGCAATTTCAAGCGCCGATACGAGTCGCTCGACCGCATTCAGTCGGCGGCCAGCGAGTTGGATACGCGCCTGCAGGAAGTGCAGGCCCACGATGAGCGTGTGCTGCAGCTGCAGACCCGCCTGGGCGTGCTGGTCGACGAATTGGTGGCCGAGGCGTCCAACGATCCGATCCATGGTGGTCAGACGCCGGTGCTTGCCCGCGCTGCAGAAGAGCCCAGGCAGCCGGCCCTGGAAAACACAGGCGCCTTTGAGGCAGCCGTGTCGGTGGCCTTTGGTTCCAACCCGCCCTCGCGTTATTGAACTGGCCCCGTTGGTGATTCGCGAATGAGTGGTGCCCATGACCGGCTGATGCAGGCCGCCGTTCAGGTCGCGCCGGTGCTGTCTGATCGATTGGTGGCCTGGCAGCGTCAGGAGGGGCGCCATCACCTGCCCTGGCAGGGCACGCGGGACCCCTACCGTGTGTGGCTGTCCGAGATCATGCTGCAGCAGACCCAGGTCACCACGGTGCTGGGCTATTACGACCGCTTCCTGACGGATTTTCCGGATGTGGCGGCGCTGGCGGCAGCGCCCCTGGACGATGTTCTGACCCGATGGGCGGGCCTGGGCTACTACAGCCGGGCGCGCAACCTGCATCGGTGCGCGCAGGCGGTGGTCAGTGAGCATGGCGGGGCGTTTCCGCGCACCGCAGCCTTGCTGGAGACCCTGCCCGGCATCGGGCGGTCCACGGCCGCGGCCATTGCCGGTTTCTGTTTTGACGAGCGCGTGACCATCCTGGACGGCAACGTCAAGCGGGTGCTGACCCGCGTGTTGGGCTGGGGCGAGGACCTGGCCTCCAGTGCCAACGAAAAACGCCTGTGGCACGCGGCGGGCCACCTGGTGCCGGATCAGGGTGCCGACATGCCGGCCTACACCCAGGGCCTCATGGACCTCGGTGCCACGGTGTGCACGCCCCGCAAACCCACGTGTCTGATGTGCCCGTGGTCGGACCTGTGCGTGGCGCGCCAGCAAGGCACGCCCGAGGCCTACCCGGTCAAGACCCGCAAGCTCAAACGGTCCGCCCGAGAGAGCTGGTGCCTGTGGCTGGAACACGAAGGTGCCGTCTGGCTGGGGCAGCGACCC
>DAORJC010000269.1:0-3198 GCA_035438885.1 Aquabacterium sp. | reverse complement strand
AACTACTGCCTCGACGAGATGGACCGCATCTGGTTGCCGGTGGTCAAGAGCTGGCGCCTCAACGAGCGCCACTACGGTGGCCTGCAAGGTCTGAACAAGGCCGAGACCGCCCAGAAGCACGGCGACGCGCAGGTGCTGGTGTGGCGCCGCAGCTATGACACCCCGCCGCCCGCGCTGGAGGCCAACGACCCGATGGGTCAGCGTCAGGACCTGCGTTATGCCGGTCTGCAACCCGATCAGATCCCGCTGACCGAGTGCCTCAAGGACACCGTGGCCCGCGTGCTGCCCTACTGGAACGATGAGATCGCTCCCACCATCAAGGCCGGCAAGCGCGTGGTGATCGCGGCTCACGGCAACTCCATCCGCGCCCTGGTCAAGTACCTGGACAACATCGGCGATGACGAGATCGTGGGCCTGAACATTCCCAATGGCATCCCCCTGGTCTACGAGCTGGATGCTGACCTCAAGCCCATCAAGCGCTACTACCTGGGCGACGCTGAAGCGGCTGCCAAGGCCGCTGCGGCCGTGGCCACGCAAGGCAAGGCCTGATCAGGGCCTGAGCCCCTCGAGCGTGATGCCGATGGGGCAGTGGTCCGACAGGTGCCGGCCTTGCAGGTCGGCGCTGTAGGACTGGTGCACAAAGCGGGTGCTGCGTGCACGGCGCATGAGCCGGTCGCTGACCAGCACATCGTCGATGAACTGGCTGTGGGTGTCGCTGGCATCGCAGCCGGGGTAGGGCGTGCCTTCGGTGACTCGGCTGAGCACGGCCCCGGCCGGCTGGCCATCACTCCATGCATTGAACACATTCAAGGGCGCGGCCTCATCGGGGCCTGCGGGGTAGCGTGCGTCCTTGTCCAGGTGGCGGTTGAAGTCGCCCAGCACGGCAAAGGCCGCGCTCTCGCGCACCCGCGCATCGATCCATTGTTCGACGATGGGCACCTGCTCGCGCAGGCCGCCGCACGGGGCAAAGCTGCGGTCAAGCTTGCCGGTGAAACAGCCGCTCTTGAGGTGCACGGCCAACAGCCGCACGGCATCGGGCGTGCCGGGCCACAAGGTGATGTCGGCCCCGGCGCGGCTGTGGCCGTCATGGTCCAGCGCCTGAAAATCGCCATTGCAGCGGTAGGGCGTGCCCTCGCGGATGGCAAAACCTACTTTTTGTGGGTGGGCACGGCGGATGAAGCAGTCAGCGATCCAGCCCTTGCGAAACACCAGCTTGGCCGCCTCAGGCCCATCGACCTCTTGCAAGGCCACCACGTCGGTCAGGTGCTGCTGGTGCAGTTGCTGGGCGACACGGGCCAGCGCGTCAAAGTCGGCCGACTGGCGCTGCGGTGGTGGCTTGCGGCCAGGCGTGCAGGGCAGGGCGCGGGTGTCACTGCCCGGCTGGTTGCGAACGCAGGCGGGGCGCAGTTGCCGATCGGCCTCGGGGGTGAGCAGCCACTCCAGGTTCCACGTCATGAGCGTGAGGGTTCGCGCCTGGGCGAGCGGCGCGAGCAACAGCAACCCCGGTAGCAAGGTGGCGGCCAGCAGGCGCCGGCAGGCCTGGCTCAGCCACAGCCCTGGGTGGCTGCCACCGGTCATGTGCGGGCGATGACGGTGCTGGCGTTGACGGTGTAGTTCTGCGGACCGGCGCAGGCGATCTTGGCCGCACCCATCTGGTTGCCCAGGGCCACGCATTGGGTCAGCGCCCAGCCTTGCGACAGGCCGTGCAGCAAGCCGCCACGGAAGGCGTCACCGCAGCCGGTGGGATCGATCACGGCATCGGCCTTCAGGCCGGCCACGTGTTCGGACTGGCCATTGACCCAAACGCGGCAGCCGTCGGCGCCCAGGGTTTCGATCAGGCCGCGGATGTTGGGGCGCTGGCTGATCTGGGCCAGGCTCAGGCCGGTGCGGTCGGCCAGCATCTTGCCTTCGTAGTCATTGACAGCGACCCAGGTGGCCTGGTCGACAAAGCGCAGCAGCTCCTCGCCGTTGAACATGGGCAGGCCCTGGCCCGGGTCAAACACGAAGGGGATCTTGGCGTGGGCCAGTTGGGCCGCGTGTTCGACCATGGCGTCGCGGCCATCGGGCGCAATGATGGCCAGCTGGATGTCGCTGCGAGCGGGCACGGGCTGGCTGTGGGCTTCACCCATGGCGCCTGGGTGGAAGGCCGTGATCTGGTTGTTGTCGCTGTCCGTGATGATGATGGCCTGGGCGGTGTAGCTGTCATCGACCGTCTTGACCAGGTCCAGGGGAATGCCCCAGCGCTTCATGCGGTCCACATAGCTGGCGCCGTCGGCCCCCACGGTGGCCATGACCAGCGGCGTGCTGCCCAGCTGGTACAGGCTGTAGGCGATGTTGCCGGCACAACCGCCGAACTCGCGCTTGAGCGTGGGCACCAGGAAGGACACGTTCAGGATGTGCACCTGCTCGGGCAGGATCTGCTGGGCAAAGCGGCCTTCGAAGCGGGTGATGGTGTCAAAGGCGAGGGAGCCGCAAATGAGGATGGCCATGGGTCGTGTCCGGGTAGGGGGTGTCAAGGGTAGAACAGCTCGGCGGTGTAGCCGGCCAGTTTCAGGTCGGGGGCACGCAACTGCCATTGCACGGTGCTCTGGCTGCTGGCGGTGATCTCGGTCGGCACCTCGGTGGCTTCGCTTTGAGGGCCGAGCACCAGTTGCGCGTCCGTGGTGCTGAACAGGCGCCGCACCAGCACCTGTCCATTGGCGTCGGTCAGGGTCAGGTCCAGTTGGGGCCATTGCAGGGCCACGTCCGCACGGTTGTGGATGATGGCGGTCAGACGGTAGGTGTCTTCGCCCTCCGAGTTGGTGCGCACCAGCTGGATGTTGTCGACCTGCAGGTCGTCCAGTTGCATGGGGGCCTTGATCTCGCACTGGGCCAGCTCGCACCACTGGATCAGCCAGGGTTTGAGGGCCGGCTGGTGGGCGGCCAGGGTGTCGCGCCAGTGGTGGGTGGCCTGGGCCAGCAGCAGCAGGACCAGGCTCAGGGACAGTCCGGAGAGCAAGCCGCGCACGGCGGGTCTGCGCCAGATGGCTTTGCGGTCGGCCTGGCGGATGAACTCGGGGGCTTCTTTTTCCGGTGCCCGCCCTCGGGTGCCGGGTTTGCCTTTGCGCTGGCTGGGCGGGGGCAGGGCGTTTTCAGCCTGGAAATTTGCCGCCTGACGAGGGGCTGGCACCGCCGGGCGCTCCTGGGCGGGAGCGGGGG
>DAORJC010000268.1:0-3206 GCA_035438885.1 Aquabacterium sp. | reverse complement strand
CTGCTGCGGCGCCTCCTGCTGTGGCCATTTCCTCCGCACCCGTGGTGACACCAGCACCCGTGAGCGCCATCGCGCCACGAACAGAGGCCATTGACTCGCCCCGGCCCCGACCTCCCGCAACCGCGCAGGAAACGGCCAAGGCCATGTTCGACGCGACCGGCACGGCCGCATCGTCGCAACCCAGCCCGCCGCGTGACGGGTCGCGCGCACGTCGCCTGCAATGGAGCCTGGTGATCGGGTTGGCGCTGGGCGCCGTGACGTGGATGGGGTGGCAGTACTGGCAGTCCACCCAGGCGCCGGGACTCACCCCGACCGAAGGCACGCAGCCAACACCCGGCGCGGTCCAGGGTGAAGTGATCGTGTCACCAGCAAGCGAAGGCGCTGCTTCGCAGGCTGCGTCACAGACCGAGGCGCAGGCCAACGTGCCTGTGACAGCGAGTGCCTCGTCTCAGCCACCGACACCCCCCACGCGACCCTCGCAAAGCGAAACCGCACCCGCAGCAACGCCCAAGGCCACGACCACGACCGGCGCCAGCAGCCGAGTCAAGGCTGCTGGCGCCGTGGCAAGCGCAACACCGGCACGCCCGGGCGACAGCAACATCAAACCCGCGCAACTGGTTCGCTCGCAAACCCAACAGCAACTGCAGAACGCCTGGGCGGCCTTGCGCCAGGGCGATGCCGTGCGCGCGCAAACGCTGTATCAACAAGTGCTTGCCGAGCGGCCGGACGATCCGGACGCCGCCGTGGGCCTGGCCGTGTCCTTGCACCGCCAGCGACAACTCCAGCCAGCCTGGGCCGCCTACCAGCGCAGCCTGCAGGTGTGGCCCGACAATGAAACGGCCCGCACCGGCATGTTGTCCATCCTGTCCGAGTCGGATCCCGACACCGCAGAAAGCCGTCTGCAGGAATGGGTGCAATCGCGCCCCCGTGACGCGGCCGCGCAGGCCGCGCTGGGCAACCTTCTGGGCAAACAGGGCCGCTGGGCCCAGGCCCTGGGGCCGCTGACGCAGGCGCAGTCCCTGGCGCCCAACAGTGCCGCCCATGCCTACAACCTGGCCGTGGCCCTGGATCAGGCACGGCGCTACGACGAAGCCCTCCAGATGTACCGCCTCACGCAGCAACTGGGGAGCGCCGGTGTTCCCGAGCCCACCCTGCAGCGCCGCATCCAGGAACTCCAAGGAGCCTCTGCGCGATGAGCGACGCACCCGCCGCAGCCGCTGCCCCGGCCGCCAAGCCCCCCGTTCGACTGGGGGACCGCCTCCTGCAAATGGGGCTGGTCTCTGGCGACCAACTGCAGATCGGCCTGCTCGAACAAAAGAAAACCGGCAAACAGCTCGGCGACGCGCTGATTGCACTGGGCTTTGTCACCGAAGAGGCCATGCGCGAAGCGCTGGGCCACACCCTCGGGCAACAAACCATCCAGTTGCAGTCGGTGCTGGCCGATCCCCAGGCCCTGGCACGCATCCCCAAGGCCATGGCGCTGCGCTTTCAGGCCTTCCCGGTGTCTTACCACGCCGAGACGAACCAGCTCGTGCTCGCCAGTCCCAAGCCCAACGACATCATCGCGGGCGACCAGATCCGCGCCCATGTCGGGTTGGGCATGTCCATCTCATGGCGCCTGGCAGGTGCCGCCGACGTGCTGGCCGCCATCGACCAGTTCTATGGGTACGAGCTGTCCATCGACGGCATCATTCACGAGATCGAAACCGGCCAGATCGACATGGCCTCGCTGTCACAAGGACAGGGGGGCTACAGCCACCCGGTGGTGCGCCTGGTGGACGCGCTGCTCTCGGACGGGGTGCACAAGTTCGCCTCCGACATCCACCTGGAGCCCGAGGGCCAGTTCCTGCGCATCCGCTACCGCATCGACGGTGTGTTGCAACAAGTGCGTGTCCTGCACGGTCGCTACTGGAGCGCCATGCTCGTGCGCCTGAAGCTGATCGCTGGCATGAACATCGCCGAGAGCCGCGCCCCGCAGGACGGACGCGTGTCGCTCTCGATCGCCGGTCGCGCGGTGGACTATCGGGCGGCGGTTCAGCCCACCATCCACGGCGAGAACTTTGTGCTGCGGGTGCTCGATGCCAAGCGCGGCATCGTGGACTACGACAAGCTGGGCCTGACCGAGGATCAGTACCACCTGTTCAACCTCATGCTGGCGCGCCCCGAAGGCATCATCCTCGTGACCGGGCCGACAGGCTCGGGCAAGACCACGACGCTGTACTCGGTGCTCAGCCACATGAACGAGGAAGGCGTCAACATCATGACGCTGGAAGATCCAGTCGAGTACCCCATCACCCGCATCCGGCAAACCTCCATCTCGGACGGCAGCAAGATCAATTTCTCCGATGGGGTGCGCTCCATGATGCGCCAGGACCCCGACATCATCCTGGTGGGTGAAGTGCGGGACAAGGAAACGGCCGAAATGGCCTTCCGCGCCGCCATGACCGGGCACCAGGTCTTCTCCACCTTGCACACCAACTCGGCCTTGCGCAGTTTTCAGCGCATCAAGGACCTGGGCGTCTCGCCCGAAGTGATGGCGGGCAACATCATCGGCATCGTGGCGCAACGCCTGGTGCGTCGCCTGTGCGTGCATTGCCGCGAGAGCGTGTTGGTCACCGAAGACAGCGTCGAGGCCACCCTCATCGGGGCGCACGCCATTGGCCGCACGGTGTACCGTGCCCACCCACGTGGCTGCGAGGCCTGTGCCTACCGCAGCTACAAAGGGCGGCTGGCCATCATGGAATTGCTGCGCATGGACAGCGAGCTTGATGAGCTCCTCACTCGCAATGCCAGCCTGGCAGAGCTGACCACCCATGCCCTGAAAATTGGTTTTGCGCCGATGGCCGAGGACGGCCTGCGTCGCGTGCTCGAAGGCATCACCACGGTCGAGGAGGTCGGTCGCGTGGTGGACCTGACCACCCGTCTGTAAGGAACACCGCCCACCATGCCGCGTTACAGCTACCGCGCCATCAACGAGGGTGGGGCCATCGTCAAGGGCGAGATCACCGCCCTGCACGAGTCCGACCTGCAGGCGCAGCTGACGGCCTCGGGCCTGTCGCTGATCCGGTACTCCACCGTGCGAAGCGGTGGACTGCGCCTGACCAGGCTGCCCACGCGCGAGCTCATCAACCTGCTGTTTCACATGCAGATGCTGCTGCGTGCCGGCGTCCCCCTGATCGGTGCCCTGCAGGACTTGCGCGATGGGG
>DAORJC010000267.1:0-3225 GCA_035438885.1 Aquabacterium sp. | reverse complement strand
ACAATGCCGAGTCCCCCCTGAATGATCAGGGAAGACAGAACCGCCTGAAGGTGGCTCTGAGCACCGTTGCATCCGCCTCGGCGGTCACTGCGGGGTTCTTGACCGGGGTGGTCACACGCGGGGTGTGGCGCGCCACCCACCGTCTGTACAAGCTGCTGCCCGGGGTGGCGGGTGCCAACGTCATGACTGCAGGTCGTGACGATGGTCCTCCGGACCTGGATGAGCTGTGGCGAGATTTCAACCGCAAGCTCAGCGGTATTTTCTCCGGTCGTCCCGGTGGCGAAGGCAATGGCGGCCCCTCCGGCATGTCCCCTGATCCTGCGGGTGCCGGCATCGGCCTGGGCCTGATCGCGGGCCTGATTGCCCTGGTCTGGCTGGGAAGCGGCTTTTTCATCGTCCAGGAAGGCCAGCAGGCCGTGGTGATGTCGTTTGGCCGTTTCAGCCACACGGCTGAAGCCGGTTTCCAGTGGCGCGGCCCGTATCCCTTCCAGAGCCATGAGGTGGTCAACCTCACGCAACTGCGCTCGGTGGATGTGGGCTCGACCTCGGTGACCCAGGGTTCCGGCCTGCGTGACTCGTCCATGCTGACCCGTGACGAGAACATCATCGACATCCAGTTCACGGTGCAATACCGCCTGGAAGACGCCAAGCTCTACCTGTTCGAGAACCGCAGCTCCGACGAGGCCGTGATGCAGGCCGCCGAATCGGCCGTGCGCGAAATCGTGGGCGCCAGCACCATGGACTCGGTGCTCTATGAGCAACGCGATGCCATCGCCGTTGACCTGGCCAAGTCCATCCAGTCGCAACTGCGCAAGATCAAGGCGGGCGTGACCGTGGTCAACGTCAACGTCAAGAGCGTGCAGGCCCCCGAGCCCGTGCAGGCCGCGTTTGACGATGCCTTCAAGGCCGGCGCCGACCGCGAGCGCCTCAAGAACGAAGGTCAGGCCTACGCCAACGACGTGATTCCCAAGGCGCAGGGTACGGCCGCTCGTCTGCGTGAAGAGGCCTCCGGTTACGCCTCCCGCGTGGTGGCGCAGGCCGAGGGTGATGCGCAGCGCTTCCGCTCGGTCCTGACCGAATACCAGAAGGCCCCGGGCGTGACACGGGACCGCCTGTACATCGATGCGATGCAGCAGGTCTACAGCAGCGTCACCAAGGTGATGGTGGACTCCAAACAGGGCTCCAACTTGTTGTACCTGCCGCTGGACAAGATCATGCAGGGTGCCGGTGCCACCGCTGGCGCCAATGCGGCCACTGCACCGGCGCCCAACGGCAACGAGGCCGCCGTGCCCGCTGCTGCCGGCACCACCTCCCCGGCTGCTGCCGATGTCCGCTCGCGCGAAGTTGTGCGCAGCCGTGATCGCGACGTTCGCTGATCGACCAGGATGGGACACATGAACATGAATCGCATTGGAAGCATCATCGCCGGCGTCTTGCTGGTCCTCGTCCTGCTGGGATCGACCCTGTTTGTGGTCGATCAGCGGCAGTTTGCCGTGGTCTACGCCCTGGGCGAGATCAAGGAAGTCATCAGCGAACCGGGTCTGAAGTTCAAGATGCCAGCGCCGCTGCAGAATGTGGTGATCCTGGATCGCCGCACGCAGACCCTGGACAGCCCTGAATCCAAGCCCATTTTCACGGCCGAGAAAAAGAGCCTGGTCATCGACTGGCTGCTCAAGTGGCGCATCACGGACCCCAAGCAGTTCATCCGCAACAACGGCGTGGACATTCGCAACGCCGAGAGTCGCATCTCGCCCATCGTTCAGGCTGCCCTGAACGAAGAAGTGACCAAGCGCACGGTCACGGCGGTCCTGTCGACCGAGCGTGAAAAGGTCATGCAGGGCGTCATCAAGCGCCTGGCCGAAGACGCCAAGTCCTTCGGCATCGAGATCGTCGATGTGCGCATCAAGCGCGTGGACTTCTCGGCCAACATCACCGAGTCGGTGTATCGCCGCATGGAGTCCGAGCGCAAGCGTGTGGCCAACGAGCTGCGCTCGCAAGGTGGTGCCGAGGGCGAAAAAATCCGCGCCGATGCCGACCGTCAGCGTGAAGTGATCGTTGCCGAAGCCTACCGCGATGCCCAGAAGGTGATGGGTGAGGGCGATGCCAAGGCATCGACCATCTACGCCGAATCTTTTGGCAAGGACCCCCAGTTCGCCGCGTTTTATCGCAGCCTGCAGGCCTACCGCGCCACCTTCCGCAACAAGTCGGACGTGATGGTGCTGGACCCCAGCAGCGATTTCTTCAAGGCCATGCGCAGTTCAGGCGGTGGCGGCAAGTGATGATCTGCCGGTGTGGTCCTCGGGCTGCACCTCGGTGGACTGGACCCTCGTCCCGCAGGTCGAGGGTTTTTTGCTTTTGACGGCTGCCGGATGCGCAACTTGACCGGTCTTGCACCCCTCTGTGGTGTGGGATGAACCCGGTTCCCCGGTAGAATCTCTTTTTTAACCCCTTGCCGTTTTCTTATGTCCTCTGCTTGGCTGTTGCCAGAGCACATCGCTGACGTCTTGCCTGCACAGGCTCGTCGAGTGGAAGAGCTGCGTCGCGTGTGGCTGGATGCTGCGCGCAGCCACGGCTACGAGCTTGTCATGCCGCCCCTGCTGGAGCACATCGAGTCGCTGCTGTCGGGCACGGGGCATGCCCTGGACCTCAAAACCTTCAAACTGGTGGACCAGCTCAGCGGTCGCACCCTGGGGGTCCGCGCCGATGCCACGCCACAAGTGGCTCGCATTGATGCGCATTTGCTCAACCGTGAGGGGGTGACCCGCCTGTGCTATTGCGGCCCGGTGCTGCACACACGTCCGGCCAGCCCCCACGCCACCCGCGAGCCCCTGCAACTGGGCGCCGAAATCTACGGCCACGCCGGTCTGGAAGCCGAGCTGGAATCCACCGAGCTGGCCCTGGCCGGCCTGCAGGCCTCGGGCATCACCGGCCTGGTGATGGACCTGGCCGATGTCCGCCTGGTACAAGGTGTGCTGGCCGCCCTGGGTCTGGACGGCTTGCCCGAGGACACCCAGCAAGCGCTGGTCTCTGCCCTGACCACCAAGGACGTCGGCGGCCTGCGTGACCTGGCCGCCAGCCATGCCCTCAAGGCTTCGCCGCGCGCAGCTGAAGTGCTGGTGGCCTTGACCACCTTGTTTGGCGGCGTGGAAGTTCTGGAGCGAGCCCGTGCGGCGCTACCGAGCCACCCGCTGACGAGCCACCCGCTGAGCCGCCCGCCGCCGAGCC
>DAORJC010000266.1:0-3226 GCA_035438885.1 Aquabacterium sp. | reverse complement strand
GACACCGAGTACCACGTGCAGCAGTCGATCAACGCGCTGGGCAATGGCCGGTTCATCATCACCCACCGCCAGCACAGCCTGAGCCCCGGCGACGAGGTCTACATGCTGTGGGGCGGCGAGTTGATGAAGAAATCCGAGTTCGACGAGCGCCTGGCCGCGGCCACCCACGGCCAGCCCATCGACCCCACCCTTCGGGAATTTTCGACAGGAGAGGGCTCGCCCCTGCGAGAAAACCCGGGAAATCCAGCCTGAAACACAGCCTCGGAACAAGGCATGATCGGGGCATGATCTACCGACTTGTCACCACCATCGTTGTGGCCGGGTGTCTGGCACTGCCAATGCACGCCTCGGCCGGTAAAAACCCTCGCGTGGCACCCGCCCCGTACAACGGTCAGTTTGTCTCGGGCTGCGACAACCTCGCAGAGGGGCTGTACACCCGTGACGTGATGACCCTCCAGCAAGAGGGCAAGCGGGTGGATGCCAAATATGACAAGGTCTTCTACACGGCCGATGGCTGCGATACGGAGGCCTGGCTGGCCACGATGCACCTGCCGCCTGTGACGTGGACGATCGAGGGCTCGGTCAAAATCAAGGGCCAAGCGGTTGATCGGATCACCTCCTACACGCCGGCCGGAGAGATCACGGTCACGCCCGGCAAGGCCGACCTGGTCAAGGAGACCCCCACGGCCTGGCTGCTGACGGTGGGCGCAGAGTTGCTGCCCATCGACAAAAAGACCCCCGAGCTGACCCAGAAAGACCTGCGGCAGTTGCGCAAGAACCGGTTGCTGCTGGGTGACCCCGACCCCTTGGGCCCGGATGGTTACCCTGCGGCACTGCTGCACAACCACCCCATGGATCGCAAGAAGAAGTAAAAGTCACTGCGCACGCCCCACACACCCCTGACCAGGGGGCCTCTTGAGGGGAGCCCTGGTTGATAAACTCGGCGCGCCATTGACTGCGCTCTGTCAAGCCCAAACATCATGAACTTCCGTCGAATCATCCAACTGACCAGCTCGCTGGCCGCCGCCCTGACCCTGACCGCTTGCGGTGGCGGAAGCACGGGACCGCAGTGGGCGCAGGATCTCAAGGACACGATCGTGTATGGGGCGCTCCAGTTGCCGGTGGGGACGTTCTACGGCTCGTGCGACCCCTACTTCCCTGGTCTCGCAGACCAGGCTGTGGTGCAAGTCAAAGTCATCGAAAGAATCAATGGGGTGTACTACAGCACCAGCAAGGTTGAGTATTACAACGATGTGGCTTGCTCGCAAGGAACCCTGGCCGTCACCAGCATTGCGCCACGGGCAAAGCTAATTTATGTCGGCAGCGCAAAAGATGCTGTATCGTCGTTGACATATCAGCAATTTCGCGCCCAATCCGAAGGCGGTCCGGTTCAGTACGACATTGTTCCGGATTCCGGCGTGACCGTGCGAGACGGCTCCATCAACGGGCAGTTCGGAAAAATCATCAGGTTCCCCATTCGGGAAGGGTTCATCACCCCATTTGAGATCGTGGACCCCAAGCCGACTTTTGCCGTCAACGAGTCCGTCAAGGACATCGTGGGCAACGATGACCTCAACCTGCTCTTAGGCAAAGCGGACACTTCCACGGCGACTTCGGACGGATTCCCGACCGAGCTGGACACCTTCACCCAGAACAGGCCCTACCGGCTGTTCAGCATCGCAGCCGGCACGTACGCCAGCGAATGCTTTTTGTACGAAGACGAGTTGAACAACAGCACCTTCTACGCGATTCAGAAACTCATTGCCGCCCCTCTCGAGGACGATTACCGCCCGGAGCTGACGGTGGCATTGGACTTCTTCCAGGACGACGAATGCACCGATCGTCTGGTGACAATCACCTACCCATCCTTCCGAGTGGAAACGTTGGGCAACGGCATTGATGACGCCTCGACACCGCTCGCGCTCACATATCAGCAGGTGGCCATCTTGCAAAATGCTGGCACGGCCGTGGCCACGGTTGACCCCGATCCAGCCAATGCAGGCCGAGTCACGGTCGGCGAGAATCTGGTGAGCGTCACTGGCGACCGAAGCATCCCACTGATCAGCGTCGAGGAGGGCGTGACCTACGACTCGTTCTTCTTCACCGTCAGCACGCTCTATCAAGGCAATCCAGGGTCGATCAACGCATCTGTTTCGCCGTTCCCCACACGCCTGTTGGTCGAAGAGCCTTTCAACTTGCAAGTGGATTGATGCCGGCTCAGCCCACCCGGGTTTTCTGCGCTGACCGCAGGGACATGAGGACTCCGCCACAATCGGTGCGAGTCCAACTGCCCTGCGGAGCGATCTGATGAAACTGTTCCTCAAACCCGGCGCCTGTTCGCTGTCTCCCCACATCGTGCTGGAAGAGGCCGGCCTGCCCTACGAGACCGAAGTGGTCGATCTGGCCAAGAAGATCACCGCCAGTGGCGCGGACTTCAATGCCATCAACCCCAAAGGCTATGTGCCCGCCTTGCTGCTGGACAGTGGCGAGTTGCTGACCGAAGGCCCGGCCATCGTTCAGTACCTGGCTGACCTGGTGCCGGAGAAGAGCCTGGCACCAGCCAACGGCACGTTGCCCCGCTACCAGATGCAAAGCTGGCTGAACTTCATCAGCACCGAGGTTCACAAGAGCTTCACGCCGTTTTTTACACCCGGCACCTCGGCCGAAGCGAAGGAGGCCGCTCGCGCCAACCTGGTCCGTCGCCTGGGCTACACCAACGATCAGTTGGCCGGCAAGAACTACCTGCTGGGCGCGGATTTCAGTGTGGCCGACGCCTACCTGTTCACCGTGGTGGGCTGGGGCAAGTACATCAAGCTGGACCTGAGCGACTGGCCCCACCTGGTGGCGTTCCAGGCCCGCATGGCCGCTCGGCCCGCCGTTCAGGCCGCCTTGAAGGCCGAAGGCCTGATCTGACGTGCGCTGAGGGCTGACCAGAGCGGGTCAGCTTCCTATAATCCCCCATTCCACCTTTCACAGGCTGGAGCGCCCGACCGGACCTCGGCAGGCGCTGCCAGCCTCTCTTGTTTTTGCGGTGACCCCATGAGCGCTCCTTCCGACAACCAGACTTATGACCCCCGTGCCGTCGAGGCCCGTGCCCAGCAACACTGGAGCCAGCCCCTGTGGAACGGCCACGAGGCCTACCGGGTCACCGAGTCCAAGGACAAGAAGGCTTTCTACGCCTGCTCCATGCTGCCCTACCCCTCGGGCAAGCTGCACATGGGCCACG
>DAORJC010000265.1:0-3278 GCA_035438885.1 Aquabacterium sp. | reverse complement strand
TGGGCATCCCTGTGGTGGGCCCGGTCATCAAGAAAATCATCCTGGCGCGCCTGACGGACAGCTTCTCGCTCATGTACCGCACCGGCATCCCGGTGATCGAGGCCTTGGCTTACTGCGAAAAAATCACCACCAACCTGCCGATCCAGCAGGCCCTGGTGCGCACGCGCGAGCGCATCGCCAACGGCAGCTCCATCAGTGATTCCTTTGCCACGGAGAGCCTCTTTCCGTCATTGGTGGTGCGCATGCTGCGTGTGGGCGAGTCCACTGGCGCACTCGATGAGGCCCTGGCCAACGTGAGCTACTTCTTCACGCGCGACATCGAAGAATCCATCGAGCGCGTGCAGGCACTGATCGAACCGGTGCTCACGGTGGTGCTGGGCCTGATTCTGGGTTGGATCATGCTGGCCGTGCTGGGCCCCATCTACGACACCATTTCCAAGATACGGGCATGACTGTGCAACTCTTCTCGCCATCAGGCCTGCTGCTGGTCAACCCCCTGCAGCCCCAGTGGTTCACCGCTCGGGGCGAGACCATGGCCGACCCAGCC
Organism: Aquabacterium sp.; assembly: GCA_035438885.1. Classification (GTDB taxonomy): domain Bacteria; phylum Pseudomonadota; class Gammaproteobacteria; order Burkholderiales; family Burkholderiaceae_C; genus Aquabacterium. The sequence goes on along the minus strand of DAORJC010000265.1, from coordinate 2,731 downwards.
ACGGCCACGTCCGGCGTCAGGGTGGTGGCCGATCTGGTCGAAGAAACCCACGTGGTCATCGACGTGCCGGGCATCCTGGGGCGAGACCGTACGAGCTACATCAACGTGCAGTACCAGTCGTTGCTACCCGATGTGTCGCTGCGAAATGTCTGGGAAAGAGGCATGGCCCTGCCTTTGTTGCCACGTCCTTTTCGCCTGCACGCCGTGGGCGTGTCCTCACCCGCGCTGAGCGAACAGCTCGACACCCTGTACAAGGCGAATCAGCCCATTGAAGGCGTCTGGACCCTGAGCTACCTCATGGCCCACTGGGCCGAGCGACAAGGGGCCATGTTCAAACAGGGCTGGCTGATGTTGTGCCTGGGACTGCCGTACGGCATGCGCATGGTGCTTCTGCACGACGGCGCGCCAGTGTTCTCGCGCCTGTTGCTGGAGGGCACCCCTGCCGCGCAGGCGCAAGAGGTTGGCCTGACGCTGAAGTACCTGACCGACAACCGCTTCATCGACCGAGACGTGCGTCCGGCCATCTTGCCGATGGACCCCTCCCCCGAATTGCAGCAGGGCTTGCAGGGTCTGGGCCTCAAGCTGCTGCCTTCTGCGGTCCCACGCCATGCGCACGGCATGCTGGCCGAAGTGCTGGCCCTCGCAGGTTCGACAGCGCCCGGGCAACTGGCCAGCGTCGAGGTCCGCCGACACCATCTGGCCCAACGCACGCGCCGGGGGCTTTACCTGCTCACGGGGGCGGTGGCGCTGGCGGGTCTGGCCGGGTTGGGGCTGCAGGTCAAGGGGCTCCTGGGCGGCGCCGATCAAAGCCGTGCGTGGCAAGAGCAGGCCACGCAGATGGAGCGGTCAGCCAGGACCATTCGTGACGACCTGGCGCGACGCGACATCAACGTGCCCTTGCTGCGCCTGGCGATGGAACTGCAGCAGAAGGAGCTGAAAAACGGCATCGATCCGACCCAGCAACTGTGGATGTTGGGGCAGCTCATGGCTGCAGCCCCGCAAGCACAACTGCTGCAAACGGAGCAGGCCTTGCGCGAAGAGGCCTGCGCCTCCACGCAAGCCCCCGGTGAGTCCGCTGAAGCAACCGCGCCGATCACCGCGCCCGAAGGTGAGCAATTGACCGCTGAGTGGCAGTTCGAGATCCGCCCGAATGCCGAACTGTTGCCTCGTCAGCGCCAGGCTTTGCTGGAGTCGCTGGCCAGATCGGTGGCAGCATGGCCTGAGTGGCAGGTCAAGACCGATCCCGTGCGGCTGGAGAGTGCCACGGCACTGGCGGGCGGGCAGGGGGCGTCCACCGATCAGGCTGCGACTGGCTGGCGCTGGTGCCTGGTCCCACGGACGCCCGCACCGGAGGGCACCCCATGAACAAGTTGTGGCCCGTGATTTTTCCGCTGGTCCGGTCTGCCGTGCTGACGCTGGCCAAGGTGGTGCTGTCGCTGATGCTGGTCTCAGCGGCCCTGTGGGGGGTGCGCTACTTCCTGCACCCGGACTGGCAGAAGGCGGAGGCCGCCATGCAGGCGGCGCAGACGCAGCTGGATGAAGCCCACGCCGAGCAGGCCGATGTGCAGACCCACCTGAGCGACTACCGCAAGCTGATCGCAGCAGGCCTGGTGGGCGGCGAGCCCCGTGCCATCTGGGTGGAAGACCTGCTGCGCACCGCCAAGGAACTGGATCTGCAGGACAACACCAGTTTCACGCTGGCAGCGCCGGAGACGGTCGAGCTGTCCCAGGCCGAAGCGGCCCAGGCTCACGTGCAGCGCCACGTGCTGGACGTTCAGGTCGGGTCGGTTCACGAGATCGAGGCGCTACGGCTGATCCAGCAACTGCAGGCACGCCATGCGCAGATCACGCAGGTAGCCGCTTGCCAGTTCACACAGCCCAAACCCGAAGGACTCAAGGCCCAGTGCCGGATCAACTTCCTGCACATTGACCCCACGCCAGTGCCCCATGACAATGTCGTCGAGTAGGCCCCACAGGTTTCCCATGCACCCAGCCACCGCGTCCGCCATCCTTGCCCGACTGATGTCGACACTGACCTGCTGCGTGTTGGCGGCAGGGCAGGGCGTGGCCGCACCTGTGCAGGCCGCACCCTCCTTGAACGACCCGACAGCGGCCAGCCTGTGGCCTCGCATTTTTTACACCCCTGAGCAACGGACCAGCATCGAGAACTTCCGCAAGCCCGAGGCGGCAGCGGCGGTGGTCGGCACGATGGCGCCTGCGGTGGTCGCGCCGCCGCTCACCTATCGCCTTGAAGGCGTGGCCCAGGGGCGCGGGAGTGCCACGGCCTGGATCAACGGACAGACCCTGCGACAAGGCCAGGACATTGAGGGACGCACCGTGCACATCGGAGATGGCGTGGTGCGTCTGCATCAGGCAGGAAGGCCCGACATCGTGCTGCGCCCAGGTCAGCAAGCGGGTGAAGCGGGCACCACACCGCAAGATGTGGTGCCCTCTGGAGCCGTTCGCCAAAGGCCCGGCCGTTAGGCCGCAGCCACCCTTTCATTGTCAGCAGCGTCATGAAAAACACCGCATCCGCCCCCAGCCCGTCATGCGCACGAGTCCATGCGCCGGCACGTGCGCGGGGCTTTTCCCTTGTCGAGATGGCCATCGTGCTGCTCATCGTCGGGCTGCTGGCTTCCGTGTTCCTGCCGGCCACCAACACCATGCTGGACAACAGCCGCCGCAAGGAATCGCGCGCCAAGCTTGAAGCGATCGAGCAGGCCATGGTGCG
>DAORJC010000264.1:0-3280 GCA_035438885.1 Aquabacterium sp. | reverse complement strand
GTCTTCATGTACCCCTGGGACAAGCGCGAGCCCAGCAAGCCCGGCAAGCTGCGCCTGATGTACGAAGCCAACCCCATGAGCTTCCTGGTGGAGCAGGCCGGCGGCATGTCGACCAATGGTCGCCAGCGCATCATGGAGATCCAGCCGACGCAACTGCACGAGCGCGTCAGCGTGGTCCTGGGCTCGAAGAACGAAGTCGAGCGCGTCACGCAGTACCACCAGGAGGGCTGAAAAGCCCCTCCTGGTCCGGGGACCATCAGCCGGGGCTCAGTGCCCCTGGCTGCCCCGGTGGGCCCAGCCGGTGGTGCGTTTCTCGATCATCGCAAACAGCTCGTACATGAGCATGGCCATCGCGCCCACCACCACCAGGCCTGCAAAGGCCAGTCCCATCTGCATGGCTGACCCGGCCGAGATCAGCAGGTAGCCGATGCCTTCATTGGAGGCGGTCATCTCCGAGACGGTGGTGCCCACAAAGGCCAAGGTGATGGCCACCTTCAGTGAGCCGTAAAAGTACGGCATGGAGCGTGGCAGCCCCACCTTCATCAGCACATCCCAGCGCCTGGCGCCCAGCACGCGCAGCACGTCCTCCAGCTCGGGCTCCAGCGTGGCCAGGCCGGTGGCAATGTTCACCGTGATCGGGAAAAAGCTGATCAGGAACGAGGTCAGGATGGCCGGTCCGGCGCCAATGCCCAGCCACACCACCAGGATGGGGATGAAGGCCGCCTTGGGCAGCGCATTGAACGCGGTCATCAAGGGGTAGATGGCGGCATAGGCCAGCCGGGAGCTGCCGATCAGAAAGCCCAGCAACACCCCCACCACGATGGCAATGCCAAAGCCGACCAGCGTGACCCACAGCGTGCGCCAGGCGTGCTTGAGGATCTCGCCCTTGAACTCCACCATCTGATCGGCAATGCGCGCCGGGCTGGGAAAGATGTACTCCGACACATCCAGCGCACTGCACAGCGCCTGCCAGAGCACGACCACCACCAGGGCCAGCATCCAGGGCGCCCAGCGCTCCAACTGACGTGTTTGTGCGGCATTCATCAAGCGACCTCCTGCAAGGGGGTGATGGTGGCCGGCTTGCGCATGGCACCAATGTGGGCGCGCAGTTCATGCACGATGTCGGTGAACTCGGGCGTGTAGGTCAGCTCCAGGTCGCGAGGGCGGGGCAGTTCGATCTCGCGTTTGGCCAGGATGCGCCCCGGGCTCTTGCTCATGACATAGACCGTGTCGGCCAGGAACACCGCCTCGCGCAGGTCGTGCGTCACCAGGATCACCGTGAAACCCTGCTGGGCCTGCAGGTCGCGCAGGGCGCACCACAGCTCCTCGCGCGTGAAGGCGTCCAGCGCACCAAAGGGCTCATCGAGCAACAGCATGCGGGGTTCATGGATCAGTGCGCGGCAAATGCTGGCGCGCTGCTGCATGCCCCCTGACAACTGCCACGGGAACTTGTCCTCATACCCACCCAGGCCCACGCTTTGCAGCAAGGCCCTGGCCCGGGCCTCGTACTCCGCACGCCGACGCTTGAAGTCGTAGCGGTAGGGCTCGACGATTTCCAGCGGCAGCAGCACGTTGTCCACCGTGGTGCGCCAGGGCAGCAAGGAGGGCGCCTGAAATGCCATGCCCGAGATCTTCAAGGGCCCGGTCACCGGCTGCCCCTCGATGGTGATCGTGCCCTTGGAGGGCATCTTCAGCCCGGTGGTCAGCTTCATGAAGGTGGACTTGCCGCAGCCCGAAGGGCCCACGATGGCCACGAACTCGCCCTCGCGGATCTGCAGGCTGACGTCCTCCACCGCGAACTGTCCGCTGGCCAGCAACTCGTCGTTGTAGGCCAGCCAGACGTTCTGGAAATCGACGAATGGGGTCATGAATTGAGCCTCACCTCATTTGCGTGCCGGCAGCACATTGAGATCGGCTGCACTGGGCAGGAAGGCGGGGGTCCACACGGCCTCAGGGTTGACGCGTGTCTTGGTGTTGAAGGCATCCCCCACCTGCGAGGCCATCAGCGACAGCCGTGGCAGCTTGACCTGGCCAAAGCCCTCGGCCCGTGCATCGGGGCTGGCCACCACCTGCTCGATGGCCATGACCAGGCGGCGCTTTTCAAGCGGGGCGTTGATGATGCCGTCACGCTCCTTGACCGAGGCAATGCCCGCATCGGGGTTGAGCAGCACCTCCTTGGTGCCCTTGGCAAAGGCCTTGAGGAAGGCCCTGACGGCTTCGGGGTGCTCCTTGAGGATCTTGGGCGAGGCAATGATGGCGTTGCCATACAGCTTGACCCCGTACTGCGCGTACGGGAAGGTCACGATGTCCTGCGGCTTGGCGCCCCGGGCCTCCAGGTTCAGCAAGGACGTGAACGAGAACCCCGTGATCACATCGACATCACCGCGCACCAACATGGTCTCGCGCAGGGGCGGGTCCATGCTGGTCCAGGTGACCGCACCAATCTTGTTGGCCTTGGCAAAGATGGGCCAGGCCTTGCGACCCGCATCAAACACGGGCGCGCCCAGCTTCTTGCCTGCCAGATCGGCCGGGCTCTTGATGCCCGAGCTTTTCAGGGCAAACGCCGCAGCGGGCGTGTTGTTGTAGACCATCATGATGGCCACGGGCTTGTTGGGCGCATCCGGGTTGTTGGCGTGGAACTCCATCAGCGCGGCCATGTCGGCCAGGCCCAGGTCGTACGTACCCGAGGCCACCCGCGTGACTGTGCCACCCGAGCCGCTGCCTGCGTCAATGCTCACGTCCAGCCCGGCCTGCGTGAAGTAACCCTTGCTGGCGGGGTACAGGAACAAGGCCGAAGGCCCCTCAAAGCGCCAGTCCAGCTGGAACTTGATGGGGGTGGCCGCATGCCCGGGTGTGGGGCAGGTCAGCGCGGCGGCGCTCAGGGCCACGGCGCCAGCCAGCTGCATCCATGAGCGGCGCGAAGGGGAGATCGAGGCGGTGCGTGCGTGCGACGTCAAAGACATGAGAGACAACTCCGGATGAAAGGGACACCACAGAGGTCTGCAAGATCCGTGCGCACTCAGGGTTTACCCGGCACAAAAAATGCTAAGTCCTGTGCATCTTTCCTCAGGAGTTCCCATGCAGATTCGTCGATCCCTTGCCCCCGTCTTTGTGATGACCACCCTGGCCGCTGCTGGCGCACACGCCCAGTCGAGCTACAACCTCTATGGCGTGGTCGACCTGACCCTGGGCTCGTTCCAGTACAGCGGCACCGAAGCGGGCACCGACAACAAACGCATCACCAAAGTCGACGGCAACCAGATGGTGACCAGCTACATCG
>DAORJC010000263.1:0-3308 GCA_035438885.1 Aquabacterium sp. | reverse complement strand
TACGTTCCACGCCTTCGCCGCTGGAGATCTTGCGAACGATGAAGCTGGAGTTCAGGCCGCGGTTGCGACGTGCAATCACGACACCTTCGTAGGCCTGGACACGCTTGCGAGTGCCTTCAACCACGTTCACGCTCACGATGACCGTGTCGCCAGGGGCGAACGAAGGGATGGTCTTGTTCAGACGAGCAATTTCTTCTTGCTCGAGTTGTTGAATGATGTTGGACATCAAAGGGCTCCTTGATGATCGTGCCTGCGCATTGATCGAATGTGTGGTGGCCCATGAAAAGCCACCGTTGCCAGGCAGAGGATCGGAAAACCCGTGATTATAGCAAAGTCTTGAGGAATTGCTCGTCCTGTTTCGACAAACGTCCATTCTTTCGGGCCGCGTCGATCAATTCAGGGCGTCGCGCCAGGGTGATGGCCAGCTGTTGCTGGCGCCGCCACACGGCGATGTGGGCGTGGTGCCCCGACATCAGCACCGGCGGCACGGCGCCATCCAGGCCCGGCACGGCCAACTCGGGCGGCAGGTCCAGCACCTCCGGGCGACTGTAGTGCGGGCAGTCCAGCAGCCCGTCAGAAAAACTGTCCTGCTGGTGCGAGGCCGCATCGTGCAAGACGCCCGGCTGCAGGCGGGTCACGGCATCGATCAGGCTCAGGGCGGGCAGCTCGCCGCCCGAGAGCACGTAGTCGCCCATGCTGACCTCTTCGTCGACAAAGGCATCGATGAAGCGCTGGTCCACCCCCTCATAACGGCCGCACAGCAGCACGGCACCGTGGCCTTGCGCCATGGTCTGCACGCGCTCTTGCGTCAGGGGTTTGCCAGCGGGACTGAACAGGATGACCGGGGTGCGGGCCAGGTCGGCCTGGTCCTGCTCAGCGCGGATGGCGGCCATGCAGCGCACCAGGGGCTCGACCATCATGACCATGCCGGGTCCGCCCCCAAAGGGCCGATCATCCACGCGACGGTAGGTGTCATCGGCATGCTCGCGCAACGGCCACAGGCGCACATCGACCGCCTTGGACTCGAAGGCGCGACGGGTCACGCCCACGCGGGCAAAGGGCTCAAAGAGCTCCGGGAACAGGGTGATGACGTCAAAGCGCATGGGCAGTGGCCTGCGCGCTGGCAGGCTCAGTAGTCGAGGCCCCAATCGGCCACGATGAGCTTGTCGGCCAGGCTGACCTTGTCGATGTAGGCCGACACAAAGGGAATCAGGCGCTCGACCGCGGCTTGCTCGCCTTCGGCCGGGATCACACAGCGCAGCACACAGTGCGGACCGGTGTCCAGCAGGTCCACCACTTGCCCCAGGGGGACGCTGTCGCGGTTGACCACGTTCAGGCCGATCAGGTCGATCCAGTAGAACTCGTCTTCATCGGGCGTCGGGAAGGCCGTTCGCGAGACAAACACGCGGCCGCCCTTGAGTGCTTCGGCACCCGAGCGGTCTTCCACGTTGTCGACGGTGGCCACGATGACCTCGCCCTGCTCCTTGGCCTGTTTGACCGTCAGGAGGATGGGGTGGGCCAGTCGGGGCGTGGCACGCGCACCACCGGCTGCCGGTGCGGCAGGGGTCGATGTCGGCCGACGCACGCCAGCGGCAGGCTCTGCCGGGCGCACAAACCATTTCTTGGTACCAAAGAGCGCCTGGGGATCGGATGAGAAGGGTTGCACCTTGATGCCCCCCTTCACGCCCCAGGCGTCAATGATTCGCGCCACTTCAATGGCGTCATCAGGCCAGGCGGTGCCGTCTGCCAGCACCAATCCGGGTGAAGACGCCATGGCGCGATCGGTCATCCAGCTCAGGCAGCGACGGCTGGCTTGGCTTGCTTGACCAGGCGGGCCACGGTGTCAGACACCTGAGCGCCTTGACCGACCCAGTAAGCCAGGCGGTCGTTGGCCAGACGCAGGGTCTCGGCTTGACCGGAAGCCAGGGGGTTGTAGAAACCCACGCGCTCCAGGTAGCGGCCGTCACGGCGGTTGCGCGAGTCAGCGACGACGATGTTGTAAAAAGGGCGCTTCTTGGAGCCGCCACGTGCCAGTCGAACTACGACCATGATGTGTCCTTCAGATCAGTTGGCGACAGACACCCCGGGGAGACACTCGCGGGTTGGCCGTCAGTTGAATCGAGCGCCCTGCTTCGAGGGTATGCTTCGATCCATCGAACCGGCCTGACTAGATACGCGCACCCTCAAAGGGATGCCCAAGCCGGTAAACCGCACATTATAGCCAGCAGTTCACCCTGTGCGCAAACCGTGCTTCACACGGGCCCGCCCCGACCGACCAAGATGTACAAGTCCAAGACCCTGGCCACCTGGGTGGCGCTGCTGGGCGGCCCCCTGGGGCTGCACCGCTTTTACCTGCATGGCTTCAAGGACGTGATCGGCTGGCTCTACCCCGTGCCGACGCTGCTGGGTGTCTATGGGGTCCAGCGCGTGCAGGCCCTGGGGCAGGACGACCACCTGAGCTGGGTGCTGTTGCCGGTGCTGGGCCTGATCATCGCGTCCACCATGCTGCAGGCCATCCTGATCGGCCTGACCCCGGACGACAAATGGCACCAGCGCTTCAACCCGGACCTGGCGGGCCAGCCCGAGGCCCCGACCAGCGGCTGGGGGGCTGTCATTGGCGTCGCGCTGTCGTTGCTGCTGGGCGGCGCCGTGCTGATGGCCTCGATCGCGTTTTCTGGCCAGCGCTACTTCGAATACCAGATCGAAGAGGCCCAAAAGCTCAGCCAGTGACCACCTGCGGGATAATCCAGGTTTTGCGTCTCCACAGCTCTTTCACCTGCCATGACCTCAGCCACGCCCAACACCCCCTTGACCTACGACCAGGCCGGTGTGAACTACGACCTGATCGACCCCCTGAAGGTGGCGGCGCAGCGTGCAGCGGCTGAAACCGGCGCCCACCTGGCCAGCCATGGTTTCTCGGAAGTGCTGGCTTCGCGCGGCGAGTCGGCCTATGTGGTCGACATCGGCCCCATGTACCTGGCCAGCATCGTCGAATGCCTGGGCACCAAGACCCTGGTGGCCGACGAAATGGCCACCCTGACGGGCAAGAGCTACTACGACAGCATCGCCCAGGACACCATCGCCATGGCCGTCAATGACCTGATCACCGTGGGCGCCACGCCCCTGGTGGTGCAGGCCTACTGGGCCGCAGGCGGCTCGGACTGGTTCGGCGACAAGGTCCGCGCCAACGCCCTGGTGGCCGGCTGGAAAAAGGCCTGCGAAGTGAGCAACGTGGCCTGGGGCGGCGGCGAGACGCCCGCCCTGGCCGGCATCGTGGCCGATAATCGCGTGGACCTGGCCTCCTCGTG
>DAORJC010000262.1:0-3315 GCA_035438885.1 Aquabacterium sp. | reverse complement strand
GAGCGATACCTTGCCAAGGTATAGGTCGAGAGTTCGAGTCTCTTATCCCGCTCCAAATCCTGAAGGGAAGTCAATGCAAGTTGACTTCCCTTTTTCGCAGAGGGCTCACGGGTCCTCTCGAACGCTGATACGCTTGTCAGCAGGTTCCTGAGGCGCGATAGCAAAGCGGTTATGCAACGGATTGCAAATCCGTCTAGCCCGGTTCGACTCCGGGTCGCGCCTCCACCCCACCTCCTGCCCCTCCCGCCCGCTACAATCGGGGTCTGGCGTGTGGCATGCATGCGCCCTGTGCACGGTAAGGAACGAGAAAGGCATCCCCGGTTATGACACCGCGAACTTCGACCTCCCCCCTGACCTCGACCGAGGTCTGATCGGCTGGCCGCTGCTTTTGCATTTCTCACCTTGACTGAAAAGCGCGGCGACCACCGCGCTTTTTTGTTGTCCGTCCATCACACCCCATACCCCGCTGAACACCATGATCTCGATCCAACTGCCTGATGGCTCCAAACGCGAATTTCCGGGTCCTGTGACCATTGCCGAGGTGGCAGCCTCCATCGGTGCTGGCCTGGCCAAGGCTGCGCTGGCCGGTCGCGTGGGGCAGGGCGCATCGGCCCGTCTGGTCGACACCAGCCACCTGATCGAGTCCGACACCCCGCTGGCCATCATCACCGAGAAGGATGCCGATGGCCTGGATGTGATCCGTCACTCCACGGCGCACTTGCTGGCCTATGCCGTCAAGGAGCTGTTCCCCGAGGCGCAGGTCACCATCGGCCCCACCATCGAGGATGGCTTCTATTACGACTTTGCCTACAAGCGTCCCTTCACGCCTGAAGACTTGGTTGCCATCGAGAAGAAGATGGGCGAGCTGGCCAAGAAGGATGAGAGGGTTGAGCGCAAGGTGGTCTCGCGCGATGAGGCGGTGTCTTACTTCAAGGGCCTGGGCGAGCACTACAAGGCCGAGATCATCGAGAGCATCCCGGCTGATCAGGATGTCTCGCTGTACTCCGAAGGGGCATTCACCGACCTGTGCCGTGGCCCTCACGTGCCCAGCACAGGCAAGCTCAAGCACTTCAAGCTGATGAAGGTGGCGGGCGCCTATTGGCGCGGCGACCATCGCAACGAGCAACTGCAGCGCGTGTATGGCACGGCCTGGACCACCAAGGACGACCTGGCCCAGTACCTGACCCGTCTGGAAGAGGCTGAAAAGCGCGACCACCGCAAGCTGGGCCGCGAGCTGGACCTGTTCCACATCGACGAGCACGCCCCTGGTGTGGTGTTCTGGCACCCCAAGGGCTGGACCGTCTGGCAGGCTGTGGAGCAGTACATGCGTCAGGTCTACATCGACAACGGCTACCAGGAAGTCAAGGGTCCGCAGATCATCGACAAGACCCTGTGGGAAAAGACGGGCCATTGGGACAAGTACCGCGACAACATGTTCACCACCGAGAGTGAAAAGCGCGACTACGCCCTCAAGCCCATGAACTGCCCGGGGCACATCCTGATTTTCAACTCGGGCCTCAAGAGCTACCGCGACCTGCCGCTGCGCTTTGGTGAGTTTGGCCAGTGCCACCGCAATGAGCCCACGGGTGGTCTGCACGGCATCATGCGCGTGCGCGGCTTCACGCAGGACGACGGCCACATCTTCTGCACCGAAGACCAGATCCTTCAGGAGTGCGTGAACTTCACGGCCTTGCTGCAGGCCGTCTACAAGGACTTTGGCTTCACCGACATCATCTACAAGGTGGCCACGCGCCCTGAGCAGCGCATTGGTTCGGACGAGAGCTGGGACAAGGCCGAGCAGGCCCTGATGGCCAGCCTGCGCGCCACCGACAGTGAGTTCCAGATCGCCCCGGGCGATGGGGCCTTCTACGGCCCAAAGATCGAGTACACCCTGAAAGACGCCCTGGGCCGTCACTGGCAGTGCGGCACCATTCAGGTTGACTTCTCGATGCCCGAGCGCCTGGGCGCCGAGTACGTGACCGAGACCAGCGACCGCAAACACCCTGTGATGTTGCACCGCGCCATCCTGGGCAGCCTGGAGCGTTTCATCGGCATTCTGATCGAGCAGCATGCCGGCGCCTTGCCGATCTGGCTGGCGCCAACGCAGGTGGTGGTGCTCAACATCACCGATGCGCAGGCCGATTACGCGCAGGAAATTGCCAAATCGCTGCAGAAACAAGGACTTAGGGTTCAGTTGGATTTGCGCAACGAGAAAATCACGTATAAAATCCGCGAGCATTCGTTGCAGAAGGTGCCTTACTTCGTCGTTGTCGGTGACAAAGAGAAGCTCGATGGCACCATCGCCGTGCGCGCCCGGGGTAATCAAAACCTTGGCGTGATGTCACTCGATGACTTCTCCCAGAAGATCGCTCAAGACATCGCCAGCAAGGCCTGACGCGAACCTGCGTGCTTCCCGTTGTCAAGGGGGCGCGCATGTCGCAGGGTTTGCCTGGGTGCGTGATCGTGTTTTACCGGTGCAGGCGTGAAGTGCCTGTCGCCAAAAGGAATTTGACATCGCTAACTTTTTTGACCGCCGTACGCGCAATGATGAGCGTAAGCACCGGCTGAATCGTGAAATCATGGCTCCCGAAGTCCGCCTCAATGGCGTCGAGAACGAGCCCCTTGGTATTGTCAGCATCCAGGAGGCCCTGCGCCTTGCTGGTGAAGCCGACGTGGACCTGGTTGAAGTCGCAGCCACGGCAGACCCTCCTGTCTGCCGCCTGATGGACTACGGCAAGTTCAAGTACCAGGAGCAGAAAAAGGCTCACGATGCCAAGCTCAAGCAAAAGGTCATCGAAGTCAAGGAAGTCAAGTTCCGTCCGGGAACCGACGAGGGCGACTACCAGATCAAGCTGCGCAACCTGCGCCGCTTCCTGGAAGAAGGCGACAAGGGCAAAGTGACCCTGCGCTTCCGTGGTCGTGAAATCACCCACCAGGAAATCGGCCTGCGCCTGCTCGAGCGCGTGCGTGATGACCTGACCGATTGCTCGCTGGTCGAGAACATGCCCAAGCTCGAAGGGCGCCAGATGATCATGATTCTGGGTCCCAAAAAGAAGAAGTAAGCCCAGGCGGCTGAATTTCTTCTACAATACCGGGTTTCGCCCGAGCCTCTTTGGGGTTCGGGTGCGAAGGTCTGGTGTCGGGGTGCAAGCCTTGGCGCCGACCAACGATGGGTGGTTTGGTCACCGCCCATCGATCAAAGTGCCTGCAGGCTATCAAGACATGGATGTGGACGTCCGTGGCGCCTGGCGGGAACAACGTAAAAGGAGCAGAACATGCCCAAAATGAAGACCAAGAGCAGTGCGAAGAAGCGTT
>DAORJC010000261.1:0-3316 GCA_035438885.1 Aquabacterium sp. | reverse complement strand
GCTTTTCAGCGCCGTTCTTGGCCAGGGTGTACTCAGGCTGCAGGCTGCCGCGCAGGCGCACGACGTCAGCAGCGGAGTAACCGCGCTTGACGAGCTTCCAACGGGGATTTTCGGCCCAGTCTTTTTCCAGGGCTGCAATTTGCTGTTCACGGGTGAGTTTCGTCATGACGATCTCCGGGGGGGTTGGTGGGTGAGCTACTTGAAAACCCGCGATTCTAGCCACAATCCGCCAAAGCACCAAAGACTTGTGTCTTATATAAGACCTGCCCCCTTGAAACACGGGGACGACATTCCCGACTAAAATGATGGGTTATATGACAAACAGGGCTTGCCCTGAGCCGTTTGGCCATCAACTGGGGGCACAGTGTCGAACTCACTGAGCGCTGAACACCTACGTTTTTTCACCGGAGATCTGCATGCCTGGCCTGTTGCCCCACATTGACCCTGATGGCTTGCTCGAATATTCAGTTGTCTACACTGATCGCGCACTCAACCACATGTCTCACAAGTTCCAGGGCGTGATGACGGACATTGGCAATGTGCTCAAAGAGGTCTACAACGCCCCGGTCGCTGTGGTCATACCCGGCAGCGGCACCTTCGGCATGGAGGCCGTGGCCCGCCAGTTCGGCACGGGCCAGAAATGCCTGGTCATTCGCAATGGCTGGTTCAGCTACCGCTGGACACAGATTTTTGACATGGGCAGCATCCCCTCTGAATCCATCGTGCTCAAGGCGCGTCCCTCCTCTGCGCTGAGCCAGGCCGATTGGGCCCCCGCCCCACTGGAAGAAGTCGTCGCCACCATCTTGCGCGAGCGCCCGGCCGTGGTGTTTGCACCTCACGTTGAAACCTCATCGGGCATGATCCTGCCCAATGGCTACCTTCAGGCCGTGGGGCAAGCCGTGCAGCAGGTGGGCGGGCTGTTCGTGCTGGATTGCATCGCCTCAGGCGCCATCTGGGTTGACATGAAGGCGTGCCACGTGGATGTGCTCATCAGCGCCCCACAAAAAGGCTGGAGTGGCTCGCCCGGCTGCGCCTTTGTGATGTTGAGCGAGCGCGCCCGCGAGCGCATTGATCACACCACCAGCACCAGCTTTGCCTGTGATCTTCGCAAGTGGATGCAGATCATGGAGGCCTTTGAAAAAGGCGGCCATGCGTACCACACCACCATGCCCACGGATGGCTTGACCCGCACGAGGGATGTGATGTTTGAGACCCGGGCCTACGGGTTCGAGAAGTTGCGCGCCGAGCAGCAACACCTGGGCCAGCAGGTGCGTGCCATGCTCAAGCGCCTGGGCTTCATCAGCGTGGCCGCTGAGGGCTTTGAGGCGCCCAGTGTGGTGGTGTGCCACACCAGCAATGCCGACCTGGCCACGGCCAAGGCCACCATGGCCCTTGGCCTGCAGACCGCCGCAGGCGTGCCCCTGCAATGTGACGAACCGGCCGATTTCCGCACCTTCCGCATCGGCCTGTTCGGCCTGGACAAGTGGCATCAGCCCGAGCGCACGGTGGCCACGCTGGAGGCAGCGCTCTCGCAGATCACGCCGCGCTGACGTGCTCAGTCCTTCTTGTTGGCGATGTTGGCAAGGCCGTTGACGACTTCCTGTTTGGCTTCGTCAATGCCGCCCCAGCCCTTGACCTTGACCCACTTGCCGGGCTCGAGGTCCTTGTAGTGCTCAAAGAAGTGCTGGATCTGCTTGGTCAGGAGCTCGGGCAGGTCCTCGAGCTTCTGGATGTTCTTGTACATCGGGCAGATTTTTTCGGTGGGCACGGCCACGATCTTGGAGTCGCCACCAGCTTCGTCGTCCATGTGCAGGATGCCCAGGGGACGCACGCTGATCACCACGCCAGGGGGCAGCTTGAAGGGCGTCACCACCAGCACGTCGACGGGGTCGCCATCGTCGGCCAGGGTCTGAGGCACGTACCCATAGTTGCAGGGGTAGTGCATCGCGGTGCCCATGAAGCGGTCCACGAACACGGCGCCGGTCTCATCGACTTCGTACTTGACGGGGTCGGAATTGGCGGAGATCTCGATGATGACGTTGAAGACGTCCGGGGTTTTGGAACCGGGGGTGACGTTCAGCAGGCTCATGGTGCTTGGTCAGACAAAGTGGGTTGGACAGGTCGGCCCGTGGGGCCGCGAAGACGCGCCAGTGTAAGGGGAACGTATTTAGATCAATCAATCTAATGATTGCTGCAGCGCACAAAAGAGGCTTGCATTGAATCGCTGGATCCATATACTGACAACCATGTTGCAGCGCAGCATAACGGTTGGAAGTTCTGTAAACCGTGCATGTCGCAGCAATCAATCAACCCTACATCTGGAGATGAACATGCTGACTGCCGAACAAATTCTGGCCGCCCACAAAGCCAACCTGGAAACTTTCTTCTCGCTGGGCGCCAAGGCGTTCGAAGGCGTGGAAAAGCTGGTCGAACTGAACCTGCAAACCGCCAAGACCTCTTTCGAAGAAGCTGCCGAGCACGCCAAGGCCACCCTGGCCGTCAAGGACGCTCAAGAGCTGGTCGCCCTGAACAACAGCCTGCTGCAGCCTGTCGCTGAAAAGGTTGCTGCCTACAGCCGCCACATCTATGACATCGCCACGGCCACCGGCGGCGAAGTGACCAAGGCCACTGAAGAGCAAGTGACCGAAGCCCAGAAGAAGTTCATGTCGGTCGTGGACAACGCCGTCAAGAACGCCCCTGCCGGCACCGAAAACGCCGTGGTTCTGGTGAAGTCGGCTGTCGCCGCTGCCAACAACGCTTTTGACTCGGTTCAAAAGGCTGCCAAGCAAGCTGCTGACGTCGCTGAAGCCAACTTCCAGGCCATGACCAACACCGCCGTGAAGGCCAGCCAGGCTTCTGCCAAGGCTCGCAAGTCGGCTTGAGGACCAGTTGTCTCCTCGGTACCCAGTGAATTTGTTCAAGGTACCCTTAGCCCGGTGGCGTGCCACCGGGCTTTTTTTTATGCTTGCGTCCCATGATCGAATGGCTGAACGAGCACGACCCTTTTCCTGAGACTTCACAGGCCCTCGGGCCTGACACGGATGCCCCCGGCCTGCTGGCCGCTGGTGGCGGCTTGTCCGTGCAGCGCCTGCGAGAGGCGTACCGACGCGGCATCTTTCCCTGGTTCGGCCCTGGCCAGCCCGTGATGTGGTGGTCAACGGCACCCCGCATGGTGCTGCCGGTGGATGACTTCAAGCTCTCGCGCTCGTTGCGCAAGACCATTGAAAAGTTCCGCCGCACGCCAGGGTGCGAGATCCGGATCGACCACAGCTTCGAGCAGGTGATCCGGCACTGTGCCAACACGCCCCGCGAGGGC
>DAORJC010000260.1:0-3321 GCA_035438885.1 Aquabacterium sp. | reverse complement strand
TGACCCACCTGAGCCAGAAGCTGCCCATCAGCCGCTGGCAGCGTGACCTGACCGACAGCACCGTGCTGCGCAACATGGGCGTGGCCCTGGGTTACGCCGTGCTGGCCTATGACAGCCTGGCCCGTGGCCTGGGCAAGCTGGAGGTCAACCCACAGTCGCTGGATGAGGACCTGGACGCCGCCTGGGAAGTCCTGGCCGAGCCCATCCAGACCGTGATGCGCCGCTATGCCTTGCCAAACCCGTATGAGCGCCTCAAGGAGCTGACACGCGGCAAGACCATCACGCGCGAAGCCATCCAGACCTTTGTGCAGTCGCTGGAGATTCCTGAGGCCGACAAGCAGCGCCTGCTGGCGATGACGCCAGGCAACTACGTGGGCACGGCTGAAGCGCTGGCCAAGCGGATCTGATCGGGCAGGCTCAGCATGATGTTCACCGACCAGCTCCGCCACGCCCAGCAGATCAACGACTCCATGCTTTGCGTGGGCCTGGATCCGGAGCCTTCGAAGTTTCCGGGGGCCTGGCAGGGGCAGAGCGATCGCATTTACGATTTCTGTGCAGCCATCGTGGACGCCACCAAGGACCTGGTCTGCGCCTTCAAGCCGCAGATTGCCTACTTTGCCGCCCATCGGGCCGAGGATCAGCTCGAGCGCCTGATGGCGCACATGCAGCGGGTGGCACCTCAGGTGCCGGTGATCCTGGATGCCAAGCGCGGCGACATCGGCAGCACGGCCGAGCAATACGCCCGCGAGGCTTTTGTGCGCTATCAGGCCGATGCCGTGACCTTGTCGCCCTTCATGGGCTTTGACACGATCGAGCCCTTCCTGAAGTTCAACGGCAAAGGCGTGATCCTGCTCTGCCGCACGTCCAACCCGGGCGGCTCGGACCTGCAGAACCTGCGCCTGGCCGATGTGCCGGGCAACCCGCGTGTGTATGAGCACCTGGCGGCTCAGGCCGCCGGCCCCTGGAACACCAATGGCCAGATCGGCCTGGTGGTGGGCGCCACCTTCCCTGAAGAAATCGCGCGGGTGCGTGAGCTGGCGCCCACCTTGCCGCTGCTGATCCCTGGTGTGGGTGCGCAGGGCGGTGATGCCGAGGCCACCGTGAGGGCTGGTCTGCGCGTGGGCCCTGATGGTCAGGTCACGGGCCCCATCATCGTCAACAGCTCGCGGGCCGTGCTGTATGCCAGCCGTGGGGATGACTTTGCCAGCGCCGCCCGCCAGGTGGCGCAGCAGACGCGGCAGGCGCTCAACGCGGCGCGTCTGCCCGTCTGACGCCGGAGCTGATCAGCGACGACGGCGTGCCCGCAGGCCGCCGGCCAGCAACAGGCTGCTGAGGGCCAGGGCCCAGGTGGTGGGCTCGGGCACTTCGGCGGTGATGCTGGTCATGGACAGCTCGGCCTGGCCGGGCTGGTTGAACTTCAGGCCCGTGATGAAGGCCACCGGGTTCTCCGGGTTCAGGCCCAGTGCGGGGTTGATGCCCGTGACGCGAAAGCCCGTGACCGCCTCTTCAAAGGTGAAGCTGCCGCCATCGAGCACCGAGCCGACCACGGTCCATTGGCCGTCGAGCAGCAACTCGACGTTGTAGCCGTCCAGGTCGCCCAGCAGGGGCAGCAGGATCTCGGTCACGCCCACATTGCCACCGACCTGATACTCATAGCCCACGGTCACTTCCGGGTCGATGAACAAGAAGCCGTCCAGGCCGGGCGCGCCTTCAGCGATGTCGATCACCGAGAAGATGAAGGTGCCGCCTTCAGTCTGCTCAATGGGCAGCACCGGGTTGGCAAAGGAGCCGCCCGGGGCCTCGCCGGCCTCACCGCCAGGGATGTCATTGAACTGATCGGGGGCACCGAACTGGCCCCACGAGGGCAGGTTGCTGTCGTTGAAACCTGGCGTGCGGCTGTCCAGCACAAAGCTCACGAAGGTGGCGCCGGTGTCGCGGCTGATCACGCTGCCGTTGGTGCTGACGGACTCAAAGTAGCCGGCAGCATAGTCGCGACCACCCCAGGCCCAGGTGCTGCCGGGCAGGTAGGCGGCGTCGTTGGCCGTGTTGGTGTACTGCACGATGGTGCCGGCTGGGCGCACGGGTACGAGCGGGTCGATCAGCAGGCCCGAGGTGCTGGTGCCAGGGCCTGTTTCGCTGGTGTTCGAGTAATCATCGGGGTGGGTCACCAGGTTCCAGTAGAAGTTCTGCTGGTTGGCGTTGACCGAGAACAGGTCCCAGTCACCGAGGTTGGCGCCGGGGTTGGGGGGCACGATGCTGCCGTCGTTGTACGAGTCCCAGGTGCGCAGGTTGGCGGAAAAGTCGATGCGCCAGCCGTGGTCGGAGCCAGGCAGCACCAGGCCAGCACCGAAGATGCCGGAGGTCTGGGTGCCGTCCTCGCCACTGCCGAAGTTGTTCGTGCCCATGCCGATGAGCCAGTTCGAGCCACTGCCGCTCAGGCTGGTTTCGTCGGCGGTGGGGGCCAGGATCCAGTCGCTGCTGGTGGGTGTGTAGAACACGCCCGTGCCGCTGCCGTCAGCGGCCAGTTGTTCGAAGGTGATGGCGGCGGCGGGTTGCGCGGCCAGCAGGGCGCACAGGGCCGTGAGGGGCCAGTACATCTTCAGGGATGTTCGTGTCATGGGTTCGTTCCAGCAGGTCTGTCAATGTTGGGGTCAATGTAAACCCTGAGAGGGTGTGCTTCAATGCCGGGGAGTCCACCCATTGGAGGGGGGGCTCCAAGCCATGACCGCACCATGAACACGCCAGCCCCATCTCCATCTCAGCTGACTGACCTCAAGATCGACCGGACTCAGCCACCCCCCCGATCCAGGTGGTCACGCTGGCGCTGGCCGGGTGTGTTGGTGGCTCTGGTGGCGCTGGGGGTGCTCTGGTACGCCGTGCCGCGCGGTGAGTCGGTGCAGACGGCCAGTGTGGTCAGCAGCACCCCCTCACAGCAGCACGTGGTGCTCACGGCCTCCGGGTATGTGGTGGCGCAGCGGCGTGCGTCGGTGGCCTCCAAGGCCACGGGCCGTCTGGTCTCGCTGTATGTGCGTGAGGGATCTCGGGTCAAGCAGGGTGATGTCATGGCTCGCCTGGATCCCAGTGACGTGATGGCGGCCATGGCGGCGGCCCAGGCGGGGGTCCGTCAGGCCGAGGTGGGGGTGCGCCAGGCCCAGGTCGAGCTGACCAATGCGCAGGCCGAGCTCAAGCGCAGCCAGGGCCTGCAGGCGCAGGGCTTCATCTCGCCCCAGGCAGTGGATGCGGCGCAGACGCGGGTTCGGGCGGCGATGGCCGCGGAGCAGGCGGCGCAGGTGGTCGAGGCCTTCCGGACGGTCCGGCTCA
>DAORJC010000259.1:0-3327 GCA_035438885.1 Aquabacterium sp. | reverse complement strand
AGCCGCGACTGATCAAGCCCGGCGCCCTGCCTGGATGGGGACGATGTGGTCCCCTCCAGCGGCGCCAAAGGCCTGCTCCTTGAGCAGGGCGAGTTGGTCGCGCAGGCGCGCGGCTTTCTCGAACTCCAGGTTCTTGGCGGACTCGAGCATCTCTTTCTCGAGCATCTTCATCCGCTTGCCCAGGTCCTTCTCGCTGAGCATGCCGGCATCGGCCACCGATGCCGCCAGTTGCTCAGCGGCACGGAGGTCATCCTTGGCCGCGTTGGACATCACCCCGTCGATCAGCTCCTTGATCTGCTTGTGCACGGTGCGAGGTGTGATGCCCATCACTTCGTTGTGGGCAATCTGCTTGGCCCGGCGCCGCTCGGTCTCGCCCATGGCCTTGCGCATGGACTCGGTGATGCGGTCGGCATACAAGATGGCGTGACCATTCTGGTTGCGCGCCGCACGGCCAATGGTCTGGATCAGGCTGCGCTCCGAGCGCAGGAAGCCTTCCTTGTCGGCATCCAGGATCGCCACCAGTGACACCTCGGGCAGGTCAATGCCCTCGCGCAGCAGGTTGATGCCCACCAGCACGTCAAAGGTGCCCAGGCGCAGGTCGCGCAGGATCTCCACCCGCTCGACCGTGTCGATGTCGGAGTGCAGGTAGCGCACCTTCACGCCGTTTTCCGTGAGGTAGTCGGTCAACTGCTCGGCCATGCGTTTGGTCAGGGTCGTGATCAGCACCCGCTCGTTCTTGTCGACGCGAAGGCGAATTTCCTGCAGCACGTCGTCCACCTGGTGAACGGCCGGGCGCACCTCGACCACCGGGTCGACCAGGCCCGTGGGGCGCACCAGTTGCTCGACCACCTGGCCGGCGTGTTGCTGCTCGTAGGCGGCCGGCGTGGCCGAGACAAACACCACCTGGCGCATTTTTTTCTCGAACTCTTCGAACTTGAGCGGGCGGTTGTCCATGGCAGACGGCAAGCGAAAACCGTACTCCACCAGCGTGGTCTTGCGCGATCGGTCGCCGTTGTACATGGCGCCCAACTGGCCGATCATCACATGGCTCTCGTCGAGGAACATGAGCGAATCAGCCGGCATGTAGTCCACCAGGGTGGGGGGCGGGTCACCGGGGCGGGCGCCGGAGAGGTGGCGCGAGTAGTTCTCGATGCCCTTGCAGTGGCCAATCTCCTGCAACATCTCCAGGTCAAAGCGGGTGCGCTGCTCGATGCGCTGGGCCTCGACCAGCTGGCCGCCGGCCACAAATTGCTTGACGCGCTCGTTGAGCTCGGCCTTGATGGCGTCGACCGCCGTCAACACCCGCTCGCGCGGGGTCACGTAGTGGCTGGAGGGGTAGATGGTGAAGCGCGGGATCTTCTGGCGGACACGCCCGGTCAGGGGGTCGAACAGCTGGATGGACTCCAGTTCGTCGTCAAACAGTTCCAGGCGCACGGCCAGCTCGGAGTGTTCGGCCGGGAACACGTCGATGGTGTCGCCCCGCACACGGAAGGTGCCGCGGCTGAAATCGGCATCGTTGCGCTTGTATTGCATGCGGATCAACTGGGCGATGGCATCGCGCTGGTTGAGCTTGTCGCCCGTGCGACAGATCATGACCATGGCCATGTAGTCCTCGGGCTTGCCGATGCCGTAGATGGCCGACACAGTGGCCACAATGACCACGTCGCGGCGCTCCAGCAGGCTCTTGGTGGCGCTCAGGCGCATCTGCTCGATGGCCTCGTTGATGGCGCTGTCCTTTTCGATGAAGAGGTCGCGCTGGGGCACGTAGGCCTCGGGCTGGTAGTAGTCGTAGTAGCTGACGAAGTACTCGACCGCGTTCTTGGGAAAGAACTCGCGGAACTCGGCGTACAGCTGGGCCGCCAGGGTCTTGTTGGGCGCAAAGACGATGGCCGGACGCCCCTCGCGGGCGATCACGTTGGCCATGGTGAAGGTCTTGCCCGAACCGGTCACCCCCAGCAGGGTCTGGTAACTCAGGCCGTCTTCGATGCCCTCACACAGTTGCGCAATGGCCGTGGGTTGGTCGCCCGCCGGTGGGTAGGGCATGTACAGCTGGAAGGGTGAGCCTTCAAAACTGATGAATTCCCCTGCCGGGAAGCTGGAATTTGCACCGGTTTCAGCAGGTTCTGGGGCCATTGGCCCTTTCACGTCAGACATGAGCGCGACAACTCGATAAAATAAAGGGTTTGCCCGAGACGATGTTTGTGTCGCCTTTGAGGCCTGTACTGGTTTTCAGCTTATCTCAACCATCCTCTGACCGGAGACTGTTCACATCATGGCCTCGCTTTTCGCTGCCGTTGAAATGGCCCCCCGTGACCCGATCCTGGGTCTGAACGAACAATTCAATGCCGACACCAACCCCCACAAGGTGAACCTGGGCGTGGGTGTGTACACCGACGACCAGGGCAAGCTGCCCCTGCTCAAGTGCGTGGCCGCCGCTGAAAAGCAGATGTCCGAGGCCCCCAAGGCCCGCGGTTACCTGCCCATCGATGGCATCGTGGCCTATGACAAGGCTGTGCAAGGCCTGGTGTTTGGCGCCGATCACGCGGCCGTCAAGGCCGGTCGCATCTCGACCGCCCAGGCCATTGGTGGCACGGGTGGCCTCAAGCTGGGTGCCGACTTCCTCAAGCGCCTGAACCCTGATGCACAGGTCCTGATCTCGGACCCCAGCTGGGAGAACCACCGCGCCCTGTTCGAGTCGGCCGGCTTCCCCGTCGACGTCTACCCCTACTACGACGCGGCCAACCGAGGCATCAACTTCGACGGCATGATCGCCAAGCTGAAGTCGTCCAAGCCAGGCACCATCGTGCTGCTGCACGCCTGCTGCCACAACCCCACCGGCTACGACCTGTCCGACGCCCAGTGGGAAGAGGTCATCGCTGTGATCAAGGCGGGCAACCTGGTGCCTTTCCTGGACATGGCCTACCAGGGCTTTGGCAACGGCATCACCGAGGACGGTGCCGTGGTCATCAAGTTCCTGGACGCCGGCCTGAGCTTCTTTGTGTCCACCAGCTTCTCCAAGAGCTTCTCGCTGTATGGCGAGCGCGTGGGCGCCCTGAGCATCGTGAGCGAATCGGCCGAAGAAGCTGGCCGCGTGCTGAGCCAGCTCAAGCGCGTCATTCGCACCAACTACTCCAACCCACCCACGCACGGTGCGCAGGTGGTGGCCTCGGTGCTGACCAACCCAGAGCTGCGCCAGATGTGGGAAGACGAGCTGGCCGGCATGCGCGATCGCATCAAGCTGATGCGCACGGCCCTGGTCAACGAGCTGACCGCCGCCGGCGTGCAGGGCGACCTGAGCTACATCACCCGCCAGAAGGGCATGTTCAG
>DAORJC010000258.1:0-3337 GCA_035438885.1 Aquabacterium sp. | reverse complement strand
CATCGTGGGTCCGGCCTGGCTGGCCGGCCTGCTGGTGCTGGCCACGCACGTGCCCTTGGGCTTGCAGGTTCTGCGCAAGGGCATCGTCTTCATTGACCTGGCCATTGCGCAAATTGCCGGCCTGGGGGTGATCGCCGCCGGGACTTTGGGGTTTGAGCCGCAGGGCTGGGCCGTTCAGGCTTCGGCCGTGTCAGCGGCCCTGCTGGGCGCCCTGCTGCTGACCTGGAGCGAAAAGCGCTGGCCCGACATCCAGGAGGCGCTCATTGGCACCTTGTTTGTGGTGGCCTCTTGTGTGGGCATTTTGCTGCTGGCCCACAACCCGCACGGCGGCGAGCACCTCAAGGACCTGCTGGTCGGGCAGATCCTGTGGGTCAGCCCGACGCAACTGCAGGTCACAGCGCTGTTGTCGGCCGGCGTGCTGGCCCTGTGGTTCGGGCTGGGCCCTCGCCTGGGGCGGGCTGGTTTTTACCTGCTGTTTGCCCTGGCCGTGACGGCCTCGGTGCAACTGGTGGGGGTCTACCTGGTGTTTGCCTGCCTGATCATGCCGGCCCTGGCCGTGCGCCATGCCGCCCCCCGGTGGCAGTTGCCCCTGGCTTATGGCATGGGCACGCTGGCCTGCGGCCTGGGGCTGGTGGTGTCCACCTGGATGGACTGGCCCTCGGGGGCGGTGATGGTGTTGTGCATGGCGTTGCTGGGCGTGATCACCAGCGCCACCATCCCCAAACCCAGGTTGTAGACCATGTGCACCAGCATGGCCGGCCAGACACTGTGCAAGCGCTCGCGCAGGTGCCCCAGCACCAGTGAGGGCACGGCCACGGCCAGCGCCCAGGCCCAGGGCTGGTGCACCAGGTGCGCCAGCACAAACACGCCCGTGGTGGCCAGGTTGGCACCGCTCACGGGCCAGCCCCGCATGGCCTGGGGCTGCCAGCGTGAGGGCCACCGCCCCTGCATCCAGCCCCGAAAAACCAACTCTTCCAGCACCGGTTGCACCAGCACCAGGCTGATCCAGGCCGGCGCCGATGCCGGTACCCGCCACCAGGGGCCCGCCCACAGTGCCAGGCCCACCCAGACGGGAGCGGCCAGCACCAGGGCAGCCACCAGATGGGCATCACGCCAGGCACGTCCGGCCGGGCGCTGCCACCCCAGTTCCTGTTGCCAGGTTTCGTTCATGAATCGAGTCCCTCAAACAGGGGCTGGGAAAGCCCTCGACCAGAGCGAGGACGGGTCGGGAACAGGGTCAAAGGCGGGTGCTACACTTTTTCGCTTTGCTTCACTGGGGCAAATGCCCCCCGCGCACCGGTTGCGCCACTGATTGTTTGGATTGATTGCTCCATGTTGCCCAAGATTCTGACTTCGATTTTCGGTAGCCGTAACGAACGCTTGCTCAAAGAGTACCGGCGCACGGTGGCCAAGATCAACGCACTGGAGCCCTCGCTGGAGCCCTTGAGCGACGACCAGCTGCGCGCCAAGACCGAAGAGTTCAAGCAACGCGTGGCCAAGGGCGAGTCGCTCGACGACCTGCTGCCCGAAGCCTTTGCCGTGGTGCGCGAAGGCTCCAAGCGTGTCTTCAAGATGCGTCACTTTGACGTGCAGATGCTGGGCGGCATGGTCCTGCACAACGGCAAGATCGCCGAAATGCGCACCGGCGAGGGCAAGACCCTGACCGCCACGCTGCCCGTGTACCTCAATGCCCTGACCGGCAAGGGCGTGCACCTGGTCACCGTCAACGACTACCTGGCACGCCGCGATGCGGAGTGGATGGGCAAGCTCTACACCTTCCTGGGTTTGACCGTGGGCATCAACCTGCCCCAGATGCCGCGCGAGGCCAAGCAACAGGCCTACGCCGCCGACATCACCTACGGCACCAACAACGAATACGGCTTTGACTACCTGCGTGACAACATGGTCTACGAGGTGGCCGACCGCGTGCAACGCGGCCTGAACTACGCCATCGTCGACGAAGTGGACTCGATCCTGATCGACGAGGCCCGCACGCCGCTGATCATCTCCGGCCAGGCCGAAGACCACACCGAGCTGTACCAGCGCATCAACCAGATCGCCCCCAAGCTCAAGAAACAGATCGGTGAAGCCGATCCGCGCACCGGCGAAGGCGTCATCGAGGCCGGCGACTTCACGGCCGACGAAAAGAGCCGCCAGATCACCCTGACGGACGACGGCCACGAAAACGCCGAGCGCCTGATGACCGAAGCCGGCCTGCTGGCTGAAGGCGCCAGCCTGTACGACGCGGCCAACATCACGCTGGTGCACCACCTGTACGCCGCCCTGCGTGCGCACCACATGTTCCACAAGGACCAGCATTACGTGGTGCAGCAGGGCGAGGTCATCATCGTGGACGAGTTCACCGGCCGCCTGATGTCGGGCCGCCGCTGGTCCGATGGCCTGCACCAGGCCGTGGAAGCCAAGGAAGGCGTGCAGATCCAGCCCGAGAACCAGACGCTGGCCTCGATCACCTTCCAGAACTACTTCCGCATGTACGGCAAGCTGTCGGGCATGACCGGCACGGCCGACACCGAGGCCTATGAGTTCCAGGAGATCTACGGTCTGGAAACCATCGTGGTCCCGCCCAACCGGATCATGCTGCGCAAGGATCAACTGGACCTGATCTACAAGACCTCGCAGGAAAAGTACAACGCCATCGTGGAAGACATCCGCGAGTGCCACACCCGCGGCCAACCCGTGCTGGTGGGCACGACCAGCATCGAGAACTCCGAGCTGGTGGCCACCTTGCTGGAAAAAGCCGGCCTGCCGCACCAGGTGCTCAACGCCAAGCAGCACGCCCGTGAGGCCGACATCGTGGCCCAGGCCGGTCGCCCCGGCATGATCACGATTGCCACCAACATGGCCGGTCGCGGGACCGACATCGTGCTGGGCGGCAACATCGAAAAAGACATCCAGAACGTCGAGGCCGACGAGAGCCTGGACCACGCCACCAAGGAAGCGAAGATCACGTCCCTGAAGGCCGATCAGCAAGTTCTGAACGCCAAGGTCAAGGAACTGGGCGGCCTGCGCATCATTGCGACGGAGCGCCACGAGTCACGCCGCATCGACAACCAGTTGCGAGGCCGTGCCGGTCGCCAGGGTGACCCTGGGTCCTCGCGTTTCTACCTGTCGCTGGACGATCCGCTGATGCGCATCTTTGCCGGTGACCGTGTGCGCGCCATCATGGACCGCCTGAAGATGCCCGAGGGCGAGGCCATCGAGGCCGGCATGGTCACGCGCAGCATCGAGAGCGCCCAGCGCAAGGTCGAAGGCCACAACTTTGACATGCGCAAGCAACTGCTGGAGTACGACGACGTGTCGAACGACCAGCGCAAGG
>DAORJC010000257.1:0-3356 GCA_035438885.1 Aquabacterium sp. | reverse complement strand
GCCACATAGGCTTGCTCCAGGTTGGCCATGACACGCTGGGCATCGGCCGTGAAGGGAACAAAATCCTGAAGTTTGCATTCCATAAGTTGTTGATATTAAATCAATTCCACCATTTACACGCAAATTTACGCATGAATGGTGGAAGCACCAGGAGAGGCGTCACCCATAGATCTGTTGCTCCAGTTCGCTCACCGCCTGGGTGTAGGCCACCTTGCCGCCAAAGGCTTTGACGAGCTCCATGGGGGCGCCTATCTTGCTGAACGGGTCGAGCTGCAGGATTTTGATGTCTTCGATGTTGGTCAGGCCGGTGTCGGCGTACTTGTCGAGCAAGGCTTCGAGCACCTGCCGGGCAGCGCCCTGGTACTTGGCAAAGTAGTTGCGCTTCTTGACGTTGTCGGCCCGCTCTTTGCGAGACAGGGGTGGCTGGTCAAAGGCGACGTGGCACACCAGATCGAACGGGTCCAGCGGCGCACCCAGTTTGGCTTGCACTTCTTCTTGCAGGGCGTCCCACAGCACGCCCTGGTGGGCCAGTTCTTCGATGATGGCGGTTTTCTGGTCGGCGCCTGACCAACGACGCAGGAAGGCATCGAGCGAGCCGAACTGCTTGTGAACGCAGCTGCGTGTGTAGTCGCGCAGCGATTCAGTGATCAGCTTGCCGTCGCTGCCGTAGTACTGCACGCGCTCGGCCACCACGTACACGGGCACATCGGCCACGACGTACTTGATGCGCTTGCCACCACCCTCGCCACCGCCGCCACCCGTGTCTTCGGGGGGCCATCCATCACCACCGTCGGTGGGGTCTGGCCATCCGTCTGCGCCGCCTGGGTCTTGCGGGTCGCCCGGCAGGTCATCGGGCGGCACGGGCGAATCCCCCGGGCCAGGCTGGTAGATCTGCACCGGCTCGCCATCAAAGTCCTTGTCGGCAAACAGCTCGGTCGCCTTCTTGAAGTCCATGATGGTGAACCAGAACTTGTTGTAGTCCTCGTTGATGCGGGTGCCGCGCCCGATGATCTGTTTGAACTCGGTCATGGACTTGATGTGCTGGTCCAGCACCACGAGCTTGCAGGTCTGTGCATCCACGCCCGTGGTCATGAGCTTGCTGGTGGTGGCAATGACGGGGTAGCGCTCTTCAGGGTTGATGAAGTTGCCCAACTCGGCCTTGCCTTCTTGCTCGTCACCCGTGATCCGCATGACGTACTTGCGGCTCTCTTTCACCCGATCAGGGTTGAGGTTGACCAGGGCCTGGCGCATGCGTTCGGCATGGTCAATGTCATCGCAAAACACGATGGTTTTCTGGAAGGGGTCAGACGCTTTGAGGAAGGCCGTGATCTTCTGGGCCACAACCTGGGTGCGGGCCTCCAGCACCAGTTGCCGGTCCATGTCCTTGAGGTTGTAGATGCGGTCCTCAATGACCTCGCCGTTCTTGTCGACCATGCCCTTGGTGGGCCGCCAGCCTTCCAGGTCTTTGTCCAGGTCGATGCGCACGACCTTGTAGGGCGCCAGGAAGCCGTCTTCGATGCCTTGCTTGAGGGTGTAGCTGTAAACCGGCTCGCCAAAGTAATGGATGCTGGAGACCTCTTTGGTCTCCTTGGGCGTGGCGGTCAGGCCCACATGGGTGGCGCTGGAAAAGTAATCCAGGATCTCGCGCCAGGCCGAGTCTTCAGCCGCGCTGCCCCGGTGGCATTCGTCGATGACGATGAGGTCAAAGAAGTCGCGCGAGAACTGCTTGTAGATGTTCTTGTCTTCTTCATTGCCCGACACGGCCTGGTACAGCGAGAGGTAGATCTCGTACGACGTGTCGATCTGGCGCTTGCTGATCTTGGTCATCGCCGCGCCAAAGGGCTTGAAGTCGTTGTTCTTGGTCTGGTCCACCAGGATGTTGCGGTCGGCCAGGAACAGGATGCGTTTTTTCTGGCGCGACTTCCACAAGCGCCAGATGATCTGGAAGGCGGTGTAGGTTTTGCCGGTGCCGGTGGCCATGACCAGCAGCACGCGGTTCTGGCCGCGCGCCACCGCTTCCACCGTGCGGTTGATGGCGTTCATCTGGTAGTAGCGCGGCACGCGGCCAGAGCCGTCGTCGTAGTACGGCGCTTCGACCTTGGCGCTCGCGGTAGCGTCCAGGCCTTTCCATTGGCAATAGCGCTGCCAGAGTTCTTCCGGGCTGGGGAACTGGTCGAGCGTCAGCTCGGTTTCCACTTGCCCGCCGGTGCCGGTGCGGTCGTGAAACAGAAAGCCGTCGCCATTGCTGGCAAAGACGAAGGGCACGTCAAGCGCGTGGGCATAGTCCAGGGCTTGCTGCATGCCCGCGCCGACCGAGTGCTTGTTGTCCTTGGCCTCGATGACCGCCAGGGGCAGGTTGAGCTGGTGGTACAGGATGAAGTCCGCACGGCGGGCCTTGCCGCGGGTGTGCAGCTTGCCGCGAACCATGATGCGGCCCTTGGTGAAGCTGAACTCCTCACGGACCTGCTTCTGGATGTCCCAGCCAGCCTGCGTCAGGGCTGGCGTGATGAACTTGGTGCAGATGTCCCGTTCGGACATGGATTTTTTGTCCATGCAACTTCTTTCCCCGTGAAGGTGTCGGACCTCGAAACAACTTGTTTCTGATTTTGGTCACGATTCTGCCAGTTGAACGCCATCTCGGCTGACCGAAAACACCTGATTGCCTGCAGGATTGCGGCCGCGTGACCTGGCAGCTCGGCAAACGTCCGATTTACTTGGTGGGATCGATCAAAAAAAGAAGGCCCCGCTGACTGGGGTGGCCTACCGGCGACATGCGCGGCGAGACCAGGACGCCTCCGAACCGCCGTCATCGGACAAGGTCGGATCGGCAAAGAACTCCTCGGCCACGACCCCATCCTCATCACGGTCTTCAAAGCCGGCCTGGAAGCCGCTTTTTTGCCGGATATTTGGCGGAAGCGGTGAGATTCGAACTCACGGTAGAGTTACCCCTACGCTAGTTTTCAAGACTAGAGCCTTAAACCGCTCGGCCACGCTTCCTTGGGGCCAGATTGTAGGCTAGAGCGCGCCCGGCTTTTGCGCCTGGGGGCACGGAATCTGGATGACTTCGCGCCCTTGTGGTGTCAAGCGCACCGCCGTGAGGTGCCCGCCCCACACACAGCCGGTGTCCAGCGACAGCAGGTCATCGCGGTTGATCAGGCCCAGGGTGGACCAATGGCCAAAGGCCACCGGCACGCCTTCGGTCTTGCGCCCGGGCACCTCAAACCAGGGCATGAAGCCCTCTGGCGCGCCGCCCGCCCCTTCCTTGGCATCAAATTCCATGGTGCCGTCCAGCGCGCAAAACCGCAGCCGCGTCAGGCTGTTGATGACGCAGCGCCAGCGGTCGGCGCCCTGCAGGG
>DAORJC010000256.1:0-3384 GCA_035438885.1 Aquabacterium sp. | reverse complement strand
CCGCCTTGCGGGGGCACGGAGGCCATGGTGCCTTCAACCAGCTTGAGCAGCGCCTGCTGCACGCCCTCGCCCGACACGTCACGCGTGATGGACGGGTTGTCGGACTTGCGCGAGATCTTGTCGATCTCGTCGATGTAGACAATGCCGCGCTGGGCCTTCTCGACGTCGTAATTGCAGTTCTGCAGCAGCTTCTGGATGATGTTTTCGACGTCTTCACCCACATAACCGGCTTCGGTCAGGGTGGTGGCATCGGCAATCACGAACGGCACGTTCAGCAAGCGAGCCAGGGTCTGGGCCAGCAAGGTCTTGCCCGAGCCCGTGGGCCCGATCAGCAGGATGTTGCTCTTGGCCAGTTCGATGTCGGGCTTCTTGCCCTCGACCGCACCCATGTGCTTGAGGCGCTTGTAGTGGTTGTACACGGCCACGGACAGCGTGCGCTTGGCCGAATCCTGGCCAATGACGTAGTTGTCCAGGCTGGACTTGATTTCTGCCGGGGTGGGCAGGTCGCTCTTGGCAGCCTTGCCGCCAGTGGACTCGGTCTCGGCGGCGACTTCATCACGGATGATGTCGTTGCACAGCTCGATGCACTCGTCGCAAATGAAGACCGATGGGCCCGCAATGAGCTTTTTCACCTCGTGCTGACTCTTTCCGCAGAAAGAGCAGTACAAGATTTTTTCGCTGGAAGAGCCTTTTTTCTCGGGCATGGTGATCGGCCTGTGTCTATGGTGGCGGATGTCGAAATGATGATACGTCAAAGCACCGGATCGGCAACCGCCCAGAAGGCGGTCGCCAGCGGGGCTTTTCAGCTTCCGCGCTTTTCCAGCACCTTGTCGATCAGGCCGTACGTGGCGGCTTCTTCGGCCGACATGTAGTAGTCGCGTTCGGTGTCATTCTGGATCTTTTCCAGGGACTGACCCGAGCGCTCGGCCAGGATGCGGTTGAGTTGCTCGCGGGTCTTGAGGATCTCGCGGGCATGGATCTCGATGTCCGTGGCCTGCCCTTGGGTGCCACCCAGGGGTTGGTGGATCATGATCTTGGAATTGGGCAGCGCAAAACGCTTGCCCTTGGCGCCCGCCGCCAGCAGGAAGGCGCCCATGGAGGCTGCCATGCCCATGCACAGCGTCGACACGTCGGGCTTGATGAACTGCATGGTGTCAAAAATCGACATGCCCGCGCTCACGCTGCCACCGGGGGAATTGATGTAGAACGAGATGTCCTTGTCCGGGTTCTCGCTCTCCAGGAACAGGAGCTGCGCCACCACCAGGTTGGCCGTTGCGTCGTTCACGGGGCCCACCAGGAAGATCACGCGTTCGCGCAACAGACGGCTGTAGATGTCGTAGGCGCGTTCGCCGCGGCCCGACTGCTCG
Organism: Aquabacterium sp.; assembly: GCA_035438885.1. Classification (GTDB taxonomy): domain Bacteria; phylum Pseudomonadota; class Gammaproteobacteria; order Burkholderiales; family Burkholderiaceae_C; genus Aquabacterium. The sequence goes on along the minus strand of DAORJC010000256.1, from coordinate 2,017 downwards.
ATGACCATGGGCACCATGCCCAGGTTTTGCGTTTCTAGTGCGCTCATGTGATTCCTTGAAGACGATGCGTTCCAGTTGGCGACTGAATCGGCTTTTTCAATGTGGCGAATTCATTATCGCGCCGCAATGAGTCCGACCCATCCGCAGAAAAAACAGTCAACCATCGTTGTCGTCTTTCCGCTGCGTTGCGCCAAAACAAAAAAGCACCTGCATGGCGCAGGTGCTTTGGCGTGTTCGGCCCCCATTCGAAGTCTCCTGGGGGCCGCCTGCCAGGGTGAAAACACCCCGGCAGCGGGACATCAGCCTTGTTGGCCTTGCTGGCCCATCAGCTCTTCGAAGCTCATGGCCTTGTCGACCACCTTGGCTTGCGACAGGATGAAGTCGGTCACGTTGGCTTCGATCACCACGGCTTCGACTTCGGCCATGCGCTGACGGTCGCTCATGTACCAAGCCACCACTTGCTGAGGCTGCTCGTAGCTCTGCGACAGCTCCTGGATGTGGGCTTGCAGTTGCTCGGGCTTGGCTTGCAGGTTGTGGGTCTTGACCAGCTCGGCCACGATCAGGCCCAGGCGCACGCGGCGCTCGGCCTGGGGCGTGAACATTTCGGCAGGGATCGGGGCCTTGTCGGCGTCCTTGATGCCACGGGCCTTCAGGTCGGCGCGAGCGTTTTCGACCAGGCGGTCGGACTCGGCAGCCACCAGGGACTTGGGCACGTCAAATTCAGCGGCCTTGAGCACGCCGTCCAGGGCCGCAGCCTTGTTGCGGGCTGCCACGCGGAACTTGACTTCACGGGCCAGGTTCTTCTGGATGTCGGCGCGCAGGGCGTCGACCGAGCCGTCGGCCAGGCCCAGGCTCTTGATGAAGGCGTCGTTGACTTCAGGCAGGTTCTGGGATTCGATCTTGTTGACCGTCACCAGGAAGTCGGCTTCCTTGCCGGCCACATCCTTGCCGTGGTAGTCCTCAGGGAACGCCAGAGGGAAGGTCTTGGACTCGCCCGACTTCATGCCGCGAACGGCCTTCTCGAATGCTTCGAGCATCTGGCCTTCGCCGACCAGGAACTGGAAGCCTTCGGCCTTGCCGCCCTCGAAAGGAACGCCGTCGATCTTGCCTTCGAAGTCGATGGTCACGCGGTCGCCGTCGGCTGCGCCTTCAGCGGCGGGGCGCTGGGCGAAGGTGCGACGCTGCTTGCGCAGGATCTCGACGGTGCGGTCGATGGCCGCGTCGTTGACTTCAGCAGCAGCGCGCTCGATCTCGATGCCCGACAGGTCACCGATCTTGACTTCGGGGTAGACCTCGAAGGTGGCGTCGAACTGCAGTTGGCCTTCAACGGGGCCGCCTTCTTTTTCGGCGATGCTGGGCTGACCGGCAACGCGCAATTGGGCTTCCTGAGCGGCTTGGGCAAATGCTTCGCCCAGCTTGTCGTTGATGACTTCGTACTGGACCGAATAGCCGTAGCGCTGGGCCACGACATTCATCGGCACCTTGCCGGGGCGAAAGCCATCGGCCTTGACGGTGCGGGCCAGCTTCTTGAGGCGGTTGTCGACTTCGTTCTTCAGAACGTCGGCAGCCAGCGACAAGGTGATGCGGCGCTCCAGCTTATCCAGGGTCTCCACGGTGACAGCCATGATTTGAACTCACTAAAAGAAATGTTGGCAATGAACGGTCGTCTGGTGCGCGGGGGGGGACTCGAACCCCCACACCATTGCTGGCGTCAGGACCTAAACCTGGTGCGTCTACCAATTTCGCCACCCGCGCAAACGACCGGATGGACCCTTGCGGGCTGGCCAAATCCGTCCCGCTGACGCTCAGCAGGCCGGATTTCGCCGATATTCGGTCGGAACCCGTGATTCTAGCGCGCCAAACCGCGCTTTCACGGGATCAGGCCGCGGTGTTGGGATCCTTGACCCGGAACCAGGCCGCGTACATGGCGGGCAAGGCCAGCAAGGTCAGCAGCGTGGCCACGATCAGGCCGCCCATGATGGCCACCGCCATCGGGCCCCAGAAGGCACTGCGCGAC
>DAORJC010000255.1:0-3398 GCA_035438885.1 Aquabacterium sp. | reverse complement strand
CGGTCCTGCACATAGCGGATCAGGTCGGGCACGGGCTGCTCGGGGAAGAAGAACTTCCAGGCCAGCATGGCCCCTGACTGGGTCATGTCAAAGTGCACCGCGCCACAGCGGCACTGAAAGCGCCCCAGCTTGTCAAAAGCGCTCTTGTGGTGGTCCAGCAGAACCAGCTTGGCAGCGGCCGCATCCAGGCCCTGCATGATCGATTCCTCGAACGAGAAATCGAGGATGTAGACCGCACGGCCTTCCAGGGGGGGCAGGTCCTCCAGGCTGGTGACCTTGCCATGGCTCACCCCCAGGTACTCGCCCTGCCCCTCGAAGTACAACCAAGCCGCCAGGGCGGCGCCAAAGCCATCCGGACACTTGCCGTGGTAGATCACCAGCGGGTTGGGGTCCTCTTTGGAGGGCTGAACGGACAGGCCGGGCAAGGAGGTGAACAGGCCAGAGGTCATGGGGGGCGATCTTTGCATCAAAACCTCGAGCGTAACAAATGGCGGCAAAAAATCGGACACTTTGATGCCCGACGTTGCACCAAAGCGCTCAGAATCAAAGCGCATTGCCCTGCCTCGACGCAGCATTGAGCCCATCCAAACAGGAGCCGACAGGTCACGCTCGCATGAAGCCGCCCATCGATGACGTCCACCGGATGCTGGAGGTGCTTCGCAGACCCGCGGTCTGGTGGCGCCAGCTGGTGTCCGTCGACCCCGATGGGCCTGCTCGGACCACCGGGCAAGAGCGAAGCGCCGGCCGCAGCTTCGCGCTCAGCGTGAGCGTTCTGTTGATCGGCATCGCACTCACGCTGTGGGCCCACCATCGCGTGGATCAATCCATCGAGGCGCAGGCGCAGGCTCACTTTGACCGCCTGTCATCACGCGTGGAAGCCAACCTGCAGCGGCGATTTGCCATGCCGCTGTTTGGCCTGAACAGCGCACGTGGCATCCTCAAAACCCGCGAAAGGCTGGACCGAAGCGAGTTTCGCAACTATGTGAGCGCACTCAATCTGGCGCAACAGTTCCCTGGCGTGAAAGGCTTTGGCTTCATCGTCCAGGTCCCGCGAGACCAACGGGCCGCCTTTGAGCAACAGGAAAGGGCCGAGCGAGCCAGCCCTTTTTCCATCCGGTCCAGTGGGCCAGGCCCCGATCTTTTCGTGATCCAGGTGATCGAGCCCGAGGCCAAGAACCAGTCCGCCCTGGGTTATGACATCAGCTCGGAGCCCGTGCGCCGTGATGCGCTGATGCAGGCCATCCGAACCGGACAACCCACGCTGAGCGGTCGGGTCTCCCTGGTGCAGGATCCTGGGCAGCGAGCCGCCCTGATCTATTTTCTGCCGATTTATCGGGGAACGGCCACCACGGAGCCGCAACGCCTGGCGCAGTTGATCGGGGTCTATTACGCACCCATCGTGATCGATGAGATCCTGGCGGGACTGACCGAAGCCGGTGACCGCCAGGTCGACCTCACGCTGACCGATGGCGGGACCGACAACGAAACCGCCAAGCTGTTGTTCAAGGAGCACGCTGCATCCACCTCGGCACCCGCTGACGCACCCTCGTTCACGAAGGGGTACACGAACGCCCGTGAACTGCGCATCGGCAACCGGCAGTGGACCTTGCGCCTGGACAGCAACGCGGCCTTCGCACAGGCCATTGACCGCAGCATCCCCAACTGGATCAGCCTGGGCGGCTCCATGCTGAGCCTGCTGATGGCCCTGGTCACCTGGCTGATGGCCAGCGCTCGCCACCGGGCCGAGGCACTGGCCGCTGACATGACATCCGATCTGGAGCGACTGGCCGAAGTGGTCAAACTGACCTCCAACGCCGTGACCATCACGGACCCGGACCTGCGCATCACCTGGATCAACGAAGGGTTCACGCGCCTGTACGGCTATGCGCTGCCCGAAGCCCAAGGGCGCACCGTGCGTGAGCTGGTGGGCAGTCCGAACTGCCCTGCGGGCAACCTGCGCCAGCTTGACAAGCGGCTGGCCCAGGAGGGCACCTGCCGGGTCGAACTGCTCAACCGCAGCAAGACCGGGCAGGAGTTCTGGGTCGACACCGAGATCCAGCTCCGGCGCGATGCCAGCGGCCAGGTCATCGGGCACATCGAGATCACCCAGAACGTCTCTGACCTCAAGGAGGCCAAGCATCGGCTGGAGATGGCGCTTCGCGAGACCGACGCCCTGCTGCGCACCCTGAACCAGTACGCCATGGTCTCGGTGGCCGACCACCTGGGACGGATCATCGAGGTCAATGACGCCTTCTGTGCCACCAGCGGCTACAGCCGCGAGGAACTGCTGGGCCACAACCACCGCATCGTCAACTCCGGCCAGCAGAACGCCCAGTTCTGGGTGGACATGTGGCGAACCATCTCCAGCGGCACCCACTGGCGCGGCGAGATCTGCAACCGGACCCGGCATGGCGCGCTGTACTGGGTCGACAGCATCATCACCCCCTTCATTGGCGCCAACGGCAAGATCGACCGGTACATTGCCATCAGCCACGATGTGACCCAGCGCAAGCTCTCCGAGGAGCAAGTGCGATCCAGTCAGGCCTTTCTGGACCGCGCCAGTCGCATCGCCAGGCTGGGCAGTTGGCAAATGGACCTGCGAACCCACAAGATGCTGTGGTCGCGAGAGGCTTACGTCATCCATGAGATCGACCCGGACTCGGACATCTCCACCGAGGATCAACTGGCCCTGCTGCCCCCCGAAACCATGAACCGCCTGCGCAGCGCCGCCTCCGCAGCCATGGTGCATGGCACCCCATGGGATTTCGATGTGGCCTCCAGAACCATCAACGGACGGCCGCTGTGGCTTCGATCAGCAGGCGCCGCGGAGTTTGAAAACGGCCAACCCCGCCGTCTGGTCGGCACCATCCAGGACGTGACCGAGAGCTATGAAGCCCGGGCCCGCCTGAGCCAGACCACCATGCTGCTGACCACCGTACTCAACGCGGCCTCCGAGATCGCCGTGATTGCCATTGGCCCCGATGCCGTGATCAACGTGTTCAACACCGGGGCAGAGCGCCTGCTGGGCTACCGTGCCGCCGACGTGATCGGCCAGTGCACACCGGCACTCTTTCATCAACCGGCCTTGTTCGAACGCCGCGCCAGAAAGCTCGAAGCCAAGCTGGGCAGGCCCCCTCAGACCGTGGAGGTGCTGATCGAACCGCGTTGGCTGGGCGCGGCGCGAGAAGTCAGCTACGTCCGCGGGGATGGCACCCTGGTGCCCGTCTCCATCGTGATCACCGAAATGCGCACTGAGCAAGGTGAGGTGACCGGCTATCTGTGCATTGCCCAGGACGTTACCCAGCGCCTGGAATACGAGGCCTCGATGCGAACGGCCATGGAAGCCGCCAACCAGGCCAACGCCGCCAAGGGGCAGTTCGTGGCCAACGTGAGTCACG
>DAORJC010000254.1:0-3444 GCA_035438885.1 Aquabacterium sp. | reverse complement strand
CGCAGCCAGCCCCCCGGGCCGATGGCGTTGTCCCGGGTCAGCAATGTGTTCTGGGCCAGCGACAGGGTAGGCACGGCGCCACGGCCCAGGCGCTCTTCAGGCACGCTGTTGAGGCCCAGGCGACGGCGGTGGGCGGGGCCCATGCGGCTGACGTCCTTGCCGAACAAGGTGATGCTGCCGCGTGGCGAGCGGCGGTCTTCACCGCTGAGGGCCGCCATCAAGGCACCCTGCCCGTTGCCCGACACCCCCGCAATGCCCACGATTTCACCGGCACGCACCTGCAGGTTGATGTGCTCCAGGCTGGTGCCAAAGGGGTCGTCGGTGGGCAGGTCCAGGTTCTTGACCAGCAGGGCGACTTCGCCCAGGGTGGCCGCCTGGCGCAGCAGTTCGGGCGGCTCCGCGCCGATCATCAGGCGTGACAGGCTGGCATTGCTCTCCAGCCGGGGATCGACCTCGCCGGTGACCTTGCCGGCGCGCATGACGGTGCAGCGGTGACACAGGGCCCGGATCTCGTCGAGCTTGTGGCTGATGTAGAGGATCGAGCAGCCCTGGTCGGCCAGCTTGCGCAGCATCACAAAGAGCTTGTCCACGGCCTGGGGCGTGAGCACCGAGGTGGGCTCGTCCAGGATCAGCAACTGGGGGTTGGTCAGCAAGGCGCGCACGATCTCGATGCGCTGGCGCTCACCCACGCTGAGCGAATGCACGGGGCGCTCTGGCTCCACGTCCAGACCGTAGTTGCGAGAGACCTCGCGGATGCGTTCGGTCACCTCGGGCAGGCTCAAGGACTTGTCCAGGCCCAGCCACACGTTCTCTGCGGCCGTCAGGGTGTCGAACAGCGAGAAATGCTGGAACACCATGCTGATGCCCAGCGCGCGCGCCTCCTTGGGTGACTTGACCTGCATGGGGCGGCCATTGAACAGCAGGTGCCCGGCGTCGGGCTTGACCGCCCCGAAGATGATCTTCATGAGGGTGGACTTGCCTGCGCCGTTCTCGCCCAGCACGGCGTGGATCTCGCCGGGCATCACGCGGAGGCTGACGTCGTCATTGGCCCGCACCGCCGGGTACTGCTTGGTGATGTGATGGAGTTCGAGCCGAGGAGTCATGGGTGGGTTCTGCGCAGGTATCGGGTTTGGCCAGCGACCAGGGTTTCGATCAGGTTGCGGTCATCGCCCAGGGTCATCCAGGCAAAGACGCGCTCGTGCCATGAGTGCGCCAGGCTGTCGCGGTGCGCGGCCACATCGCCCACCGCCAGGTCCCAGACGGTCAGGTCGGCCATGAGGCCAGGTTCGATGCGACCGATCTCGTCGCTCAGGCCCAAGTGGCTGGCGGCCCCTGCCGTGGCACTGTGCAGTGCTTTCCAGGCTGTCAGGCGGTGGCCCTGCAAGGCCTGGATCTTGTAGGCATCGCCCATGGTGCGCAGCATGGACAGGCTGGTGCCACCGCCCACATCGCTGGCCAGGCTGACATTCACGCCTGCTTGCTCGGCTTGCGGCCAGTTGAACAGACCACTGCCCAGGAACAGGTTGGACGAGGGGCTGTGGGCGATCTGAGCACCGCGTTCGCGCAGCACTGCCCGGTCGTTGTCGTCCAGCCAGATGCCATGGGCCAGCACGGCACGGGGGCCGATCAGGCCATCGCGGTCGTACACATCCAGGTAGCTGCGGGCATCGGGGAACAGCTCGCTCACCCAACGCACTTCATCGAGGCTTTCGGCCACGTGGGTCTGCATGTAGACACCAGCATGCGCCTGGGCCAGGCGCCCGGCCATGGCCAGTTGCTCTGGCGTGCTGCACGGCGCAAACCGCACCGTGACGGCAAAGGCCTGACGGTCGCGCCCGTGCCAGCGATCGATCAGGTCCAGGCAATCGCGCTCGGCCTGATCCACATCGTCGCGCAGGCCATCCGGCGCATGGCGGTTCATGAGCACCTTGCCCGTGACCAGGCGCATGCGAGCGGCCGCCGCTTGCTCGAACAAGGCCTCCGCACTGACCTTGTGCACGGTCGGGAACACCACGGCACTGGTGGTGCCCTGCGCCCACAGGGCATGGAGGAATCGCTCGGCCCCCTGATGCGACACCAATGGGTCGACATAGCGGCGCTCGGCCGGGAAGGTGTAGGTGTTGAGCCAGTCCAGCAGCTCGGTGCCAAAGCTGGCGATCACGTCCAGTTGCGGGCAGTGCACATGGGTGTCGATGAAGCCTGGCAGGATCAGGCGCCCGCGCTGGTCCTGCACGGCCACATCCATCCAATCGGCCGGCAAGGCTTGATCGGCAGGCTGGACGGCCACGATGCGCTCGCCCGCCACCAGCACCAGGTGATCTGGCCGGTGGCGCACCCCTGGCGATTGATCGGGGGCATGAAAGCCGGGATCGGCCGTGAAATCAAGGAGGTCGCCCCGCAAGACGCGGCGTACGCGGCAGATCGGTGGGGGCTGGCTGTGAACGGCTGTGGACATGCTGGACAGGAATCAGGGCAAAGGCATACGGGGCGCAAATCGCTGACCGTGGCCACTCAACTCAGTGTGGAGCAAGTTACGCACCAACCCCAAAAACGCCAGCCCGAGAAACCGGGCGCTCAGATCGTGCCACAACTGATGCCCCTCGATGGCCTGGAAGTTGCTGACATGGGAAGATATTGCACATGAGCACTGAAACGCCCCCTTCGATGCCCGCCACACGCCCCATCCGTTTTCACCACCAGGGCCGGCTGCAGTCGGTCAGTGACCTGCCACCCACCACCACGGTGCTGCAATGGCTGCGAGAGCATGCCCATTGCACCGGCACCAAGGAGGGGTGCGCCGAGGGCGACTGCGGCGCCTGCACCGTGGTGCTGGGCCGGGCCGACGACCAGGCCCCCGGCGGCGTGTCGCTGCGAACGGTCAACGCCTGCATCCAGTTCCTGCCCACCCTGGATGGCCAGGCCCTGTTCACGGTGGAGGACGTGGCCGCTCTCAACCAGGGCCAGCCCCACCCCTGCCAGAGCGCCATGGTGCAATGCCATGGGTCGCAGTGCGGCTTCTGCACGCCCGGTTTTGTGATGTCCATGTGGCAGGTCTACCAGGCCCACGACACCGCCCCCGATCGGGCAGACCTGGCCGACGCCCTGAGTGGCAACCTGTGTCGCTGCACCGGATACCGCCCCATCCTGGATGCGGCACAGACCATGTTTGATGCCCCTCGGGCCGCGCTGGACCTGGCGCCCGTGCGAGCCGCCCTGCAGTCCCTGGCTCAGGACCCCACCAACGCGGACACCTTGATTTATGAAGCGCCCTCGCCCCAACCGGGCCAATGCACCCGCTTCATCGCACCGCGCACCTTGACCGAGCTGGCGCGTTGGCGTGCCGAGCTGCCGCAGGCCCGGCTGCTAGCGGGCTCGACCGACGTGGGCCTGTGGGTCAACAAACAGTTCCGGGCCCTGGGAGACATCCTCTACCTGGGGCGGGTG
>DAORJC010000253.1:0-3521 GCA_035438885.1 Aquabacterium sp. | reverse complement strand
CCCTTGAAGGTCTTGACGTAGGCCACGGGGATGCGGATGTCCTCCAGGCGGCAGGCCTTGAGTGGTTTGAATGAAAAGACGTTGCCGATGAGGGACGCCGTCATGTTGGCGATTGAGCCTTCTTCGAACAGGATCAGGTCATAGGCCACCCAGGCAAAGTACTGCCCCGGGTTGTTGGGCACTTCTTCGACCTGGTAGGCCTTGGCGCGGTAGCTGTCGCACGCGGTCAGGCGGTCGGTCCACACCACGGTCCAGGTCGCGGTGGATGACTCACCGGCCACAGCCGCCGCCGCCTCGATCGGGTCGACCCCCTCTTGCGGCGTGATGCGGAACAGGCAGATGACGTCGGTGTCCTTGGGGACGTAGTCAGAGTCCCAGTAGCCCATCTGGCGGTACTTGAGCACACCTGCGCTGTAGCGCTTCTTTGCGTCGGTGATGACGCCTTCATCGATGGGTTTGTTCATGGTTCGCTCTGGTCAGTGAAGTCAAACGAAAGGGGTTGAATTCACTCTAGGCCGCACATGAACTAAGGTAAATTCAGTAATTCTTTGGTTTCAGTTAAGGTTTTACTGAATGAAGCGCGTGACTTTTCGGCAATTGAGGGTCTTCACGGAGGTGGCCAAGCACCTGAGCTTCAGCCAGGCAGCCGAGCAACTGCACCTCACGCCGCCCGCCGTGACGATGCAGGTCAAGGAGCTGGAGGGCCATGTCGGCATGCCGCTGTTTGAACGACAAGGCCGCCAGGTGCATCTGACCATGGCCGGGGAGTACTTCCTCGTCTACGCCAAGCGGCTGCTGTCGACCCTGAAGGACGCCGACAACGTCATGGCGCGTTTCAAACGGGTCGAGACCGGGGTGTTGACCATCGGCCTGCTGAGCACTGCCGGCTACTTCCTGCCTGCCTTGCTGGCGCGGTTTCAGTCCGAACACCCGGGCGTCGATGTGCGTCTGGATGTAACGCGGGACCTGACCAAGTTGATGGACCGCCTGCACAGCAACGAGATCGACCTGGCCGTGATGGGGCGCCCACCCAAGGGTGAATACGCCCTGCGCTCGGAGCCCTTTGCCGGGCACCCCATGGTGTTTGTGTGCCCCCCCGGCCACCCGCTGCTGGGCGTGGGACACCCGCCTGTGGACGCCCTGGTGCACCACCCGCTGGTGGTGCGCGAGTTGGGCTCTGAAGTGCGCCATGTGCTGGACAACTACCTGCGTGAGCACCGACTGGCGCCCCGCATTGCGATGGAGATCCCCAGCAACGAGACCATCAAGGCCTCCGTCATGGCCGGGCTGGGCATCGGCTTCATCTCGCTGCACGCGGTGGTGGCCGAGTTGCGCAGCGGGCAGTTGCACCTGGTCGAGTTTGAGGGCACCCCCGTCATCCGCACCTGGAACATCGTGCACGAGGCCTCCAAGGTGCTGTCCCCCGCGGCCGAGGCCTTTCGCTACCTGATGCTGGAGCATGGCGAGGCGCTGATTGGTGAGCAAAATGCCCAGCTTCTGACCCCCAGGGCTTGACCCGGGCCCCCGCATTGCGGCTTCGGTTCAGACAAGCATGCTGCGACGCGTCATAATTTGACAATGGCTCGAACCAGATCCCCTGAGTGGATCTGCCCATTTTTTCATCATCCCTTCTGAAGGAACACACCATGACTCGTGAAGTCGTCTTCGTGGGCGCAGCCCGTACCGCCATTGGCTCTTTTGGTGGCGCGCTCAAGGACGTCCCGCCTGCTGACCTGGGCGCCCTGGTCATCAAGACCGCGCTGGAGCGTGCCGGTGTGGCCCCCAAGGAAGTAGGCCACGTCGTGTTGGGCAACGTGATTCCCTCCGTGCCCCAGGACGCCTACATCAGCCGCGTGGCTGCGCTGAACGCCGGCGTGCCCCAGGAAACCCCCGCCTTCAACGTGAACCGCCTGTGCGGCTCCGGTCTGCAGGCCATCGTCTCGGCCGCACAAGCCATCCAGTTGGGTGACTGCGACGTGGCCGTCGGTGCCGGTGCCGAGTCCATGAGCCGTGGCGCCTACCTGGTCACCAGCAACCGCTGGGGTGCCCGCATGGGCGACGTCAAGATGCTGGACTTCATGCTGGGCGCCCTGCACGACCCCCGCCTGAACATCCACATGGGCATCACCGCTGAAAACGTGGCCGCTCGCTACGACATCACCCGTGAGCAGCAAGACGCCTACGCCGTGCAGTCGCAACAGCGCGCCGCCAAGGCTGTGGCCGCCGGCATCTTCAAGGACCAGATCGTCCCTGTGGAGATCAAGACCCGCAAGGGCGTGGTGCTGTTTGACACCGACGAAGGCGTCAAGGGCGACACCACGGTGGACGCACTGGGCAAGATGAAGCCCGCCTTCAAGAAGGAAGAAGGCACGGTCACCGCCGGCAATGCCTCGACGCTGAACGACGGCGCTGGCGCGGTGGTCATGGCATCGGCCGAGAAGGCCAAGGCCCTGGGCCTCAAGCCCCTGGCGCGCCTGGTGTCCTACGGCCACGCCGGTGTCGAGCCCGAGTACATGGGCATCGGCCCCGTGCCCGCCTCGCGCAACGCGCTGGCCAAGGCCGGCCTGACCGTGGCCGACATGGACCTGATCGAAGCCAATGAAGCCTTCGCGGCCCAAGCCTGCGCCGTGGCCAAGGAACTGGGCCTGGACAACGAAAAGGTCAACCCCAATGGTTCGGGCATCTCCCTGGGCCACCCTGTGGGCGGCACTGGCGCCATCCTGGTCACCAAGGCCATCTATGAGCTGCAGCGCACGGGCGGCCGCTACGCCCTGATCACCATGTGCATTGGCGGCGGCCAGGGCATTGCGATGGTGATCGAGCGCCTCTGATCGCACGCCCCTCGGGGACTGCTCCGCGTCAAACCGCCCTGGTCACAAGCCAGGGCGGTTTTTTCATGCCGCCGTGACAGGCGCGCCAAACAAGCGGCGCTGCAGCCACTGCACCAGGTCATCGACCAGCGTGAAGATCACGGGAATGACCAGCAGGCTCAGGAAGGTCGACGTGATCAGCCCACCAATCACCACGATGGCCATGGGCGATCGGAAGCTGGGGTCCACGCCAATGCCCAGGGCAATGGGCATCATGCCCGCACCCATCGCAATGGTGGTCATGATGATGGGCTGGGCCCGCTTGTGGCAGGCGTCGACCACCGCTTCCCAGCGGTTCAGGCCGTGCTCGTGGCGGGCAATGAGCACATAGTCCACCAGCAGGATCGAGTTCTTGGTGGCAATGCCCATCAGCATGATCAGACCGATCATGGAAGGCATGGACAAGGCCGTCTGCGTGATGAACAGGCCCACAAACGCGCCCGGGATGGACAGCACCAAGGCGGCCAGGATGGTCACCGGCTGCACAAAGCCCTTGAACAGCAGGACCAGCACCACGTAGATGCAGACCACGCCCGTGAACATGGCCAGCATGAAGCTGCTGAACAGCTCGGCCATGGCTTCGGCATCGCCCACGGTCGAGCGCATCACGCCGGGCGGCAAGGTCTTGAGGCTGGGCAGGGCCAGGGCCTG
>DAORJC010000252.1:0-3564 GCA_035438885.1 Aquabacterium sp. | reverse complement strand
GCCAGCGCCGCAGGCAGCTGGATCACAAAGCGTGTGCCCTGCCCGCGTTGGCTGAACACGTCGATGCGGCCGTGCATCAGCGTCACCAGGTGCCGCACGATGACCAGGCCAATGCCGGTGCCCTCGATGCTGGAGTTCTCTGCCCCCAGGCGGTTGAAGGGCTCGAACAAGTGCGCCAGTTGTTCGGGGCTCAGGCCCGGGCCGGTGTCGGCCACCTCGACCAGGACCTGGTCGCCCTCACGCCACAGCCGGGTGTGCACCTGCCCGCCCACGGTGTTGTACTTGATGGCGTTGCTGAGCAGGTTGATCAGGACCTGGCGCAGCCGCACGCGGTCGGCATGGACGAAGTGGTCGTCCACCTGGGTGGGCGCAATCAGCGTGATCTGCGCTTTCTGGGCCGAGTCCGACACCAGGTTCAGCGCATCGGTCACGGTGCTGCACAGGTTCAGGGTCTCCAGCGACAGGGGCAGGCTGCCGGCCTCGATGCGGGAGAGGTCCAGCACGTCGCCGATCATGGCCAGCAGGTGCTCGCCGGCGCGCTCGATCATCTTGACGCGCTGGGTCTGCACGGTGCTCAGGGGCTGGGTGCCGTCCATCTGCAGCAGCTGTGCAAAGCCGATCACGGCGTTCAGCGGGGTGCGCAACTCATGGCTCATGCGCGAGAGGAAGTCGCTCTTGGCGCGGTTGGCGGCCTCGGCCGTGCGGGCCTGGAGCTGGGCCTGCTCGTACAGCTTGTGCTCGGTGACGTCGTGGATGTAGCAGTACAGGTCGGTGTTGCCCTCGGGGCTGCGCTCGACGCTGATCATGGCGCGCATGTGCCGCACGCCTTTGGTGGGCAGCACCAGGCGGTACTCATGGCTTTGCGGCATGGCCGATTCGGTCTGGCCCTGATGCATGGCGGCCACCTGGGCCTGGATCAGGCGCATGGATTCGGGGCGGTCTTCGGGGTGGATGCGCTCGAAGGCCAGGCCGGGGTTCTGGCGCAGGGCTTGGGGGTCGGCCTCGTAGAGCTCGCCAATGCCGTCGCTGGCGTAGGGCAGTTGCATGCCGCCATCGGGCGTCAGCGTGAACTTGATGACCGTGCCGGGGATGTTGCGGCTCAGGCTGGTCAGCAGGGCGTCGCGCTCGTGCAGCGAGGCGGCCATGCGCTTGCGCTTGCTGATGTCGATGACCTGGGTGACAAAGTAGCGGGGCAGCCCCTGCCCTTGCTCGTCACGGATGGCGGTGACGGTGACGTCAGCCCACACCACACCGCCGTCGGGGCGCACGTAGCGCTTTTCGTAGCCGCCGCTGTTGACATTTCCAGACATCAGGGCCTGGGTCAGGGCCGCCGACAGGGGCAGGTCATCGGGGTGGGTGATGTCCTTGAAGGTGCGCGACATCAGCGAGGCGCGGTCGTGCCCGGTGAGCCGGCACAGGCTGTCGTTGACTTCGATGAAGCGTCCGTCCAGGCTGGTGACGGCCTGCCCGATGACCGAGCGCTCAAAGCCCTCCTGCCAGCGGTGCGCCAGTTCGCGCCAACGGTCGTGTTCAGGTTCGTGTTCAGACATGGCAAAGCCACCCTGGTGTCTTGATGGCCCATGTTATGCCGGATCGCTCCGCCCTACACTGCCCGGCATGAACGAGACCCCATCCATGAGTCGTATGCAACAAGTCACCTTGCTGACCGGGCTGTATGCCGCGCAGGGTTTGCCCTACGGATTTTTCACGCTGGCCTTGCCGGTGTTGCTGCGTGAGGCGGGCTGGTCGCTCACGTCGATCGGGTTTTTGCAGTTTCTGGCCCTGCCCTGGGCGATCAAGTTCATGTGGGCGCCCCTGATGGATCACCACGGCACGCGCCGGGGCTGGTTGCTGGGGTTGCAGTGCGCGGCGTGCGGCATGGCCTTGCTGTTGTCGCAACTGAACCTGACGGCGGGCAGCGTGTGGCTGTTTGCGGCGGTGTTTGGCTTCAACCTGATCGCCGCCACGCAGGACATCGTGACCGACGGGCTGGCGGTGCGCCTGCTCAATGCCAAGGAGCGGGGCCTGGCCAATGGCATCCAGGTGGGGGCCTACCGCCTGGGCATGGTGCTGGGCGGCGGCCTGCTGCTGTGGGTGTTTGCGCGCACCAGCTGGAGCGTGATGTTCCTGGGCATGGCGGCCATGCTGGCGCTGACCATCGTTCCGGTCTGGCGCCTGACAGAGCCGCCGCCCCTGCCCCGCGTGGTCAGCCCCGGTGCCCGCCAACTGGCGGTGGCCTGGTTCCATCGAGCCATGACGCCGGGCATGCTGGCCCTGGCCGGGCTGATCTTTTGCTACCGCCTGGGGGACCAGATGGTGAGCTCGCTGATCACGCCTTTTCTGATCGACCAGGGGGTGGACAAGCCCACCATTGCGCTCATGAAAGGCGCGGTGGGCTCGAGCACCAGTTTGCTGGGCGCGGTGCTGGGCGGCTGGCTGACCTTGCGCACCGGGCGGCGCCAGGTTCTGCTGGTGTCCGGGCTGATGCAGGCGGCCACCTTCTGCCTGTACATCGCGGCCGCGCAGGGCCTGGGAGACCACCGCTTGCTGTGGGCCGCCACCGTGCTGGAGGGCGTGATCGGGACCATGGCCTCGGTGGCCTTGTTCACGCTGATGATGGATGCCTCTGACCCGGCGCACGCGGGCACGGACTACACCTTGCTGGCCAGCGTGGTGGTGCTGGTGGGCAGCCTGGGCGGGCTGCTCGGTGGTGTGCTGGGTGACCAGTTTGGCTATGCCGCAGCCTTTGGCACCGGCACCGTGCTGTCGGCCCTGGGCTGCGTGTTCCTGGTGGGGTGGCTGGACCGGCACCCCACGCACGAGCGGGTGGCACAGGCCTGGCGTTGAGCCCGTGGGCTCAGAGGTCAAGGCCGCAAGCCCACCAGGGGCAGCTCGAACCAGAACTCGCTGCCCTGCCCTTCGGTGGACTGCACGTTCAAGGTGCCGCCCATCAGGGCCACCAGCCGCTGGCAGATCACCAGGCCTATGCCGGTGCCGGGCACGCCGCTGTGCTCACGTCCCAGTCGGTTGAAGGGCTCGTACAGCTGCGACAGTTGCTGGGGGCTCATGCCCAGGCCCGTGTCACTCACACAGAAGCGGACGCGGTCACCCACGGCCTGGGTGCTCAGGTGCACCCGGCCGCCGGGGCGGTTGTACTTGATGGCGTTGCTCAGCAGGTTGATCAGCACCTGCTTGAGGCGGGTCCGATCGGCCAGCACGGTCCAGGTCGAGGCGTTGGGGTCGATGTCCAGCACCAGTTGGGCCGCCTTGGCGTCGGCTTGCACCATCTGGCGGCATTCGGCGATCACGTCGTCGGCATGGACCGAGGCCAGGTGCACCCGCAGTTGGCCCGATTCGATGCGAGAGACGTCCAGCACCTCGCTGATCATCTCCAGCAGGTGCTGGCCGGAGGACTCGATGTGGTCGACCATGCCGCGCTGGCGCGGGCTCAGCGGCTCGATGGGGTCCATCTGCAGCACCTGGGCAAAACCCAGCACGGCGTTGAGCGGCGTGCGCAGCTCGTGGCTCATGCGCGAGAGAAAATCCGTCTTGGCGCGGTTGGAG
>DAORJC010000251.1:0-3566 GCA_035438885.1 Aquabacterium sp. | reverse complement strand
CCACGGCGGCCTGATTCGACCAGAATGGCAGCCAGGAGGTGCGGTTCCCGCCGCATCGAAAGGGCCCTGCCTTGAAACGCACGCTGATCCCGGTGATCGACACCAACCGCTGCACGGGCTGCGGTTGGTGTGTGCCTGCGTGCCACCTGCACCTGCTGTCCCTGGAGGCGCAGGGCTGGCAGAAGTTCTCGACCCTGCACGACGCGCAGGACTGCACAGGCTGCCGCAAGTGCGAGGTGAAGTGCCCGTTCGGGGCCATCACCATGTCTTGTGTTGCGAATGATTCTCATTTATTATCTGGGGAGCCTTGAGCGGATCACCCGCGCCACCCGCCATCTTTGTTGAAAGGGATGCCCCATGAGCCCCACCTCGCCCACCCCCTCCGGGTCCAGACGTCGTCGCTTGTGGGAGCTGCTGCACGAGAACGGCGTGCTGGGGCGTGAGCTGGCCAAGGCGCAGGATCGGTGCACGCGTGTGATCGCCGAAAAATCCCTGGAGGTCGAGCGCTTGATGACAGAGGTGATGGCCTTGCGAGCCAGCCATGTCGGCAAGGACAGCCAGATGGCCTTTCTGGAGGCGCAGAACGCCGACTTGCGGCAAACCTTGAGCCGCGCCATGAAGCTGATCGATGAGCGGGACCGGGGCACGCTGGGCATGGTCCCTGCCGCACCCGAGCCGGTCATCGAGCCCCCGCCTGAGCAGCCCGTGACGGTGTACCTGCGGCACCAGACGGTGCTGTGCGTGGGCGGGCGCACGGGCAGTGTGGCCAGCTACCGCGACGTCATCGAGCGGGTGGGCGGTCGGTTTGCCCACCACGATGGCGGCCTGCAGGACGCGTCGGGGGTGCTGGACGCCAGCCTGGCCGCCGCCGATCTGGTGATTTGCCAGACGGGCTGCATCAGCCACAATGCCTACTGGCGGGTGAAGGATTTCTGCAAGCGAACCGGCAAGCGCTGCGTGTTTGTGGACAATCCCAGCACATCGTCGCTGGTCCGCACCTTGGGTCAGATGGCCGTGGGTGACATGGTTCTTCAAGAAGGAGTCCGCAATGGATGACGCACAAACGCAAACCGCGATCGATGCCCTCAACCGCATCATGGAACTGGAGCTGGCCGGTGTCGTGAAGTACACGCACTACTCGCTCATGGTCTACGGCTACAACCGCATCCCCATCGTCTCCTGGCTCAAGGGCAATGCCGACGAAAGCCTGGCCCACGCGCACAAGGCGGGCGAGCTGGTCACCCTGTTGGGCGGTCACCCCTCCTTGAAAATCGGTCAGTTGCTGGAGACCGAACAGCACGACATTGGCGACATCCTGCGCGAAAGCCTGGCCCATGAAAAGGTGGCCCTGGCCGCGTATTACGACCTGCTCAAGATCGCCGAGGGCCAGTCCGTGCTGCTGGAGGAATACGCCCGCGAGATGATCGTCCAGGAAGAGCTGCACCTCGATGAGGTCAACAAGATGCTGCGCCGCCCAGGCGAGACGCACGCCTTCAAAGCCTGATTCATGCGATGATTTGCGCACATGCTGCGCCGCGTCCTGCTCCTTCTGTTGTGCGTGATCATTCCCTTCCAGTCCGTCAGGGCCATGGTGGGGGAGTTGACGCACGCCCAGGAGCATGCGCAATTGCAGCGTGTGGTCGCTACCGTGGCCACGGTGGTCGACCTGACGCCACCTTGCCACGAGGCGTCGCACCACGCGATGCCTGAGGCGTCGGCCGATGCCGATCAGCCCTCGACCCCGTCCGACCACCCCGCCAGCCACCACTGCACCTGCAGCGCAGGCTGGTTGATGCCCGCGGGTTGGGCCGTGGCGCACTCCGAGCGCCCCACCCAGGTCCTGCCCGACTGGGCCAGCCAGGCGCATCCGGCGCCCTACCTCGAAGAGCCTCCCCGGCCTCCGCATTCGCTCGGCTGATCGCTGACCGAGTCTCTCGCACACCCCTGCCTTTCTCGGTCAGCCACTGACGTTGGTCTGTTGCTGTCTCTTTGAAAGGAACCCCCGTGTTCTTGACCTCTCATGCCGGTCGGCATGTCTGGCGCTGTGTGGCGTCAGGGCTGCTGGCCCTGGCGTTGATGCCGCCCTGTGTGGCCCAACCGGCTGCGCCTGTCCCACCCGCCACCAGCCCCTCCCCAGGGCCCGGCGCCCATGGCGAGCTGCCCACCGTTCGCGGTTTGCCGGCCCTGGTCGACCTGGCCTGGGCGCGATCACCTCAGGCGCGTCAACTGGAGGGCGACCTGGCCTCGGCCAGCGGGCTGTCCGACAACGCCCGGGCCTGGTTCCCGGGCTCGCCCACGCTGTCGCTCGGACAGCGCAGCGGTGAGCGCCCCGGTCAGCGTGACCTGAGCGAGCAGGACATCGCCCTGAGCGCCCCCCTGTGGGCCGTGGGGCAGCGGTCGGCCCTGTCGCAGAGTGCCGATCTGCAGCAACAGGCAGCCCAGGCCGCTTTGGCCGCCTGGCGTTTGGCACTGGCCCAGCAGGTGCAGGAGCACGTCGATGCCTTGACGATGGCGCAACTGACGTCCACCCAGGCGCAGGCCCGGGTGGACGCCCTGATCACCCTGGAGCGTGACACCCAGCGCCGAGTGGCGGCCGGCGAACTGGCCCGCACCGACGCCTTGCTGATGCGTCAGGAGGTGCTGGCCGCTCAGGGCGAGGTGCGCCAGGCGCGGCTGACGCTGATCGAGGCCGAGCACCGCTTCCATGTGCTGGTGGGTGAGGTGCAGCCAGAACTGGTCCCCCTGCCGGCCTCCCGGCACACCTCGGACGCTGAGTTGACCCGACTGATGCAATCACTGCACGAGGCCGTGGCTGGGCACCCCCGACTGCTGGCCGCCCGCAACGCGTTGGCGCAACAACAGGCGCGCCACCAGGTGGTGCAGGCCTCGGGCCGCTCGCCCCTGGAGCTGGGCCTGAGCCACCGCCGCGAGCGCGACGCCGATGCCTCCCGCACCAACACCTCCTGGGGCGTCTCGCTGCGGGTGCCGCTGTTTCAGGAGCCCGGGCAGGCGAGCCAGTTGATCGACGCGCAGACCGGTGTCGACGTGGCGCAGACCGAACTCGGCCGCATTCACGACATCCTGGAAAACGACCTGCGCGAGGCCATCCAGTCACTGAAGCATCAACGGGCCTTGCTGGCCGATGCCCGTGAGGCACAGGGCGCAGCCCGCGAGCGTGCGGACCTGATCCGCACCTCGCACCGGCTGGGTGAGTCCTCGCTGGCCGATCGCTTGCGGGCCGAACAAGCCCTTCACAACATGGACAGCCTGCTGGCGCAACGCCAGGCCCTGGTGACCCAGGCACAGGCTCGACTTCACTTTGCACAGGGAGTGCAGCCATGAGCGCACCACACCTTCTGAGGGCGGCCTGCCTGATCGCCGCCTTGGGCTTGACCGGGATGGCGCAGGCCGGCCCGGGCGCCCATGGCCCCAATGGCGAACACCTCGATGCCCCGGCCACCACGGCCAGCACCCAAGCTGCCGCCCCGCGCATCGAGGCACATTCGGAAATGTTCGAGCTGGTGGCCACCTGGCAGGACGGGCAGCTGTCGGCCTGGGTGGATCGG
>DAORJC010000250.1:0-3581 GCA_035438885.1 Aquabacterium sp. | reverse complement strand
AAGGCCGGTGCCATCCGCTGGAAGGGTATCCGCCCAACCGTTCGTGGCGTGGCCATGAACCCTGTGGATCACCCGCACGGTGGTGGCGAAGGCCGCACTGGCGAGGGCCAAGTCCCCGTGTCCCCATGGAACACGATGACGAAGGGCTATCGCACCCGCAACAACAAGCGCACGCAGACCTTCATTGTGTCGCGTCGTAAAAAGTAAGAGGTAGGCTGCAATGGCTCGTTCTCTGAAAAAAGGTCCGTTCATTGACCACCACCTGTCGGCCAAGGTCGACAAGGCTGTGGCCACGAAGGACAAAAAGCCAGTCAAGACCTGGTCGCGTCGTTCCACCATCCTGCCTGAGTTCATCGGTCTGACGATCGCTGTTCACAACGGCAAGCAGCACGTGCCTGTGTACGTGACTGACCAGATGGTTGGCCACAAGCTCGGCGAGTTCGCCCTGACCCGTACGTTCAAGGGTCATCCAGGCGACAAGAAAGCCAAGAAGTAAGGAGCAGCAACGATGGAAACCAAAGCAATCGTTCGCGGCGTTCGCCTCTCTTGCGACAAGGGTCGCCTGGTGGCTGACCTGATTCGCGGCAAGAAAGTCGACCAGGCTCTGAACATCCTGAACTTCACCCAGAAGAAGGCTGCCGGCATCATCAAGAAGGCTCTGGAGTCGGCAATCGCCAACGCCGAGCACAATGACGGTGCTGACATCGACGAACTGAAGGTCAAGACCATTTATGTGGAGCAAGGCACCACGCTGAAGCGTTTCACCGCACGGGCCAAGGGCCGCGGTAACCGCATCAGCAAGCCGACTTGCCACATCTATGTGACCGTGGGCAACTAAGCAGAGGCTGACTATGGGACAAAAAATCCACCCAACCGGCTTCCGCTTGGCCGTCACCCGCAACTGGGCATCGCGTTGGTACGCTACCAATCGCAACTTTGCCTCGATGCTGGCTGAAGACCTGGAAGTCCGCGAATTCCTGAAGAAGAAGCTCAAGAACGCGGCTGTGTCGCGCATCTTGATCGAGCGTCCCGCCAAGAGCGCACGCATCACCATTTTCTCGGCTCGTCCGGGCGTGGTGATCGGCAAGAAGGGCGAAGACATCGAGAGCCTGAAGGTCGAACTGGCCAAGCGTCTGAATTGCCCGGTCTCTGTGAACATCGAAGAAGTGCGCAAGCCTGAAGTCGATGCTCAACTGATCGCCGATTCGATCACGCAGCAGCTGGAAAAGCGCATCATGTTCCGCCGCGCCATGAAGCGCGCGATGCAGAACGCCATGCGTCTGGGTGCTCAGGGCATCAAGATCATGTCGGCCGGTCGTCTGAACGGCATCGAAATCGCACGTACCGAGTGGTACCGCGAAGGTCGCGTGCCTCTTCACACCCTGCGTGCTGACATCGACTACGGCACTTCCGAAGCGCAGACCACCTATGGTGTGATCGGCGTGAAGGTCTGGGTCTACCGTGGCGACCGTCTGGCCAATGGCGATGCACCCGTGCTCAAGGGTGATGACCGTGGCGATGACGACCGTCGCAACCGCCGCCCCCGCAGCGATCGCCCCAATGACCGTCGTGGTCCTGGCGCTGGTCGTGGCGGTCCAGGTGCCGGTCGTGGCGCTCCCCGTGCCGATGGTGCCCCGAGCGATGGCAGCGACAAGCCTGCTGCAGCCGCTGATGGCGCTGGCGCCAAGCGCGTCCGCAAGGTCGTGCCCGCCGCTGCCGAAGCGAAAGGAGAATAAACATGTTGCAACCTAATCGTCGCAAGTTCCGCAAGGAACACAAGGGCCGCAACACCGGTGTGGCCACGCGCGGTGCAACCGTCGCGTTTGGCGATTTCGGTTTGAAGGCGACCGAACGCGGCCGCATCACCGCTCGTCAGATCGAAGCCGCACGTCGTGCGATTTCGCGTCACGTCAAGCGCGGTGGTCGCATCTGGATTCGTGTCTTCCCAGACAAGCCAATCTCGCAAAAGCCCGCCGAAGTCCGCATGGGTAACGGTAAGGGTAGTGTCGAGTACTACGTGGCTGAAATCACACCTGGCAAGGTGCTGTACGAAATCCACGGTGTGCCCGAAGCACTCGCTCGCGAGGCGTTCACGCTGGCTGCTGCAAAGCTGCCACTGAGCACCACGTTTGTGTCCCGCCAGTTTGGCATCTGATAGCGCTAGGAGAAAGCTATGGCGAAAGCCTCTGAACTGCGCGCCAAGGATGTGGCCGCACTGGAAACTGAAATCAAAGATCTGCTGAAGTCTCACTTCAACATGCGCATGCAGCGTGCGACCCAGCAGCTCAATGACCACTCGGCTCTGAAGAAGACTCGCCGCGACATCGCTCGCGTCAAGACGATTCTGACCGAGAAGAAAGGAGCCGCCCAATGACGGAAGCTCAAGTCGTTCGTGCCAAGGTCGTTCGCACCTTGGTCGGCAAGATCGTCTCTGACGCTCGCGCCAAGACCGTGACCGTTCTGGTCGAGCGTCGTGTCAAGCACGAGCTCTACGGCAAGATCGTCGCGAAGTCGCGCAAGTACCATGCTCACGATGAGAACAATGAGTTCCACATCGGCGACGTGGTCGAGATCACCGAGAGCCGTCCTTTGTCCAAGACGAAGAACTGGGTGGTTTCCCGCCTGGTCGAGAAGGCTCAAACGGTCTGATCACGCTCTTGTGGTCTCTCGGGGCCACTTGATCTGAAAACCGGCTGTCCAGTCATACTGGCAGCCGGTTTTTTCATGTCTGTTCGACATTCACTGTGGAGGTTTCCAAAATGATCAAAGTTGGCGACAAGCTGCCTGGCGGCACGCTGTTCGAATACATCGAAGTGGCTGGCGAGGGCTGCAGCCTGGGCCCCAACGCGTTTGACGTGAGCAAGGCCACCGCGGGCAAGACGATTGCCATCTTTGGCCTGCCGGGCGCGTTCACGCCGACGTGCTCGGCCCAGCATGCACCGGGCTACATCGATGCCGCCGAGGCCTTCAAGGCGGCGGGTGTGGACGAGATCTGGTGCGTGTCGGTGAACGACGCGTTTGTGATGGGCGCCTGGGGCCGTGAGCTCAAGGCCGCTGGCAAGGTGCGCATGATGGCCGATGGCAGCGCCGAGTTTGCCAAGGCGCTGGGCCTCACGCTGGACCTGACGGCCAAGGGTCTGGGCCTGCGCTCGGGCCGTTTCTCGATGCTGGTCAAGGACGGTGTGGTCACGCAGCTCAATGACGAGCAGGGCGGTGGTTATGCCGTGAGCGACGCACAGACCTTGCTCAAGCAGGCGCAGGGCTGAGTACCTGCAGGGGGCTGATCAGCCCCCGGTGCGTTTGACGCGCCAGCCGTCCTGGGTGAGCCAGTCCATGACGCGCTGGACGTGGTCGCCCTGCACTTCCAGCACGCCGTCTTTGGCGGTGCCCCCGGCGCCGCAGGCGGTGCGCAGGCGTTTGCCCAGGGCGGCGAGCGCCTCGGCATCCAGGGGCAGGCCTCGGACCACGGTGGTGGTCTTGCCGCCCCGGCCTTTGGTTTCGCGGCTGACGCGGGCGATGCCGTCCCCTTGAGGGATGGCGGCGGCCTTGGCCTGCGCACGGCAGGTGCAGGCGCTCATGGC
>DAORJC010000249.1:0-3620 GCA_035438885.1 Aquabacterium sp. | reverse complement strand
CGTAGAGCTCTTGCACAAGTTGCGAGACGAGGCCCGTTACGACGGCCTGGAGGCCCTGCAGGCCGCCATTCACCAAGACATTGCCGACGCGCGCGGGTTTTTCGAGGCTCAGCGTCGCGGCACCTAAGCCGAACCCTGAGCCCCCATGAGCCAAGACCAGACCGCCAAGCCCGGCAAGAGCCAACAAGAAGCCAAAAAGGGCGGCGCCAAATCCGCCGATGCGGTGCCCGAGTCCAAGTACCGTGCCACGCTGAACATGCCCGACACCCCCTTCCCGATGCGGGGGGACCTGCCCAAGCGCGAGCCGGGCTGGGTGGCCGAGTGGGAGCAAAGCGGTCTGTACGACACGCTGCGCGCAGCGCGCCAGGGTGCGCCCAAGTTCGTGCTGCATGACGGCCCGCCCTACGCCAACGGCAACATCCACATCGGTCACGCCGTCAACAAGATCCTCAAGGACATGATCGTCAAGGCGCGCCAGCTCAAGGGCATGGACGCCATCTACGTGCCGGGTTGGGACTGCCACGGCCTGCCCATCGAGAACCAGATCGAGAAGACCTTTGGCCGCAACCTCAGCCGTGACGACGTGCAGGCCAAGGCCCGTGTCTACGCGGCCGAGCAGATCGACGGTCAGCGCACCGATTTCAAGCGCCTGGGCGTGCTGGCCGACTGGGCCCATCCCTACCGCACCATGGACTTTGGCAACGAGGCCAACGAGGTGCGTGCGCTCAAGAAGATCATGGAGCGCGGCTACGTCTACCGCGGCCTCAAGCCCGTGTACTGGTGCTTCGACTGCGGCTCCTCGCTGGCCGAGTTCGAGATCGAGTACGCCGACAAAAAGTCCCAGACGCTGGACGTGGCCTTCCTGAGTGCCGAGCCTGCCCAACTGGCTGCCGCCTTTGGCTTGAGCTCGCTCAGCCAGGACGCCTTTGCCGTGATCTGGACCACCACCGCGTGGACCATCCCGGCCAACCAGGCCCTGAACGTGCATGCCGAGCTGAGCTACGCCCTGGTCCAGACGCCCAAGGGCCTGCTGGTCCTGGCCGAGTCGCTGGTGGACAAGGCCATGGCCCGTTATGGCTTTGCCGCTGACGACTGCCAGGTCGTCGCCACCACCACCGGCGCCAAGCTCGAAGGCCTGAAGTTCAAGCACCCGCTGGCCCACGTGGACAAGGGCTACGACCGCGAAGCCCCCATGTACCTGGCCGAGTACGTCAGCGCCGAAGACGGCACCGGCATCGTGCACGCCGCGCCTGCCTATGGCGTGGATGACTTCAACAGCTGCGTGGCCCACGGCCTGAAGTTTGACGACATCCTCAACCCCGTTCAGGGCAATGGTGTCTACGAGGCCGACCTGCCCCTGTTTGGCGGCCAGCACATCTGGAAGGCCGCCCCCGTGGTGCTGGAGACCCTGCGCGAGCATGGCCGCCTGCTGGCCACCCAGGACATCGTGCACAGCTACCCGCACTGCTGGCGCCACAAGACGCCGGTGATCTTCCGTGCCGCGGCCCAGTGGTTCGTGCGCATGGACGAAGGCGAGGGCGGCACCGAAGGCGTGTTTGCCTCCAACAAGGCCGACAAGACCCTGCGCCAGACCGCGCTGGACGCCATCGACCACACCACCTTCTACCCCGAGAACGGCCGCACCCGCCTGCGCGACATGATCGCCAACCGCCCCGACTGGTGCATCAGCCGCCAGCGCAACTGGGGCGTGCCGCTGCCGTTCTTCCTGCACAAGGTCACGGGCGAGCTGCACCCCGACACCATGGCCTTCATGGACCGCGCCGCCGACCTGATCGAGCAGGGCGGTGTCGAGGCCTGGTCCACGCTGGACCCGGTGCAATGGCTGGGTGACCAGGCGGGCGACTATGCCAAGTCCACCGACATCCTGGACGTGTGGTTTGACTCCGGCACCTCCTTCTTCCACGTGCTCAATGCGCAGCAAGGCAGCCACCCCGGCGCCGGCCATGACGAACTGCACGAGGCCGACCTGTACCTGGAAGGCCACGACCAGCACCGCGGCTGGTTCCACAGCTCCTTGCTGGCCGCTTGCGCCATCTATGGCCGTGCGCCCTACAAGGGCCTGCTGACCCACGGCTTCACGGTCGACGGGCAGGGCCGCAAGATGTCCAAGTCCGTGGGCAACACGGTGGCCCCGCAAGAGATCAGCAACAAGATGGGGGCCGAGATCATCCGTCTGTGGGCTGCCTCGACCGACTATTCGGGCGACCTGGGCATCGACGAGAAGATCCTGGCCCGTGTGGTGGACGGCTATCGCCGCATCCGCAACACCCTGCGCTTTTTGATGGCCAACACCTCCGATTTCAACCCTGAAACGGATGCCGTGCCTCTGAGCGAACTGCTGGAGATCGACCGCTATGCGCTGGCCCGTGCCTCGCAACTGCAGGAAGACATCCTGGCCCATTACGAGCGCTACGAGTTCCACCCCGTGGTCTCCAAGCTGCAGGTCTACTGCTCGGAAGACCTGGGCGCGTTCTACCTGGACGTGCTCAAGGATCGCCTGTACACCAGCGCCGCCAACAGCCCGGCCCGCCGTGCTGCGCAAACGGCCCTGTGGCACATCACGAACGGCATGCTGCGCTGGATGGCCCCGTTCCTGAGCTTCACGGCCGAAGAGGCCTGGCAGATCTTCCAGGGCGGCCAGGCCGGCAGCATCTTCACCCAGACCTACTGGGACTTCCGCGAGGCCGACAAGGACACCGAACTGCTGGCCAAGTGGTCGCGCATCCGCGCCTTCCGTGAAGACGTGAACCGTCAGATCGAAGAAGTCCGCACCCGTGGCGAGGTGGGCGCATCGCTGCAGGCCAACCTGTTCCTCACCATCAATGCCGACGACCAGCGCCTGCTGGCCGACCTGCGCAGCCTGGGGGATGACCTCAAGTTCGTGCTCATCGTCTCCGGCGTCGAGCTGGCCGAGGGGCATTCGACTCAGATCGAGGTCAACCCCTCGCACGCCACCAAGTGCGAGCGTTGCTGGCACTACCGTGACGACGTGGGCATCAACCCCGAGCACCCCACCATTTGCGGCCGTTGCGACAGCAACCTGCATGGTGCCGGTGAACACCGCGAGCACGCCTGATGGCCAGCGCACCCAAAAGCGGGCTCTTGCCCTGGCTGGGCCTGGCCCTGATCATCGTGCTGCTGGACCAGATCACCAAGGTGGTCGTCATTGGCATGTTTGACCTGGGCGATGCCCGGGTCATCACCAGCTTCTTCAACCTGGTTCGCGTGCACAACGAAGGCGCGGCGTTTTCCTTCCTGGCCAACGCCGGGGGCTGGCAACGCTGGTTCTTTGTCGGCCTGGGCGTGGTGGCCGTGGGCTTCATGACCTACATGCTGCGCAGCCACAGCAACCAGCGCCTGTTTGCCTGGGCACTCACGCTGGTGATGGGCGGGGCCGTTGGCAACGTCATCGATCGCCTGGTCCACGGCTACGTGGTCGACTTCCTGGATTTTCACTGGGCGTTTCTCTCGCCCATGTTCCATGGCGGTCACTTCCCTGCCTTCAACGTGGCCGACTGCGCCATCAGCATCGGCGCTGTCCTCCTGATCCTGGACGAGATCCTGCGCGTGCGTCGTTCATGACCCCAGGGCTGGACAAG
>DAORJC010000248.1:0-3666 GCA_035438885.1 Aquabacterium sp. | reverse complement strand
GCCTGGCATGCCACCTACCTGTTCCGCCTGGGCTTTGAGCGCTGGCTGCATGAGCGCCCCAGCTATGACCTGGGCGTGCTGCTGGGCGTGATCGCCGTCTACAGCAGCCTGTCATGGGCCCTGGGCGTGCCGCGCGCTGCCTGGCGCTACGTGAGCTTCCATGAGGTGGCCCGACTGGGCTGGGTCTGCCTGGGCGGGGGCCTGGCCAGTGCCGTGGTGGTGCTCATGGCCCAGTTGGTGGAGGTGCCGCGTGCGGTGCTGGCCCTGCACCCCGTGTTTGCGCTGATCACCCTGACGCTGGCGCGCATGCTGGTGCGCATGGCGCACGAGCAGAGTCGGGCCCGCCGCCGCGGCGGCAATGTCACCGGGCAGCACGCCCTGGTCCTCGGTGCCGGTGCGGCGGCCAAACTGCTGATTGCCGGCATCCAGCACCGCGGCTGGACCGTGATGGGCCTGCTGGACGACGATGCCCGAAAGCATGGCGCACGCATGGCCGGTGTCACCGTGCTGGGCAGCCTGGACCGACTGACCGACCCTGAAGTGATCGATGGTGTCACCCACCTCATCCTGGCCATGCCATCGGCCACGGGCGCGCAACGCAAGCGGGCGCTGGATCTGGCCTCGGCCACCGGCCTGCCGGTGGTGACCGTGCCCACGGCCGACGAACTGCGCGAGGGCCGCTCGCGCATCGACCGGGTCCGCGACATCGAACCCGAAGACCTGCTGGGCCGCGAACGCGTGCAACTGGACGAATCGGCCCTGTCCAGCCTGATCAGTGGTCAGGTGGTGCTGGTGACCGGCGCCGGAGGCTCGATCGGCTCGGAGCTGTGCCGTCAGATCGCGCGCTTTGGTCCCTCCCGCCTGGTGTTGTTCGAGCTGAGCGAATTTGCGCTCTACCAGGTCGAGCAGGACCTGAGCGAGCGCTTCCCCCACCTGCCCCTGATCCGGCTGGTGGGCGACGTCAAGGACCTGACCACCTTGCGCCGCGTGATGGCGCAGTACCGCCCGGGGCTGGTGTTCCACGCGGCCGCCTACAAGCACGTGCCGCTGATGGAGGACGAGAACGCCTGGATCGCGGTGCGCAACAACACCCTGGGCACCTACCTCGTGGCCCAGGCGGCGGCCGAGCACGACGTGGGCCGTTTTGTGCTGATCTCGACCGACAAGGCCGTGAACCCCACCAATGTGATGGGCGCCACCAAACGCGCCGCCGAAATGGTGGTCTCGCACTGGGCCCAGCAGGCACCCCACACGCGCTTCATGGCCGTGCGGTTTGGCAATGTGCTGGGCTCCAGCGGCAGCGTCATCCCCAAGTTCAAGGAGCAGATCGCCAAAGGCGGGCCGGTCACGGTCACGCACCCGGAGATCACCCGTTATTTCATGACGATCCCCGAGGCCTCGCAACTGGTGCTGCAGGCCGCCGCGCTGGCCGAGACCGGCCAGGTCTTTGTGATGGACATGGGCCAGGCCGTCAAGATCGCCGACCTGGCGCGTGAGCTGATCCACCTGTCGGGCCACACCGAGGCCGAGATTCCCATCGTGTTCAGTGGCCTGCGCCCTGGCGAGAAGCTCTACGAAGAGTTGCTGGCCGACGCCGACCAGACCTTGCCCACGCCCCATCCGCGCCTGCGACTGGCGCGCCTGCTGGGCGAGCTACCACCCGACTGGGTCGACCAGATGATGGCCCTGGCCCACGACGACCACGTGACCTCGGCCGCGCAGTTGCGCCAGCGGCTGCATGCGCTGGTGCCGGAGTACGTGCCCCGGGTGTCCTGAGCCTTGGACTGGGGTGGGCCTCAGTCCTGCAAGAGCAGGGCATCTACCTGTTCCAGCAGCGCTGCGATCTGGACCGGCTTGGTCAGGTAGCAGGCGGCCCCTGCGGCCAGGCAGGCTTCGATCTGCTCTTGCGTGGCATCGGCCGAGATCATCACCACCGGGATGTGACGGGTTTCCGGGTTGGCCTTGGCCAGTTTGAGAAAGTCCAGCCCTGAAGCGTCGGGCAGGTGCACATCCAGCAGGATCAGTTGCGGCAGCGGGGATCGAACCCGGTCGTGCAGGGAGGCCAGGCCTTCTTCGATGGTGGCGGCCAGGCTCAGATGGATCCAGGGCCGGCTGCTCAACGCGGCCTGCACCAGGGCGGTGTTGGTGGCATTGTCTTCAACATACAGCACGGGCCGGATCGCCTTGTCTGTCGAGGCTGAATCCACCGCGGCGATCACGTCATGTGGGGCTGGTGGTGCTGGCTCCGGGATGGTCAGCGCAGCACCGGGCAGGCTCACCGTGAAGGTCGAGCCTTCGTTTTCTCGGCTGGTGACCTCCAGTTGCCCCCCCATCAACTGCGTCAGGTGGCGGCTGATGACCAGGCCAATGCCGGTGCCATCGGGCATCTGGCGCTCACGGCCCAGCCGGTTGAAGGGCTGGAACAACTGGGCCATCTGGCTGGCGTTCATGCCCAGTCCGTTGTCGGTCACGACCACGTTGACCATCGGGCCTTGCTCGGTCTGAACCGTGCTGGCCTGAACGCGCACACTGCCCCCAGGCCGGTTGTACTTGATCGCGTTGCTCAGCAGGTTGGTCATGACCTGGCGCAGTCGGGTCTCATCGGCCCTGATGCCCCAGCCCGCGGGGAGGGAGCCATCGATCGACAACTGGACCTGATGCCGGTCGGCCAGGCTTCGGATCATGGGGCGGACGGCGTCGAGCACCTCGTTGAGGTTCAGCTCCTCGACCTGCAGCCGCAGGGTGCCGGTGTCGATGCGGGAGAGGTCCAGCACGTCATCGATCATGTCCAGCAGGTGCCAGCCGGCCTGCTGGATCTGGTCCAGTCGCAGGCTCTGGCCTGGGGGCAGCGGCATCTGTCGGTCCAGGCTCATGACCTGGGCAAAGCCCAGCATGGCGTTCAGTGGGGTGCGCAATTCGTGGCTCATGCGCGAGAGGAACTCGCTCTTGGCCTGGTTGGCCTGTTCGGCAGCCAGACGCTGCAAGCGAGCCTCCTCGATGGCGGCGGCCATGCGCTCGGTGGTGCCGGTGATGACCAGCAGCAAGGCGCCCAGTGCCGCAGCGAAGGCCACGCCCCCGATGGCAAACAACCACGAGGTCGCTCGCCCCCCCACGACCGGCATGGGGTTGGCCGCCCACAGTTTGAGGGCCCACTGCCGCTGCCCGAAGTTCAGGACCACGCTGGTTTGCTGAGACACAGGCTGACCTTCGACCAGCACGGGCGCCAGGACGGCGCAGTCCTTGGCGCCGCTCAACACCTGGTGCTTGCTCGCGTCGGTGACGTCGATCAGGCAGCTGTGCATGACGCTGGGCATGTCCTTGAGCACGGCGGCCAGGGCATCGTCCATGCGCAAGGCCAGGAAGACGGAGCCCATGCTGTTTCTGGCCCGGTCCGACGGCAGTGTCTGCTGCTCTCGGTACACCGCCTGATAAATCACCACCCCCAGTTGATCGCCCGGCTCCTGTGCCAGCTTGAAGCCGGGGGTGGCCGTGGGGGTGTTGTCCAGCACGGCGCGTTGGTAGGCCTCCCGCGTGATGTCTCGGGACAGCACGTTGAAGCCCAGGGCCCGCTCATTGCCGACCCTGGGTTCCACAAACCGCAGGGCCAGGATGTCCGGGCCTTTGGGGCGTGTGCGCCTGGGCAGGTCGTACACGGCGTAGTCCGTG
>DAORJC010000247.1:0-3693 GCA_035438885.1 Aquabacterium sp. | reverse complement strand
CAGGACACCGAACTCATGGCCTGGGCCGACGAAGCCCTCTACGAGGCCAAGACCCAGGGCCGCAACCGGGCGGTGCAGTTCAGGCCGGCCCGCTGACCTCAGCCCCCGGCCCGCAATCGCGCTATGCTTGCCAACGACATCAACCCACAGTGAGGGACCTGCCATGCCGGTGATCGTGGTCGCCAACCCCAAGGGAGGCGTGGGCAAATCCACGCTTTCCAGCAACATCGCCGGGTATTGGGCCCAGCAAGGCCATGCCGTCATGCTGGGCGACATCGACCAGCAACAGTCGGCCGGGCTGTGGCTCAAGTTGCGCCCGCCGCAACTGCCCACCATCCAGACCTGGGAGATCGACGATCAACTGGTGGCCAAGCCCCCCAAAGGCACCACGCACCTGGTGCTGGACACGCCCGCAGGCCTGGCCGGCAAACGCCTGGATGCCGCCATGAAAATTGCCGACCGGGTGCTGATCCCGCTGCAGGCCAGCGTGTTCGACATCTACCCCACGCGGGACTTCATCTCGCGGCTGATGGACCACAAGCGATCCGGCAAGGTGCAAGTGGCCGTGGTGGGCAACCGCGTCAAGGACCACACCAAGGCCACCGAGCACCTGCAGGAGTTTCTGGACACGCTGGGCGTGCCCGTGATCGGCCTGCTGCGCGACACCCAGAACTATGCCCACCTGGCCGCGCATGGCCTGAGCCTGTGGGACGTGCCCGCGACCAAGGTCGAGAAAGACCTGGCGCAATGGGCCGGCATCACCGCCTGGCTGGACCGGCCCTGAATCGGCTTGGTGTCAGCCTTTGCGGCTGCGGTAAGTCCGGCAAGCCTCGCCAAAGGTCTCGAAGATCCTGCGTGAGACCGGGTTCTGAGCTGCCAGCCATTCGGGGTGCCACTGCATGCACAGGCTGAAAGCGCCCGGCTGACCATCGTCCGACGCCCACGTGAAGGCCTCCAGGACGCCATCGGGCGCACGGGCCTCCACCACCAGGCCGGGGGCCAACTGCTTGACGCCCTGTCCATGCAGGCTGTTGACCATGAAGCGCCCCTGGTCATACGCCGCCACGCCGCGCAAGGTCTGGTCCAGGAATCCGCCCGGCGTGACCTGCACCTCGTGGGCAAAGCCATATTCCTGCTCGACGGGCAGATCGTCATTGCCCCGGTGGTCCATCAGACCCGGCTGCTTGTGGACCGCCTGATGCAGGGAGCCCCCCAGGGCCACATTGACCTCCTGAAAGCCGCGGCAGATGCCCAGCAACGGCAGGCGGCGGTTCAAGGCCTCGCGGATGATGGGCAAGGTCCAGTCGTCACGGGCCGGATCCAGCGGCAAGGTCGTGTCATGCACATCCTCGCCAAAATGGCTGGGGTGAACGTTGGAGGGTGACCCCGTCAGCAACAGGCCATCGGCCAGCGCCAGCAAGGTGGGCAACTCGGCCCGGCTGGCCGCCGGCACCACCAGGGGCACGCAGCCCGCCAGCCGAATGGCGTCCAGGTACTTCTTGCCCGCCACCAGAAACGGGTGACGGCCCAGGGTTCTTTGACAGGCCGGGACCAGGACAACAGGCGCGTGAGGGTTCATGGCGGACATCATGCATGAGCTAGATGCAATCACTGTGCCAAACCCCAGCCACGCACAAGCCCGGATAAGCCACCCCGGCAGGGGCCATGCCTAACATTTGCTTGCACATTGCCCCTGTGTCCACGCCCCTCCTGTGGGGGGATCGAAGGTCAGTTTTGCCGGTTTTGCGATAAGGTCCGGGGCTCAGCGTGGGGCCTGGCCCACCACGCGATCAAAAATTCCGGGATGGACGCATGACCGACCTTTCAGGTCTCCACGGCGTGGTGGGGGCTGACGCTGCACGACTGATCGACCAGGTGGTCGAGGCCCTCTCCAGCCTGGGCCCTCATCAGCACACCCGCCTGTTGCGCCTGCACACCCCGCTGGGTGCCGACGTCCTGCTGGCCGAACGTGCCGAGGTCTGCGAGCACATCAGCCCTCAGTCGGCCGACTGGCTGGGCTATCGCATCGAACTGCTGGCCCTGAGCACCCAGGCCCACCTGGCGCCGGTGGACCTGATCGGCCAGCCCGTGCTGCTGGAGTTGCTGACCGCCCACAGCCGCACCGAGCTGCGCCCCTTCCACGGACACGTCACCCGCTTTGAACTGCTGGGCTCCGACGGCGGCCTGGCGCGCTACCGCCTGGTCATCGAGCCATTCACCGCCTTCATGCAGCACCGGGTGGATGCCTGGGCCTACCAGGGCTTGAGCGTGCAGGGCGTGGTCGACCAGCTCATCAACGACTACGCCGGCCAAGGCGCCCTGACCCCCCAGGTGCGGTGGGAGCTGGCCGACCCGGCCGCCTACCCCAGCCTGTCGATCTACAACCAGCACGCTGAGACCGACCTGGCCTTCCTGCAGCGCACCTTGTCGCTGTATGGCCTGTTCTGCTGGTTCGAGCACACGGGTGATGTCCAGGACACCCGCACGCTGGGCCGCCACACCCTGGTCATTGCCGACCACCAGGGCGCCCTGCAACCCAACGCGCAGGCGCAGGTCCGCTTCACGCAGGCGGGCACCGTCCTCAAGGACGACAGCATCACGCAATGGCATGGCCGGCGCCGCGTGGGTCCCACCGACGTGAGCCACAGCAGCTGGGACTACCGCGTGGTGGACCAGCACAGCGCCCAGCTGTCGGTCGATGCCGGGCATGAACAGGCCATGCCGCTGCAGGTGGTGGACCAACCCGGGGCCTACACCTTCGAGAACCCCTTGCACGCCCAACAGGCGGCCACCCACCGACTGCAATCGCTGGCGTCCACCCGCAAGCGCTACGAGGGGCTGGGCACCGTGCGCACCCTGGCGCCCGCCACCACCTTTGCGCTGCACGACCACCCCGAACACGACGCCGAATCCTTTGTGGTGCTGGGCGTGACCCACACCGCGCGCAACAACCTGCATGCCGACGTGCAGGCCGGGCTGCAGCACCTGCTGGGTCACCTGCCCCAGGCCACCGCGATCCCCACCGCCCGAGCCGCCACCCGCAACCACACCGACGAGCCGCTGTACCAGGCACGCTTTGCCACCCAGCGAGCCGACGTGCCCGTGCGTCCTGCGCCCTGCCACTTCAATGCCCACACCCGCGTGCAAGGCGTGCAGACCGCCCTGGTCGTGGGACTGGACGCGCCCGTGCACACCGACCGTGACGGCCGCATCAAGGTGCAGTTCCATTGGCAACGCGGCGCGCAGGCCAGCCACCGCCTGGGCCACCCCACCACGGCCCCGGAGGCCGACAACGCCCCCGCCTCGGATGCGTCGGGCACCTGGGTGCGTGTGGCCCAACCGTGGGCCGGCGCCAACTGGGGCGGCGTGTTCACCCCCCGCCTGGGCCAGGAAGTGCTGGTGGCCTTTGTCGATGGCGATGTCGACCGCCCCGTGGTGATCGGCAGCGCCTACAACGGACAGGGCCAGCCCGAGGCACCCGGCAATGCCGTGGCCCATGGCACAGCCCAGGCCACCGGCAATGCACCGGCCTGGTTCCCTGGCAGCCAACGCCAGGGCCGCCACGAAGGACATGCCCACACCGCCAGCCTGAGCGGCTTCAAAAGCCAGAGCCTGGACGCCAGCCAGGATGGCAGCGGCGCCCACAACCAACTGGTGCTGGACGACACCCCGGGACAAGGCCGCGTGATGGCC
>DAORJC010000246.1:0-3708 GCA_035438885.1 Aquabacterium sp. | reverse complement strand
TACATCGCCCTGCAGCAGCCGGTGCATGGGTGAGGGCCGGGCCATGTCCTGAGCGATCTCCTCGACCACCCGGCGCTGCGCCTCGGTCAGTGTGAAGGGCAAGACGGCCAGCAGCCGCTCCTGCAGTCCGCCCACCCGACTGGGCAAGGCCGGCGCCTTCAGGCGGGCGCGCTCCCAACGGGCCTGCAGTTGCGAGGCCTGCTGCGCCAGCAGCTCCTCGTACTTCAGGCGTTGCCAGGCGGGATGGCTGTGGTCTTCCAGGGCCTCGGCCGACACCGACGCATCCGGGTGGTGCAAAAACTGAAGGGCCGCGCGCAGGCTGGGGCCATGGGGTGGCTGCAATTCAGGGGGCAAGACCTCGTGCAGAGGCGCACGCGACAGCGCCGAGGCCACCGCCTTGCGCAGGTAAGCCTGCGGCAGCCCGGCCGAGGTGGGGTAGACCGGGGTGAGCGACTCGGACAGCGGTGCCCCCTCCAGCACCACCTTGACCGCCGGGTGCACCATCTCCCGGCCAAAAAAGCCGTTGCGGGCCTCACCCCGCACCCGCAGGCGCACACCCGGCGCCCAGGCCTTTTGCTGCGAGCCGTAAAAATTCAGGAAGCGCAGCAGCATCACCCCGCTGCCATCGTCCAGCTTGATGATCAACTGGCGCCGCTGGCGCACATCGATGCGGGACTCACGCACCACCCCTTCGATCTGCGCCACCTGGCCGTCGCGCACCTCGGCCACACGGACCAGGCGGGTCTCGTCCTCGTAGCGCAGTGGCAGGTGCAGGGCCAGGTCGATGTCACGGCTGAGCCCCAGCTTGAGCAGGGCCTTGGCCGGGACCGACAAGGCTTTAGTGTTGGACTCAGGCACGGTGACAAAGGGTGCAGGCAGGTGACGGGATCCGGTCATTGTGCCTGTGCCGGCCGGAGGTCACGACCAATCTCGGCGACAATGCCGCCTTCCGGATTTTTGGCACGGGGCTCGTCCGCCCCTCAAAGACATGACCGACCGCTTCGCCTTCCACACCCTCAGCGACTTCGACTTCGAACTGCCTGAGGCCCTGATCGCCCAGACCCCAGCCCGCGAACGCACCGCTTCCCGATTGCTCGACGGCACCGGCGCCACCCCCGTGGACCGCGTCTTCAAGGACCTGCCCGACCTGCTCAAGGCGGGCGACCTCCTGGTCTTCAACAACACCCGCGTCATCAAGGCCCGCCTGCACGGCGCCAAGGCCACTGGCGGCGCCGTCGAAGCCCTGATCGAACGCATCCTGCCAGGCCAGGAAGTGCTGGCGCACATGCGCGCCAGCAAATCGCCCAAGGCCGGCACCACCGTGCGCTTTGCCGATGCCTTCAACGCCGAGGTGCTCGGTCGCGCCGGCCCCGACAACGGCCTGTTTCACCTGAGGCTGGAGGGTGATCCGCTGACTCTGCTGGAGCGGCACGGTGAGGTCCCCCTGCCCCCTTACATCACGCAAAGCGATCACGCCGAAGACGAGCGCCGTTACCAGACCGTCTTTGCCAAACACCCGGGCGCCGTGGCCGCTCCGACGGCAGCCCTGCACTTTGACGAAGCGCTGCTGGCCGAGATGGCCGAGCGTGGCATCGAACGTGCCGAAGTGACGCTGCACGTGGGCGCCGGTACCTTCCAGCCCGTGCGCACCGAGAACCTGGCCGAGCACCAGATGCACAGCGAGTGGTTCGAAGTGCCCCAGGCCACGGTGGACGCGATCGAGCGCACCCGTGCGCGGGGAGGCCGCATCGTGTCGGTGGGCACCACCACCTTGCGTGCTCTGGAATCCGCCGCCCAGGCCCAACCCGCAGGCGCCCCCCTGCCCACCGGCAGTCGCGATACCAGCATCTTCATCACCCCGGGCTTCGAGTTCAAAGTGGTGGACGTGCTGGTCACCAACTTCCACTTGCCCAAGAGCACCCTGATGATGTTGGTCAGCGCGCTGGCCGGACATGCCCACATCCAAGCCCTGTACCGCCACGCCATCGAGCAGCGCTACCGATTTTTCAGCTACGGCGATGCCATGCTGATTCAACGCACGCGCTGACCTGACATGCGCCGACCCTTGCACACCCTGTGGGCAACGCTGATGCTGGCCTTGGCCCTCATCAGCCCCCTGGCCCATGCGCAAAGCGCCTCCGCCCAGACACTGACCGAGGCATGGCTCAGTGCCGGTCTGTGCGCACAGAAAGGGTCGGCACAACCCGTGAGCCTGCCCGATGACTGGCGTGAGTCCGGCCTGAAGGCGCCTTCCGAAGGCTGCTACCGGCTCGTCCTGCGTCTGGCCGCCACCCCTGCGGTGCCCTGGGCCCTGCGCATGGACCGCCTGCCAGGCAACCACCGCATCACCGTCAACGGTGTGGCCCTGAGCACCCTGCGCATGGAAAATCGCGCCATCACCAGCATGGCCACCCGCCCCTACCTGGTCGAAGTTCCTGTGGGCCTGCTGCGCGAGGGCGACAACCACATCCATGTCGATGTCCGCATGGGCCCTTATCGCAAGCCGGGTGTCTCGCCTCTGATTGCGGGCCCCCTGGTTGAAATGCGCGAACCCTTTGAAGACTGGGTGCTCTGGAGCCACGACCTGCCCCTCACCGTCAACCTGAGCGTGGCGGGCATGGCCCTGTTCCTGCTGCTGGCCTGGCGGGCACGCCCCGGCGACACCCGTTTTTCCTACTTTGGCGGGCTCATGTTCATCATGTGCTCGCGCAATGCCGCCTACTACCTGGAGACCGTGACCTGGCCCACACCCGTGGTGGACTGGTTGTTCTTCACAGCACAGGCAGGCACCACTTACTACCTCTCCGGTTTTGGCCTGACCTATGCGGGCTACGACCTCAAGAAGGTGATCTGGCCCTTGCGCCTGATCGGCTTTGGCCTGCCCCTGGCGGCCCTGGCCACCATCGGCACCGGCAACCTGGACCTGCTGCGCCTGATCGCCTACCCGGCCATGATCCTGTGCGGCATCCTGGTGGTGATGAAGATCACGCAGCACGCCCTGACTCGGCACAAGCTGGAGGCCGTCGCCATGATCGCCGGGCCGGTGGCCACCGTGATCAGCGTGTCGCACGACTACCTGTTCCTGACCCCGCTGCTGCCGGTCACCGACCTGTACTGGACGCCCTACACCACCCCGGTGATCTTCCTGGGCTACGCCATCACCTTGATGCACCTCTTCGTGGCCAACATGAACCTGGCCGAGAAACTCAATGTGACCCTGGAGGAGCGCGTGCAGGAGCGCACCCTGGCGCTGGAGTCGGCCAACCAGTCCAAGACCCGATTCCTGGCGGCCGCCAGCCACGACCTGCGCCAGCCCACCGCTGCGATCGGGCTGCTGGTCAGCCTGCTGCGACAGCAACAGAGCGCCGGCCCTGAGACGCGGGAGCTGGTCAACATGCTGGACGAGGCGGTGGCCTCCATGGAATCGTTGCTCGTGGGCCTGCTGGACATCTCCCGACTGGATGCCGGCGCCGTGCAGGCCCAGTTCCAGCCGGTGTCGGTGCAGGACCTGTTCCAGGCCGTCAAGGTGCACGAACAAAGCGCCGCGCAAGCCAAGGGCCTGAGCCTGCGTTTCAGGCTGCCCACCGGCCCCAACGCCAACCTCATGGTCACGACCGACCCGCTGCTGGTGCACAGCGTGCTGCGCAACTTGCTGTCCAACGCCATCCGCTACACCCAGAAAGGCGGCGTGCTGGTGGCAGCCCGCCG
>DAORJC010000245.1:0-3769 GCA_035438885.1 Aquabacterium sp. | reverse complement strand
GGCCGAACACGGTGTGGTCACCTTCACCACCGGCAGCTCCACACACCGCCAGCACACCCTGGCCTTGATGGTTCGCGACAAAACCGCTGGTGATTTCAAAGGCCCCATCACGCCAGACAACACCCCGCCGTATGTGGACGGCTTTGCACTCGGCGACCCCAAGACGCTCAGTGAAGTCACTGTCCCTCTCGTGTGGGAACACGTGCGCCGCTACATGAATGAGGATGGCCCGGCTTTGCCGCCGGGCGAGCAACTGGCCGACTCCGCAGTGCCCGTCACGTGGTGGGACAGCCTGGGTGCTGTCAGCGTCTTTGGCCCCGGCTATGTGAAGCGCTGGCGTGACGGTTGGGGCTGGATGACCATCATGCACCTGCTCTCGCCCCTGATGCTGCCGCTGGCCGTACTGATGGCCACCACCAATTGGCTGAGCTACATGACAGCCTACCCGGTGCAGTGGCCTCAGAAGGTATTGGACAAGGTGGGGCCATTTTGCACTTTTCTCCCCAAATCACATGCCTGCGACTAATGATTCGGAAAGGCTACTAATCGGTAGCATTGATCCCTTCGCGCTATACACCCAAGACAGAATGGTTGCCTCGGAAGCAACAACGCTGGGCTTGGTGCGTGGAGTGTATTCCCATGCTATTGAATACACCACGAGGCCAAAAGGAGAAAGGGGTATGGGATTCTTGTATTTTGGCCTGGGTGGGGCCCTGATGGGGGCGATTTGGGTTTTTTTTACGGGGCTAATACTACACGATAATTACTCAAAAGAACAAAGCGGCGATTGGTTTGTGTATTTGTTTTTTGGTCCACTTTTTCTTCTGGGTGTGCTCTTTACAATTTTAATGCCGATCATCATGAGCATGGAGTTGTGGCCTGGGCCTCTGGATTTGCCCATCATGTTTGATCGTCGGATGCGCAAAGTGTATAAGTTAATTGAACAACGAGATGTCAGCGGTCGAGTCAAGCAACGGGGGCGGGTAGGGATATTGGAGTACGACTGGGAGGATGTCTTGGCTTCCCATAGAGTATCCACCGTGTTTATCGGTAATGGCGCATCGGCACAGCGCAATCATTCGTTGTGGTTGCTTGTTCGTGACAAGGATGCCAAAGGTTTTGAGGGAGCGATAACTCCTGTTAATCAGCCTCCATATATTGATGAGATAGCCTTACCGGCACATTTCGTGTTAAACGAACACAACGCACCCCGTGTGTGGGAGCACATCCGCCGGTACATGAACGAAAACGGCCCAGCTCTGCCATGGGGCGAGCAACTGGCCGACACCACCGCGCCAGTGACCTGGTGGGACAGCCTGGGCGCCGTCAGCGTCTTTGGGCCTGGCTACGTCAAGCGATGGCGCGAGAGCTGGGGGTGGATGGCCATCATGCACCTGCTCTCACCCCTGATGCTGCCGCTGGCCGTACTGATGGCCACCACCAATTGGCTGAGCTACAAGACCGCCTACCCGGTGCAGTGGCCTCAGGAGGTATTGGACAAGGTGGGACCACCGGTGCGGCTGGAACAGTGAACCACAAGGTCTGCCTTGCGATAACCCGCCGTCTTAAGAACAAACAAAAACGCGAGAGAACATGATCACCAGATCACACGCGGGCGCCTGCCTGATCGTGGCCACGCTGCTGCTGTCGGCGTGCAGCAAGAGCCCACAGGAAATGACCTGTGATGACACCGAGATTCAAACCCAGGTGCGCAAGTTGCTGGCCATGAAGATCAGCGATTGGCAGCAGCCGCTGGATTCAACTGAGAGCCTCATGCGCCAGCATCGGCCCGACATGCCGGAGCTCAATGCCACGCTGAACCGAGTTCGGACGACCCACATTCCGATCGATGGCGTCAGCTTGGTCGAGATCAAGCAGGATGCTGCACCTCAGAGCCCCTTGCTGGATGCCGATCCGCCGGACGATGGCAAGTTTGTGCCAGAGATCTTCAGGAAGAAAAAAACCGGCAACAAGCTGCTATACCAATGCAGCGCAACTGCCAAGCTGCGGCTGCCAGCCGACCGCATGGCCAAGCTGCCGGCCACCACGCTCACGGTGCTGGGCATCGACGGCAATGTGATCAGTGCAGGGGTGCAATACCAGACCGAGCTGACCCCGCAGGAAGACCTGTGGGTGGCGGCAGGCTTTTCCCACCCGCTGATTGAAGTCTCGCTTCGATCGCTGTTGTCGCCAAGCTTGGCATCGACCGCGGACAAAGGACCTTGATGCAGACCCACATCCCCAACGGCGACTTCGCTGCGGCCCTTGACGGCCTGGCGGCTGTGGACCCCACCGAACACGGCCTCGGCCCTTTGCACCGCCTGGCGTCTCGTGTGTACCCGCCTGCCGAGCAGACCCTGCAGGTCATGGCAAAGGCCCCACGCAGCATCTGGCAGCGTGCCTTGATCGCGTCGGGGGTGTTCCTGCTGGGGCAACTGCTGGGTTTGCTCTATGTGGACGCGGTAAAGCCCGGTCGTCCGGACACCATGTTCTCGGTCATCTGGGTGCTCACCTGGGCGGGGCCTTTGGTGGCCTGGTTTGCGTTTCGGCACCGCAAGCTGGGGCTGCGTCAGATCAAGGGCCACCCCATGAACACGCTGGCGGTCATGTCGGCAGGCATGCCCGAGCCCTGGATCGAGGTTCGCATCTCCGACGAAGATGTCGTGATCGTTGAGCTCGGCGAGGAAGGCAAGAACAAGCCGCCACTTGAACTGGTGGCCGACGAAGATCTTGTGGTGTCGTTCGACAGCGTGTACGTGCGCGCCAGAGCCGGTGCGACGCCCCAAGCCGATGCGTCAGAAGCCCCATCTCAGGCCAGCGGGGCGCTGGAATGCCTGCATCGGGCCCTCATGGCCGAGCTGTCACGATCGCCAGATCAAGTCTGGGAGCTGGAGTCTGAATGCTCGGAGGACATCGATGAAGCACTGGGCGGCCACCTGACCAAGGCGTCGTTTGTGATCAAGCAGTGGCAGCGGTACGGCACCGATGCGTTGTGTGAAGGGGTACTGCGAGCCGTGAACACACTGCGTGAGCAGTACGACCTGACGCTGGGCGACTGACGGTCAGGGCTCATCGCAGAGCCCCTCATGCCGCCAGCTTGGGCAGGAAGGACAGGTCCACCAGGTAGCGGCGCGGATTGCCGCGGTCGATGAACACCTTGACCTTGTCACCCGAGAGGTGTTCGCTGGGATCGAACCAGATGCTCTTGCTTTGAAACAGGTGGAGTTCACGTGTTTGCGGGTTCAACCACTGGCAATGCAACACGTAGGGGTGGCGGCCGTTGACGCTGACCGATTCATTGGGGCCGACAGACTGGATCGTGGCCTCGATGACCTGACCATGCTCACGCAGTTGCCGCCCTTTGCGCGCTGTCAGAGCGCCCACCAGCCAGATGCCCAGGCCAATGAGCGTGAACACGGCCCCCAGCCCACCGACGATCGAGGCGGCACCCCACAGCGCCAGGAAGCCATCGAGCTTGGGGTTCTGCCCTTGGGGATCCAGCAGCACCTGGACCACCTCTCCCTCGACGTGGCTGGGCGGGTTGCTGCTGCCGGAGGGCTGGAAGGTGCGCGTTTGCCCCTGCAGGTCGGTGTACTGCACCAGCGGCTTGTAGGTCGTGCTGTTGCTGGGGGTGTTGCCGCTGCTGGAGCGCATCGGCAGGATCTCGATGACCACGCCCTCAACCGTCTGGGCGGTGGCCACGAACTGCCGCGTTTGGTTCACCAGGTAGAGGGCGCCGGCCAGCATGGCCAGGCCGACCAGGGAAAAA
>DAORJC010000244.1:0-3804 GCA_035438885.1 Aquabacterium sp. | reverse complement strand
CTCCTGATCCTGCTTCGGGGCTGTCGTCGAACAGCAGCTTGGTGAAGCCTTCGTCGCGCCCGTTGGCAATGGCGCGACCACTTGCCGTCCAGGGGAACAGGCCCTTCTTGACCTTGACGCCCTGGGCCTTGGCCTGGTCTTCGGTGAGGCCCACCCAGGCCACTTCGGGGTCGGTGTAGGCCACGCTGGGGATGACGCGGGCATTGAAGGCGGCAGCGGCCAGTTCCTTGTTGCCTTGCAGTTCACCGGCAATCACTTCAGCAGCCACATGCGCCTCGTGCACCGCCTTGTGCGCCAGCATGGGCTGGCCGACGATGTCGCCGATGGCGAAGATGTGGGAGACGTTGGTGCGCATCTGGATGTCGACGTTGATGAAGCCACGATCCGTCACAGCCACGCCTGCCTTGTCGGCGACAACCGCAAACAAGTCTATTTCGCCCTGAGCGCCGTCACAGGGCACAAATACGCAACCGCAAGCGAATGGCGCAACTGGTACGCCAAGACGCAGTCTGTACCCAGCAGTGACCCTCCGCACGAATAGACATTTCTCGCCTTATATGCATCGGGAAAATCGTCGCAATTCCTGGCCATCTCAATTTCAAGTACCGTTGTCCTAAGGCGTCACAATGGCAAAGGTGCCAGGCGCTTTGTCGATCAGGCTAAAAAAGCGCACCAGGTCGATCTTGCTGCCGCCAATTTTCAAGTCATCGCTCATCAGCGTGTTCTTCACATTGGCCGTGCCAGCGATGATGTTGATGAACAGTGGTTTGGTCAGCGTCAAAGTGGCATTGGCATCGGTTGCAGGCGCTTCCTTTTTAAAGTGCAAGACAGCGTTTTCAATCCACAGCACGTACGACTCCTGGATGTCGGTGAGCACCAAATTGACTTTCAGGTTCTTTCCCTCGGCAGCGGGTCCGTCCAGGCTGGCGGCCATGGCTTCCAGAAAGCGTTCGATTGGCGTCTGGTTCAGCATTGCAATGAACCCCGCTTTACTCAGGCCCTTCGTGGGCGGACCATTTCGCAGTTCCGCTGCGGCAGTGAGATAGCTGTTGCGAAAAGGGGCGGCTTCCGACATGTAGCCCATTTGCTCGTATGTCCTGGCCAGCAGTTCTTTGGCTCCGTTGTGGTCGGGTTGGCCGAATACAACCTGGTTCAACAACTCAGCCGCCCAACGGTACTCCCCCTTATCGAACGCCGTTTGTGCTGCCGCAACCGCTTTGTCTGCACCACCCATGACCTCTAAATAGCGCTTGGCGGACTCTTCAGGTGGCAATGGGTCCAGGTTGGCCGGATTACCGTCATAGGCACCCAGGTAAAACTGGTACACCGCCTTGACGTTGTGGCGCAAGTCACCGTAGTAGCCCCGCGCACCGAAATGGTCTTGCAGCGACTTGGGCAGCTTGACGGTGTCCGCAATTTCGCGCGGCGTGAAGCCCGCATTCATCAGCCGCACGGATTGGTCGTGGGTGTATTTGTACACATCGCGGTGTTGGGTAATGAGCTGTGCAATGCGGTCTTTACCCCACATGGGCCAGTTGTGTTGGCCCACATAGATTTCCGATTCGCCAAGGCCATCGAGCGCCTCTTGCATGTACTGCGCCCAGCG
Organism: Aquabacterium sp.; assembly: GCA_035438885.1. Taxonomy (GTDB): domain Bacteria; phylum Pseudomonadota; class Gammaproteobacteria; order Burkholderiales; family Burkholderiaceae_C; genus Aquabacterium. Next base: position 2,198 of record DAORJC010000244.1, on the reverse strand, counting down.
CAACGCATCGCGCACCTTGGCACCACGCACCGGCAACAGGTTGTGCATGGTCATGGACAGATTCTCTGCACCCCCATAGGTTTTTTTCTCAGGAATCGAGAAGGTCATTTCTGCCGGGGCCTCAGCACCGGGCACGTTGTGGAACACAAAGCGCACACCATCGAGCACCATCTCCTCGGTGGGTTGGGTGATCAACTTGTTGGGAGTCAGGATGCCGAAGGTGCCATAGACCACGTTCTTGCCCAGACCGGTGTCCACATTGCCTTTGGCGGAGCGCTCCAAGTCGCGGCCAAATTGGTAGACCGATCGACGCCCCATGGCGGTTCCAACCATGACGTTTTCGCCAGTGGACTCTTCCATGAACCCTGCCGATGCAATCACTGGTACCTTGCGCTGCGCCACTTCTTCAGGGCTGATAACGCCCAGCGCGCCACCAAAATGGTCAATGTGGCTGTGCGAAAAAATCAGCGCCGTCACGGGCTTGTTACCCAGATGCTGGCGCGCGAAGGCCATGGCCGCTGCGGCGCTTTCCCGGCTGGTGAGCGCGTCCACCACAATCCATCCGGTCTTGCCTTCGATGAGGGTGATGTTGGCCAGATCAAAGCCACGCAACTGGTAAATGCCATCGGTGACTTTGAATAGCCCAATGTGCGCATTCAGCTGCGCGTGGCGCCACAGGCTGGGGTTCACCGTGTCGGGTGCCGAGCCTTCTTCAAATTTGTAGGCATCAAAATCATGCAGCACGCTGCCGTCGGCCGCCAAAATTTTGCCACTGGGGCGGGCAATGAAACCCCGCTTGGCGTCCTCAAAGTCTTGCGGGTCATCGAGCTTCGAGTTCTTGGCAAACTGTGCATTGACCTTCAGCGTTTGCGCTGTCGCCTCACTGGCGGTGCCGCCCACGCCGGTGGTCTTGCTGCAACCACCCGATAGCGCCACCAACGCGGCCAGCAGAATCAGACCGGGTCTCAGGTTGAATGATTTCATGTCCGTCGCTCTCCTCTTATGGTGAGAGATTGTTGAAGTTGTGGTGGAATTCGTCCAATGCATATTGGGTACAAAATCCATGCACCCAATACATGACAAAACCACAACGTCTGCTTCCATGGACCTCAAACGCCTCAAACACCTGGTAGCCCTGGCCGATACGCGCAACTTTGGGCGTGCGGCAACGCAATGCCATTTGACCCAGTCGGCCTTGAGCCGCAGCATTCAGGCGGCCGAGGACGAGTTGGGTCTGCTGCTATTTGACCGTGGCACGCTGGAAGTGAGTTGCACCGATGCTGGTGCCTTTGTGGTCGAACGGGCGCGCAGGCTGCTTTTTGAGAGCCGCTGCCTGGAGCGCGATGTGAGCTTGTACCGTGAACGCCTGCTGGGCGACCTGGCTTTTGGTGTCGGACCCTATCCTGCCGCCACCGTAGTACCACCCTTGTTGACAGAAATTCGCACCCGCTTTGCGGGAGTGTGCGTGCGGGTGGAGGTCAACAATGCCGACTATCTGGCAACCCATTTGCGCGCCGAAGAACTTGATTTCTACCTGGCCGATGTGCGCAATGTGGTGGCCGCCCCCGACCTGAACATCATCCGCGTTGCCAAACTGTCCGCCGGGTTTTACGTGCGCGCGGGCCATCCGCTGCTGGCCCAGGAAAGCATCACCGGTGCAGCGATTTTGCCGTATGGGTTAGGCAGTGTGCGGCTACCTGAGGTAATGCGTACTGTGTTGGGTTCCCTGATGGGCTTGGAGGCCGGTAAGCGCCTGCCATTGGCGGTGGAGTGTGACGACTTGAACCTGCTCAAATCTCTGGCGATGAGCAGCGACACGGTGATTGGCTGCACGGACATGGGCATGGCTCAGGATGTGCAGGCCGGGCGGCTGGTGCGGCTAGAAATGGCCGATATTGCGCCCATGTTTGCCGACATGGCCATCGTTTCGCTCAAAGGTAGGAGCTACTCCTTGATGGCACAATTCGCCGTCGACTTCATTGTGCAACAAGGTCAGGCGATGCAGAAAGCCGGATAAATGCAAGGTTGCAACTCGTATCGTTCACGATGATTTTTTGCTATAGTTACAGGAGCGGCACAGGCAGGTTTTATGCGGGCTAGAGGCTGATTTCTCCCTTAATTTCTTCAACCAATGCTGCAAGATTACGGATAGGCGTTTTAACCGCATGAGGCCAAGTATCGCACCGCGGAAGCGCCAT
>DAORJC010000243.1:0-3849 GCA_035438885.1 Aquabacterium sp. | reverse complement strand
GGCGCTTGACGATCACGCGATCGTGCAGAGGACGCAGTTTCATGACTTCTCCTGTCTCTAAGGACATGGGTTTGACAAAGATGCTGACGAAAGCGAGCGCTCACATCAGGCACAAATGGGGAGCGGAAGGCCCGCTGTTAGCACTCACATGAGGCGAGTGCTAAAAACATTATAGGGACGCTCGGCAAAGTTTCAAGGGGCCGCCCCGCACGATGTGCATCCGCCCCATCGCATCAGGATGCAAACGACACGCGCTGGCGGTGCATCGACCCGCCCCGCCAAGCCGCCCCTTCAAAAAAGTAGTGCGTCAACGACAGGCCCAAGGCCAACCACCCCAGTTGAACCACCGTCAAGCACCATGCACTCAGCACAGCGACCACGGGCAATGCCCACCACGCCGTGCGCGCCCAAAGGGTTCGGCCACCCGCCCGCTCATGGGCGCCGTAAACCGTGAAAGCCGTGATGTCGTGCACGAGTTGCGGCACGGCGTAAGCCAGCAATGGATAACCCAGGCTCACGAACACAGCACATGACACCACCATGACCTGCGTGCACATCAGCAGCATCGCACCACGCCAGTGCCGCCCTTGAACCTGAGCAATCAACACGGCCAGGATGGTGCTTGCAAGCAGCAACCCCATCACCGCTTGATGCAGGACCGTCAAGAACCATGGGGGCTCTGTCGCACCATAGAAGTACACCACCACTGAGAGGCCGCACACCCCGGAGCTCACGCAGGCCCGCCACCAAGCATACAAACGGGTAGGCACACGCATGTACGAACGAGACAGCCCTGCCTGTTGCCCGATCGTGTGCCTGGCTGTCAGCACCAAGAAAACGAGCATGCCCAACCAAAACGGCAAGAGCGCCAGCATGGTGGCCAAGGCCATCACCGCCTGGACGACGCTGATCAACAAGGGCCGACGGTAATGCGCCAGATAGCCTTGATGCCTCAACGACACGAAGCTTGCCAAAATGTGTGGCAGCCCAAACAACACGCCATACCAAAACACCGAGTGGGGCGAGACCGGCAGCGCATGGCGCAGCGGCTGGCCCTCGCCCATTTGGTCCAGCGCCACGCACAGCATCGCCATCAGCACAGCAAGGTATGGCGCCAACAACATGGTTTGCGTCACGATGACCTGAACGAGGGAAGACCCTTCGCCTAGCTGGCTTGAACGAACGGGAGGGAGATGATGATCAAACACTGGGCGGATTCAAAAGCATTGGGGCTGTAGGGGAGGGGGGGGAATCCCTCATTAACCACCGCTCCGAGAAGTAGCACTATGCGGCCATGGCCGTCCACTTCTGAGCGGTCAGTCGAGACGCAAACACTCGGGTTGAGGTATCAGCCTTTGGCTTGCAGAGCGCGCACAAAACCATCACCGGCCCGAGGCAGCTCACTTCAAGTTGTATCGGTCCAGATCATCACCACCTTCACGCACGATGGGGCCAAACGCCTCACCGGCTGCGTGGTCACGCATGGCCCATCGCATCTTCATGCCATCTGGCGTCCAGAAGATGTAGATCCACAGTGTTTTGTTTGCCACTTTGCCGGGCTGGGCCACGCGTTTCGAAGCGATGACTTCGTCAACCACCGCCTGGGGTACGCGGCGTTTGATTTCCAAGCGATATCTCTTAAGCTCCAGTTTCGAGAATTTCTCATCAACGGCACGAGCAAACGATTCACGGTCAGGGAAATCTGCGGATTTTAGGCCTGGGTATGATGGTTCTTGCCAAGTGAACTCGACCCACTCAGGCAGCCCGCGGTGGTCTCCTGAGGAAGCCATGGTGGCATCCACCCCTCCATTTTGCCAAGTTTGCCCTCGTTTGAAGCGCCCCCCTACACCACCTGGCTGGACAATCGGGCGTCCGTCAGGAAGGGTCGCCGTCTTGATCGAGATGCGCCTCCCATCGATAACGCTCCCATAGACCAGTGTCATGCCGGGCCCGTCAGCAGCAACCTCCAAAGCACGACAACCTACCGTTGTGCCTAGTAGCAAAGCCACTGGCATCCAAAAAAGCCATCTTTTCGATGCGTTCACATGGATTCCAATTGATTATTTTTTAAGCACGCACCCAGTGGGGACAGCCGGTGTCGACTCAAAGGTCACCCCGATGTCTGAAACCCAGGTCTTGTACTTCGCCACGTCCACCAAGCCCACGATGGTGCCACTGTCCCCGCACCCGTCTTCGAAGTATTGAATGGACTCGCGTGCTTTGGTGGTGTTCGTCACGCCCGCAGGCAATTGAGCGGACTCCTGCTTGACCCGAGTGTCATTGATGTAAACCATTTCGCGGTCGCCGCCATCTGCCCACAACCACTCCTTGAACCCTTTGCCAATGCGAGAGTCATGGACGATTGGGTTGCTGACGACATTCCAGCCTCCATTTGTGATCGCCTCTTCATCAAAAGCGATGCCCTGAGTCGATGCGCTTTGAATCATCCACATCAAAGCCACGTCACTGAGATCACCCTCGGCATACCCGCCACCGATGTCGGAGTGGGCGCCCACAAAACCTCTTTCGATTCGATTGCTTGAGTTTTGGACCGTTGCATTGGCATGAATCGATTCCACATCGAAGTCCGCCAAACCGCCTCGGTGCTCATTGACTGCCACCGCATGGGCTGCAAGCTTCACCGACGCGGGGATCGAGAAATCATAATCCTTCTCATCGCCATGATTGGCCCCCAGGTGGGGCACCGTGTCCCACACCCCAAGGAATCGGAAGTTGATGCAACGCCTATTCTTGCCGGTGTTATTCGAGGAGAACTCCCGAGATGCACTCAATTGCTTTTCGACCTCAGACACCCAGGCTCTCGCTTCCGCAGCGCCGCGACTAAAACCCACGACATCCACGTCCAACCAAGTTCCGCTGTTGGCCGCATCTGTGTTGATGAATTGCTCCAGGAACTTGGTGCCGAGGTCCAGTCGCTCACGAAAACCTGTACCCGTGGCCTCGCTGCCTTTGACCGACATGTCCTCGTTAGTGGTGCCAATACCGGTGATGTAGAACCGCTCACCGTTCGCTGTGCGGTCATAAGCCTGAAAAAACTTCTGCACGTTGGACAAACTACTGCCTTCTTGCGCAGGATCGCTGTTGCCCGTCCCATCAAACGCAAACAAGATCAACCCTGTTGGGTCAGCATAGGTGATGGGGTTGTGGTTGGCATAGGCAAAGGGCTGGGTCAGCCAGGGGCCTGCACCACGGCTCCAGTTGGGCACCGGACCCAACGGGTCGGGCTCCAGGTATTCACCGCGCTGCGGGTCATAGGTGCGCAGCACGTTGTCATGCCAGCCAGTTTCCTCGTCAAAGTACTGGCCCGGCAGGCGCAGGTTGAGCTCAAAGCCTTTCACGCCTTCTTGCGGCGCATGGCCCGGCCTGTGCACGGTGCGCAGCGCACCAAAGGCGCTGTGCTCGGCCTGCCAGACCACCCGGCCGCTGGCATTGGTGGCTGCCACCGGTGTGCCGATCTCATTGCCGTGCAGGTAGGTCACTTGCGGGGCCGGTTGGCTGAGCAGACGCCAACTGGCTTGTGCCCACTGCACCACCGCTGACCATGCCCCGCTGTCATGGCTGACCGCTGATGCGCCGCCGAGGTGGTCGATCGCGGCCACCGGCACGCCCCTGGCGTACACGTAACGTCGCTCAATGTCCTGGCCGCTTCCCTCTGCTGCCAGTTGGCCCTGGCTCCACAAGAAGGTGCGCGCCACGCCGTGGTTCAGTTGCTTGCTGATGCGCTGCCCATGGGTGTTGTGGCCGTAGCGGGCCAGGGTCTGGCCGTCCTGGCGCACCTCCACCAGGCGGTTGTCTGCGCTGTAGCGCAGGGTGCGGGTGTGCCCGCCC
>DAORJC010000242.1:0-3944 GCA_035438885.1 Aquabacterium sp. | reverse complement strand
ATCGCTGGCGGCCCTCCCGGCAGCCCCGATGAAGACGGTGACCGCTACATCGAGATCTGGAACAACGTCTTCATGCAGTTCAACCGCACGGAAGACGGCGTGATGCACCCGTTGCCCAAGCCCTCGGTGGACACCGGCATGGGCCTGGAACGCATTGCCACCGTCCTGCAAGGCAAGCACAGCAACTACGAGATCGACCTGTTCCAGGCGCTGCTGGCCGCTGCCAAGGGTGCCGTGGACGCAGCCGGTGGTGCGTCTGCCGCCACGGGTGTCGAAGGTGTCGGCTGTGACGCCGCCAGCCCCAGCCTGAAGGTCATTGCCGACCACATTCGCGCCTGCTCGTTCACGGTGGCCGATGGCGTCATCCCCAGCAATGAAGGTCGTGGCTATGTGCTGCGCCGCATCACCCGTCGCGCCATCCGTCACGGCTACAAGCTCGGTGCCCGCACCCCGTTCTTCCACAAGCTGGTGTCGGCCCTGGTCGCACAGATGGGCGAGGCCTACCCGGAGTTGCGCAGCTTTGAAAAACGCATCACCGACGTGCTCAAGACCGAAGAAGAGCGCTTCTTCCTGACCATCGCCAACGGCATGGAAATCCTGGAGGCCGCCCTGGCCACAGGCGCAGGCCAGATCGATGGCGAAACCGCCTTCAAGCTGCACGACACCTACGGCTTCCCGGTCGACCTGACCGCTGACGTCTGCCGCGAGCGCGATGTGACGGTGGACCAGGCCGGCTTTGATGCGGCCATGGCACGTCAGCGTGACCAGGCCCGTGCTGCTGGCAAGTTCAAGATGGCGGCGGGCCTTGAATACAAGGGCGTGCCCACTGGTTTCCATGGCTACGAGCACCTGACGGTCGAGGCGGCCAACGTGACCGCCATCTACGTCGATGGCGCCTCTGTGCAGGCCGCCCAGGCCGGTGACGACGCTGTCATCGTGCTGGACCACACTCCTTTCTACGCAGAGTCCGGCGGCCAGTGCGGCGACAGCGGTGACCTGCGCAACGCCACCAGCCGCTTTGTGGTCGAGGACACGCAAAAGATCCAGGCCGATGTGTTTGGTCACCACGGCCGCGTGGTCGAAGGCAGCATCCGGGTGGGCGACAAGCTCAATGCCAAGGTCGATGCCGACACCCGTGCCCGCACCGTGCGCAACCACAGCGCGACCCACCTGATGCACAAGGCCCTGCGCGAAGTGCTGGGCGACCATGTGCAGCAAAAGGGCTCGCAGGTCACACCTGACCGCACCCGTTTTGACTTTGCCCAGAATGCGCCCATGACGGATGAGCAGATCCGTGAAGTGGAAGAACTGGTCAATGCCGAGATCCTGGCCAACGCCGACGCGCAAGCCCAGGTCATGGCCCTGGAAGACGCCCAAAAGACCGGCGCCATGATGCTGTTTGGCGAAAAATACGCCGACACCGTGCGCGTGCTGAGCATCGGCTCTTCCAAGGAACTGTGCGGCGGCACCCACGTGCAGCGCACCGGCGACATCGGTCTGTTCAAGATCGTGGCCGAAGGCGGCGTGGCCGCAGGCGTGCGCCGTGTGGAAGCCATCACCGGCGCCAACGCGCTGGCCTACACCCAGAACCTGGAGAGCACGCTCAAGGGCGTGGCCGCCTTGCTCAAGGCCACCCCGCACGAGGTGCCGGCTCGCGTGGCCGCCGCCCAGGACCAGATCCGCACCCTCGAGAAGGAAATTGCCGCGCTCAAGGGCAAGCTGGCCTCCAGCCAGGGCGATGAGTTGATGGCGCAGGCCGTCGACATCAAGGGCATCAAGGTGCTGGCCGCCGTGCTGGACGGTGCCGATGCCAAGACCTTGCGTGACACCATGGACAAGCTCAAGGACAAGCTCAAGACCGCGGCCATCGTGCTGGCGACGGTCGAGGGCGGCAAGGTCCAGATCGCTGCAGGCGTGACCGCCGACAGCACGGGCAAGGTCAAGGCCGGTGAGCTGGTCAACTTTGTGGCCCTGCAAGTGGGCGGCAAAGGCGGCGGCAAGCCCGACATGGCCATGGCCGGTGGTACCGATGCGGCGGCTCTGCCAGCAGCTCTGGCGGGTGTGCAGGCCTGGGTGGCCGAGCGCCTCTGAAAAGGGTGACTGGGCGACGACAGGGAACGCGGCGCGTCAAAAGGCGTGAAAAGTTGCCAAGTCCTTGAAAAATAAAGGGAATTCTGTCGGCAACGAACCCCTGTCTGTCACCTTGCATCCTGTCATTCGGGCGCGCTTGTCTCTACATTGGAGTCACTGAGCAACCGAACAAGAGGTGACCTGATGGCCCAGACGCATACTGCCCACCAGCCGTCCGCAGCCGCGCACGATGCGGTCCACCCCATCGTGCCGCGCGAGAAGCTCCAGTTCAACCTGGACAGCGCCGACATCCCCACCTACTGGATGGATGGTGATGCTTTCAAGAGCCGCTTCTGGGACGCGCTGTCCATCATCTTCCCGCCTGGCGAGAAGTACTTCATGAGCAGCGTGCGCGAGTTCCGTGGCCAGATCACGGATCCCAAGATGCTGCAGGACATTCAGGACTTCAATCGCCAGGAAGCCCAGCACACCCTGGTTCACCGCCAGGACAATGACCGCTTGCGTCGCCAGGGCGTCGATGTCGATCGCCTCAACGCCTATGTCGACCAGATGCTCAACGTGAGCTACCGCAAGAAGTACAGCAAGGCTTACAACCTGGCCATCACGTCGGCGCTGGAGCATTTCACCTCCATCATTGCGCACAGCCTGTTTGACAGGCGAGACGTCATGAGGGGCGCCGACCACCGCGTTCGAGCCATGTACGCCTGGCACGCCATCGAAGAAGTCGAGCACAAGGGTGTGGCCTACGACGTGATGGCGGACTACGCCAAGGTGGGTTACTTCAAGCGCGTGTGGGCGCTGGTGCACTCCACCTACATGTTCCCGGCCATCATTTTCTGCCTTCAGAACCAGTTGCTGGCGCATGACGGCTTCAGCGTTGCCCAGCGCGTCACGTTGTTCCGCAAGGGTCTGTGGTGGTTGGTCAAGCCGGGTGGCTTTCTGCAGCCCATGCTCAAGGCCTATTGGCACTACTACAAGCCCGGCTACCACCCCTGGCAGGAGACCGATCAGCCAGGCTACGACCAGTGGCTGGCCGCCTTCAATGCCAGCGGCGATCCCGTCAAGGCCAGCGAACAGACCCGCGCCGCCATGGCGCTTTGACCGATCGTTTTCTCACGTGTCTCTCCCGACCCTTTCAAGGCCCTCCGCAAGAGGGCCTTTTTTTTGTGCGTGTCGCGCAGACATCCCTGCTGTCACCTGGCATCCTGCTTCGGGCCGTTGGAGTTTCTTACACTGCTGCGACTGACCGGATAACTCTGAAGAAGTTGGAGACAACCATGAGCGAAAAATACCAAGCAGTGCACCCGATCATTCCCCGTGAGCGCCTTGATTTCGGGCTCGCAGACGCGGACATCCCCAAGTACTGGTTTGGCGGCGATCCTTTCAAGACTCGCCTGTTTGACGCCATGTCGCTCATCTTTCCGCCTGGCGAGCGCTTTTTCATGACCTGTGTGCGCGATTTCCGCGACCAGATCACCGACCGCCAGTTGCTGGAAGAGATCAAGGGCTTCAACCGTCAGGAAGCCCAGCACAGCATGGTGCACAACCAGTACAACGACCGCCTGCGTGCGCAGGGCGTGGATGTGGACGGCATGATGGGCTGGCTGGAGCACCTGCTGTTCACCAAGTACCGTGGCTCGCGCAGCCGGGGCTACACCCTGGCCATCACCTGTGCGCTGGAACACTTCACCTCCATTGGCGCGCACCCGCTGTTCGACAAGCGCGACGTGCTCAAGGAGGCCGACCATCGCGTCCGTGCCATGTACTCCTGGCATGCCATCGAAGAGGTCGAACACAAAGGCGTGGCCTACGACGTGATGCAGGACTACGCCAAGGTGGGGTATTTCACCCGC
>DAORJC010000241.1:0-3946 GCA_035438885.1 Aquabacterium sp. | reverse complement strand
CGTTCAGGGCCAACAGCCGACTGGGGTCGAGCGACACCCGCACTTCGCGGGTGACCCCGCCGACGCGAGAGACCGCACCCACGCCCTTGACCGAGAGCATGGCCTTGGTGACGGTGTTGTCCACAAACCAGGACAGTGCCTCGTCGTCCATGCGGGGCGAGGCCACCGTGTAGGTCAGGATGGGCGCACCCGACAGGTTGACCTTGGAAACCACCGGATCTCTCAGGTCTCCCGGCAGATCGGAGCGAATGCGCGAGACCGCATCACGCACATCGTCCACCGCCTCCTGCGTGGGCTTTTCCAGCCGGAATTCGGTGGTCACCAGCACGGTGCCATCCTGCACCTTGGTGTAGATGTGCTTGACCCCTTGCAGCGTGGCGATCGAGTTCTCGATCTTGCGGGCCACCTCGGTCTCCATCTGGGCCGGGGCCGCGCCTGGCAGCGAGGCGGTCACCGTCACGGTGGGCAGATCGATGTCAGGGAAGTTCTGGACCTTCATCTGCGAAAAGCCCATGAGCCCGATCAGGCTCAGGACAATGAACAGCAAGATCGCAGGGATGGGGTTGCGAATGCACCAGGAGGACACGTTCATGATGGGTCCTCAGGGCTTGGTCGCGGGGACCACGCGCACGGTCTCACCATCGACCAGGAAGCCCACGCCGGAGGCCACCAGATCGGTCTCGGGGGTGATGCCCTGGAGCACTTCGATGCGATCGCCCTGGCGCCGGCCGATCTGCACCTTGGTCTGGCGAACCTTGCCGTCCTTGACCGCAAACACCAGGCTGAAGCCATCGCGCAGCAACACGGCGCCTTGCGGCACGGTCAGGGCGGAGGCCCGCGACAACTCGAAGGTGCCGCTGGCGAACATGCCCGGGCGCACGCCGGCCGACTGGGTGGCCGCCACGGGCAGGTCCACGTAGACCAGGCCATTGCGGGTGACGGCATCCACGGTGGGCGCCACGCTGCGCACCCGACCCTGCACCGCCGCCGTGCCGGGCGCCTTGAGCGAGACCAACAGCCCTGGCGTGAGACGGGCCACATCGGCGGCGGCGACCTCGGCCCGCCATTCCAGGCGAGATTGACGGATCAGCCGAAACAGTTCCTGCCCCGGCTGGACCATGGTCCCGGCCGTGGCCAGACGGGCCGAGATGATGCCATCATCAGGCGCCAGGATGCGGCTTTGGGCCAGGCGCAGTTCATTGGAGGCCACCTGGGCCTTGAGCGCATCGACACGGGCCTGGGCCGTCTGCTCACCGGTCAGGGCGCGCTGGGCTTCCTGGGCGCTGACGGCATCACTCTGGCGCAGTGAGCGGGCACGCTCCGCATTGGCCTGCGCCTCTTGCAGCAGGGCCTGGGCCTCGGCCACGCTGGCGCGGCTGGCTGCCAGATCGGCCTGCAGGCTGTCGGCGCGCAAGCTGGCCAGCAACTGGCCCTTGCGGACCCCATCCCCCACGTTGACCAGCACGTCCATCAGGCGCAAACCGCTGACTTCGGCGCCGATGACGGCCTCCTGCCAGGGCGCAATGGCACCGTGAGCCGTCAAGGTCAGTGGCCAATCCTGCTTCAGGGGCCGCACAAGCTGCACGCTCAGCGACGGTTTGACGGCGGCGCCAGAGGCGGCGGCGCCAGTTGTCGATGTGTCCTCGGACTTGCCGCAGGCCACCAAGGCACACACCACCGCGAGCATGACCATTCGGTTTGCTGCGATCTTCACTGCCATCTTCACCATGTTGTTCTCAACCTTTGATTGATGGTCACCACGGGCTCAGGCCCGCAATGCTTGTTCGTGCCGGACCAGGGCCAGGGCATAACCCACCAGCCGCTCCAGCACCTTGTCGCGCGCGCCCGGCCCCATAACCAGGGAAGGGGCCATGACTTCCATGAACTCGCGCGACATGGCGTAGTCGTTGACCATGGCCACCAGCGCAAAGGCCAGTTGCCGAAGGGCATCATCCGCCACGGGTGCGCCGACATGACGGGCCAGCATGTTCACCAGCGCCAGATGGTGAGGCACCACCGTCTGGGCCACCATGGCCTTGTAGTCGGGCGATGGGTCCACCATCTCCCGCAAATGCAGGCGCATGACCCTGGCGTGACGGTCGTCCTCGCGCCAAGGGGTCAGCATGGCGCCGACGAAGTGTCGCACCGACTCCTCCAACCCCACGGCCGGGTCGTCAAAACTGGCCATTTGAGCGACCACCTCATCGATGGGTTTACGCAACACCGCCCGATAAAGCCCCGCCTTGTCGCCAAAGTGGTAATGGATGGAGGCGGCATTGACCCCCGCAGCCTGACAGATCTCACGGGTGGACGCTTTCGCAAAGCCCTTGTCGGCAAAAATGCCGATGGCCACATCCATGAGCTTGTCCCGTGCGTTGTTGCGCACACGGGGGGCGATGGGGGCGTTGAGCGGCTGATCCTTCATGGCAAGATGGTAGTGGATACCGCATGACCCTCAGCCACACCCCGCCTCTTCCCGCCCTGCCTCTGCTGGCCTGGGCTTGGGACACCGGACACCACTTCACACTGCGCGGCTGGCACAGCCCGCCCAGCGGCAAGCCCGTGCTGCACTTTCTGCACGGCAACGGCTTTTGTGGCCGGGTCTACGAGCCGATGCTGCGGCGCCTGTCCAGCCACTTTGACCTGTGGCTGTGCGACATCCAGGGCCATGGCGATACCGACCACGGCGGGCCCTTCAAAGGCTGGAACCTGAACGCCGAGCTGGCCGTCCGGGCCTTTGCCAGCCAACGCACAGCGCTGGGTTTTTCAGACGTGCCCGTGATGGGGCTAGGACACAGCTTTGGCGGTGTCCTGACCAGCCTGATCATGGCCGAGCACCCCACCCTGTTCAAGCGCGCCGTGGTACTTGATCCCGTCCTGTTCTCGGCGACCATGGCCATGGCCATCACCATGGCGGAGATGACCGGCCTGGCCGCCCAGAGCCCCCTGGCGCGGTCGGCCCGCCGACGCCGCGCCCACTGGCCGGATCGGGCTGCGGCCATCGAGTCACTGCGAGACCGGGGCACCTACAAGGGCTGGTGTGAAGAAGCCTTGCAGGCCTTTGCCACGCACGCCCTGCGCCCTGCCGACGACGGCGAAGGCGTGGTGCTCAAATGCAGACCCAGCCGCGAAGCCGAGATTTTTGCCTCCGCCCCCGTGGGTTTGTGGACCTCGCTGCGCAAGGTTCGCACGCCCACGCTGCTGATCCATGCCACCCACACCTTCCCGTTTGTGGCGCCGTCGGCCGAGCGCTGGCGCGTCAGCAACCGCCATGTCGCCGTAGCGCGGGTGGATGGCGGGCACTGCTTCATGCAGGTGGACCCCGACGGCACCGCGAACCGGGTCCGAGCCTTTCTGCTGGATCAGCCCTCAGAGGCCGCAGCCGGCGGTGCCTGAAGCAGTTCGGCCGCGCGGGCCGGATCTGACCAGAAGACGCCACTGAGCAACTCGGGCAGGCGCTCCACGCCCATGCGGAACCCACAGGCCTGGGGATGCCCGCCGCCGCCCATGGACTCGGCCAGGGGGATCGAATTGAAGGTGGGCACCGACCGCAGGCCGATCTTGACCGTCGCGTCCTTGGACACACTCCACAACAGAGCAAAGCTGCCGTGCTCGGTGGAGAGCATGTTGCCCACCTCGCTGGTGAACGCACCCGGGCAATTGACCATCACCCCACTGACGCCATTGAAGGTGATCGGCGCAGCGCCCCGTGCGATGTCTTCGCACAGGTTCAGGAACTTCTCGTTCATGGCGGTGCCGCGCTGACAGAACTCGGCCGATTGCGCAGGCGTGAAGGCCGCGATCTGCGCCCAGCGCTCGAACTCGTTGGGCTCCAGGTCCAGCGCCGACAGGAAGGCCGCGCTTTCAGGAAAGGCCCAGGTCCACAGGTCCCGGTCCTGCACATAGCGGATCAGGTCGGGCACGGGCTGCTCGGGGAAGAAGAACT
>DAORJC010000240.1:0-4005 GCA_035438885.1 Aquabacterium sp. | reverse complement strand
ATGCGCCAGCGCATGGGGCAGGCGGGGCTGGGGCTGGTCAGGGATGAGTTTTCGATCGAGGCCATGGTCAGGGGCAACCTTCTGAACTATCAGTCCCTGATGCAGACGATGCCGCCATGACCGTCCTCATCACCGGCATCCTGGGGCAGGACGGCAGCTACCTCGCCGACCTGGCCTTGCGGCAAGGGCATCGCGTCGTGGGCGGCGTGCGGGGTGAACTCCAAGCCGATCGGCTGTGGCGCCTGGCCCACCTGGGGATCGCCCATCAAGTGGAGTTTGTTGAGTTCGACCTGATGAACCAGGCCTCGATTGACCAAGCCATGCGCACGGTCCAACCCGATCTGGTTTTCAACTTTGCGGCCCAAAGCTCAGTGGGCGACTCATTCAAGGACCCGATGGGCACCGCCGAGGCGGGAGGCATCGGTGCACTCAGGATCTTCGAGCACGCACGGAATGCCGACAAGCGCGTGCGCGTCTTTCAAGCCTCGTCATCAGAAATCTTTGGTGACATCACCGATTCGCATCACTCGGAAGACAGCCTCTTCAATCCCAAGACACCCTACGGTGCGACCAAACTGTTTGCGCACCTCATGGCAGAGGCCTACCGCGCCAGTTACGGCACCCATGTCTCCACGGGCATTTTGTTCAACCATGAAAGCCCCTTGCGCAGCAGCCACTTTGTCACCAAGAAAATCACGCAGAGCATGGTGGCCATCAAGCACGGCCTGCAGGACAGCTTTGCCCTGGGCAACCTGGAAGCCCGGCGGGACTGGTCCCATGCCAAGGACATCGTGGGTGCCATCTGGCAACTGATGCAACTGGCAAGGCCCGACAACATCGTCCTGGCCAGTGGGCGCCTCAACTCCGTGCGTGAGTTCGTGAACCTCACTGCGCAAGCGCTGGACATGAAACTGGAGTGGCACGGAGAGGGGCTCCAAGAGCACGGCATCGACCTCAGCACCGGACAAACCATCGTGCAGGTCAACCCCGCGTTCTACCGGCCCTATGACCCGGCACAACCCCTGGCAGACATCCAGAAGGCCAAGCGTCTGGTCAATTGGCAGCCCGCCCACCCCCTCGCCGACCTGGTGAACGAGATGGTCCAGTTCGACCTGCAACAAATTGCCCGCAGACCTTGATGAACACGGCCATGCCCACCGACCCCATCTACTTTGACATCTCGGACATCATCCGCCATGCCCAGGCCCACCATCGCGTCTCCGGCATTCAGCGGGTTCAGCTTCGGCTGATCGGGCAACTGGTCGCCAAGCATGGCGCACGCTGCATCCGGGGCATTGCCTTCGTCAACGCAAGCGCAGGCTGGCGAGAAATCGACCTGTCATTCCTGATCGATGCCATCGAGTTCGAACCCGACCAGATGCTTCTGGCCTGCGGCATTCAGTCGCCAGGTGGCAGGCCACACAAGAGCGACATCAAGAAAATGCTCAAGGCCCATGAGCACAACAAGCTGCTCCGAGCGGCCAGGAAAGTCTCCCTGTACACACAGATGTTCCTGATGCCAGAGCGCATGGAACAACTGGGCTTCAAGGTGTACCGCTGGAAATGCAAGCACCCGATCTCGTTCAAGCCCATTGCCGACATCCCCACCCAGTGCACCTACGCCATCCTGGGCTCCAACTGGTCCATCCCCGAAACCGAGGCTCGGGCCAGATCGCACCGGGCCCGAGGCGGCCAGGTCGCTCAGATGGTCTACGACCTGATCCCGATCACCCACACGCAGTTTCATCACCAAGGTTTGATCGACGACTTCAGTCAGTGGCTTCGCCGGGCCCATGAGTACAGCACCCAGTTCCTCTGCATCTCGCAGAACACCGCCACCGACCTCAGAAATTTTCTGGGCCATGACGCCCACCAGATCGACATCCGCGTGACAGCGTTGCCGCATGAGTTTGCCGGTTATGCGCGCAACAGCCAGGCCCTGAGCAAGCGGCCAGACATCGCCGCACTGATGGGGCAGGATTTTGTGCTGTGCGTCGGGACGCTGGAGATCCGAAAGAACGGCGTTGGCCTGTTGAAGGCCTGGAAGATCGTGACCGAAACGCTGGGCGACCAGGCCCCCACCCTGGTCTTTGCGGGTGGCCGTGGGTGGAAGCTTGAAGCCTTTGACCAGTTGTTGGCCGCCACCGGGCACCTCAACGGCAAAGTGCAGATCATTGACAGCCCCAGCGATCAAGACCTGGTGGCACTCTACAGCCACTGCCTCTTCACCATCTATCCCAGCCTGTACGAAGGCTGGGGCCTGCCCGTCGGTGAGGGCGCCTGGTTTGGCAAATACGGTGTGGTCTCGGCCACCTCATCCCTGCCTGAGGTCTGCGGTGACCTGATGGACTACGTGGACCCGGAGAACCCGCAAGACATCGCCCAAAAAGCACTGCGCCCCATTCAGGACCGCGCCTACCTTGCGCGTCGACATGAACAGGTCCGGTCAGCGCCCTTGCGCACCTGGCGCGACACCGCCGACCAGGTGTTCGAATCCCTGCGCTCTAAAATGACGTGATCCCCTTTCCCTCGCGCCATGGCAACACAACCCGATACCCGCCCACGCACGGTGGTCCTTCTGCAGTTCAGCGGCATTGGCGACCTGATCTGGCACATCGTCTACTTCAAGGCCATCGCGGCCCAAAGTCAGGGGGGGCGCATCACCGTCGTGGCCCAACCGTCCACGCTGGTCAAGGCCTTTCTGGGCCAGGCCCCCTGGGTCGAACGCATCATTGAACACGATCACCGCCCCCGTCGAACCGAAAAACGCCGGGGCAGACATGCGGGTCTGACAGGCATGTGGCGCATGGCCCAAGAACTGAGAGCCGGCCACTACGACCGCATCGTCCTGTTCTCGGGCCGAATCAGTCGCGGCCTGGTTGCCGCGCTCAGTGGCATCCCCGATCGACGGGGATACGGCTATCGCTGGCTGCAACGCATTTTCCTGAACCAGGGCCCCTTCATCCAGGCGCACCCAGGCCCCTCGGTTGCCGCCTACCCCGAGGCCTCCGCCTTTGCCGTGGCCCACGGTTTTGCCGACCAGTGGCTGCGCCCCACACTGGAAGTCCCAGATGACCAGATGATCGCCATGCGTGAGCGACTGAAGGATCTGCCTCGTCCGCTGTACGCCCTGGCGATTGGCACCTCGGAGACGCACAAACAATGGGGCGAGACCCACTACGCGAGACTGACCGAAGCGCTCATCCAGGGCGGTGCCGGCGTGGTCATCCTGGGAGGGCCTGCCGAGCGGGACATTGCCAAAAGCATCCTGGCTCAGGTCGAGCCTGCCTGCCGCCCCCAACTGGCCGTGATCACCGATGCCAGCGTGTACGGCAGCGCCGCCATCCTCAAACTGGCCGATGCCTGCGTCGGCAATGACACCGGCATGGTCAACGTGGCCGCTGCAGTCGATACCCCAACCTACGTGTTGATGGGATCGCGTCCTGCACTGGACCACGACCGGGCTCACATGACCATGGTCAATGCGCCCTCACTGCGCGAGGTGTCCGTCGCTCAAGTCGTCGCATTGCTCAAGGGCAGCACCGACTGAATCACGCGGTCAATGTCGTCGGCAAACCGATCCTTGTGAAAGCGCAAGCTGTTGGTCAGCCCTGCAGCAGACAACCGAGCCCGAAGCTCGGCATCACCCACCAGGTCGTCCAGCCCCACCGCGATCTCATCCACCGACAACGGATCATCGACCAAGATCGCGGTGTCACCCACCACCTCAGGGATGGCCGAGCTATTCGTGGTCAAGACCGGGCACCCCAGGGACTGAGCCTCCAGCAGCGGGATGCCAAACCCCTCGGTGATGGAGGGAAAAGCAAAACAGGTGGCCGTGCGCAACAGGCACAACTTCTCAAGCTCGGTCACCCGCCCCAGGTAGCGCACCGGGCCTGACTTGGAATCGCCGGTGGGCACACCGCGCTCATCGAAGAACAACGACCCCAAGCCCTCGGACGCCACATAGCTGTGGTCCACCGAGCCGGCCAGCACCAGGGGGAG
>DAORJC010000239.1:0-4028 GCA_035438885.1 Aquabacterium sp. | reverse complement strand
TGGCTGGAGATCGGCATGCTGCTGATGCAGGACCCCAAGCTGCTGTTGCTGGACGAGCCGGTGGCCGGCATGACCGACGAAGAAACCGAACGCACCGCCGAGCTGTTCCTGTCGCTGGAAGGCGCCCACTCGCTGGTGGTGGTCGAGCACGACATGAAGTTCATTGGCGAGCTGACCACCAACGGCCCCAATGCGGCCAAAAAGAAGGTGACCGTTCTGCACGAAGGTTCGGTCCTGGCCGAAGGCACCCTGGCCGATGTGCAGGCCAATGACAAGGTGGTTGAGGTTTACCTCGGTCGCTGAAACGAGTTTTGCATCATGCTCAAAGTTGACACCGTTCATCAATACTACGGAGGCTCGCACATCCTGCGTGGCCTCAACTTCGAAGCCCGCCTTGGTGAGGTCACCGTGGTGCTGGGGCGCAATGGCGTGGGCAAGACCACCTTGCTCAAGAGCCTGATGGGCCTGGTGCCGATCAAGTCCGGGGCCATCGAACTGGACGGGCAGGGCGTCGACAAGCTCAAACCGTATGAGCGGGTGCGCCTGGGCATGGGCTACGTGCCCCAGGGCCGCGAAATCTTTGGCCGCCTGACCGTGGCCGAGAACTTGCAGATGGGACTGGCCAGCAAGCCAGGCAGCACGCCTGTGCCAGAGCAACTGTTCGAGCTGTTTCCCGTGCTCAAACAAATGATGCACCGCAGGGGGGGCGACTTGTCTGGCGGGCAGCAACAGCAACTGGCGATTGCCCGTGCGCTGGCGGCCGGACCCAAGCTGCTGATCCTGGACGAGCCCACCGAGGGCATCCAGCCCAGCATCATCAAGGACATCGGTCGTGCCATTCGCAAGCTGGCCGACGAGGGACTCAACGGCCAGAAGATGGCCGTGGTGCTGGTCGAACAGTTCTATGACTTTGCGGCCGAGCTGGCCGACCAGTACCTGGTCATGGAACGTGGAGAAATCATCCGCCAAGGCCGCGGCGACCAGATGGAGGCTGACGGCGTGCGCCAGTTGATGTCCATCTGAGTTTAGACTCTGCCGCTTTGAAACCTGTTTGCAGACACCATCATGAACACCACTCCCTCCGGCTTGCAGTTTGAAGACACCGTTGAAGGCACTGGCGAAGTCGCCAAAGCTGGCGCTTATGTCAGCGTGCATTACACGGGCTGGCTTTACCAGGACGGCGTCAAGGGTGCCAAGTTTGACTCCAGCAAGGACCGCAACGATCCGTTCGCATTCCCGCTGGGCGCCGGTCACGTGATCCGTGGCTGGGACGAGGGCGTTCAGGGCATGAAGATCGGTGGCATCCGCGTGCTGGTGATCCCGCCTGAGCTGGGCTACGGCGCTCGCGGCGCAGGTGGTGTCATTCCTCCCAACGCGACCCTGATGTTCGAAGTGGAACTGCTGGGCGTTTGATCCCTGATGTTTGCCCCTAGTCAGGAGCAGGTCCGCCGGTTCTTTTGCGAGGCCTGGTCCAAGCACCAGGGCGTGATGCCCCTCACGCCCCTGGAGGCGCTCGCCGTCGACTGGATGGTGGAGCACCCGGAGTATCACGACGACCTGGCGGATGCCGATGCGGCCGTGGCACGCAAATACAGCGTGGAGGATGGGCGCACCAACCCGTTTCTGCACCTGTCGATGCACCTGTCCATCACGGAGCAGGTGAGCATCGACCAGCCTCGCGGCATCAAACCGGCCCTTGAAAAACTGGCGGCCAGACGCTCATCCATGCACGAGGCGCATCACGAGGCCATGGAGGCCCTGGGCGAGATGGTCTGGGCCTCTCAGCGCAACGGATCTCCGTTTGATGGCGAGGCCTACATCGCCAGAATTCTGAGTCTGGCGACACGCTGAAGCGCCAAAAATGCGGACCAAGCGCCTTCGGGCGCTTTTTTCATGCCTTGAAATTCACGCCAATGTGTCCTGTCAGGTGTGAAAAAGCGCACATTTGTCGTGCGTCTTAAGGAGGGCTCCAGGGGCGTTTCGTGTGAACGAGTGCACCTAAACAGGTGGTATTGCCCCTTATTGGCGCATTTCGAGATGCCGCTGAACGTACACTGACTTGTGTCTTTGTGTACAGATTCGGGGTTGTTATGCCTATTCTCACCAAATCGTCTTCCGGTACCGTCACTGGCCTGTGGGGTTCTGCCTTCATTCGTTTGCCATCGGGCAAGCTCAAGGCACTGGCCGTGGGTGACAAGCTCAAGCAGGGCGATCAGGTGGTGACGACCGAGGACGGCATCGTTCAGATCACGCCACCCAAGGGCAAGGCGGTCGAGATCAAGCCGAATCTGACCAAACCGGTGCAGGGCAAGACGGCGGTGGCCAGCAGCGATCTGGACAAGACCATCGAATCGGTGGAGCGGGGCGATGAGGATGCGGCAACTGCGGCTGGTCTGAATGGCGGTGCCAACGGTGGCCTGTTGCCGGGCCTGCGTGTAGATCGCGTGGTCGAGTCGGTCGGCTCGGTCGAGTTTCAGTACGAGACGGCCAGGGGCGGTGTGTTCAGCCCGATTGCTGGCGCGATCCGTCCCCTGTTTTTCACGATTCCTCCCAAGCCTGTGGCGGTCGATACTCGCCCCAGCATTTCGGTATCCGACGCAAGCGGACAAGAGGGCTCCGAGGCAGTCTTCACGATCACGCTGAGCAAGCCCAGCGCACAAGATGTTCACCTGCTGGTTCGCACCGTGGGTGTCACAGCCTCCAACGAGGATGACCTCGGTGGCGTTGATGGCTTCCCGCTTGTGATCCCTGCAGGTCAAACCTTCATCACCGTGGGGGTGCCACTGTTCCTGGATGGCATCAAGGAGGCCCCCGAGACCTTCAGGCTGGAGATCATCAGCGTGTTGCCGGCCGTCAATGGCAATGGCGATCCGGTCGGTCCACCACCCGCTGTGGTGCTGGATGGCAGTGGCACAGGAACCATCGAGGACGTCGAACTGACGCGCGTGACCGGTGTCAGCGCACCCATCGCCACGGAAGGGGAGCCGCTGGTGTTTGTGATCACCATGTCGGGCGCCAGCACGGTAGATCTGCCCTTGTCGCTGGCTTTGACCAACGGCACTGGTGCGGTGGGTGTGGACACTGGCCTGCCCGTTCAGATCAGCTTTGATGGTGGCCAGACCTTTGTGACCGTGGCCGTTGGCACTGATGGCTCCATCGAGACCACCGTGCCTGCAGGCGCCAGCTCGGTTCAAGTGCGTGTGCCGACGGTCTCCGATGGTGCGTCCGAAGGTTCGGAGACCATTGGCCTGTCGGCGACCGGTGTGGACAATCTCGTGTCGGTGGATGGCATCGGCACGATTGTCGATGCGGTGGTCTTGCCCAAGATCTCCGTGTCTGATGCGACCGGATCGGAAGGCCAGGAAGCCGTCTTCACCATCAGCCTGGACAAGCCCAGTGCTCAGGATGTGCACCTGCTGGTTCGCACCGTGGGCCTCACGGCTTCTAACGAAGACGACCTGGGTGGCGTTGATGGCTTCCCACTCGTCATCCCGGCTGGTCAGACCTCCATCACCGTGGGTGTGCCGCTGTTCCTGGACGGCATCGAAGAGAACCCCTACGAGACCTTCCAGCTGGAAGTGATCGAAGTGTTGCCGGTGGTTGATGGCGCTGGCAACCCGATTGCTCCTCCCAATGCCACGGTGGCCGACGGTATCGGCGCCGGCACCATCACAGACAAAGAACTCCCCCAACTGAGCATCGAAGGCCCTGTGGCGGCCAACGAAGCGACGGGCACGGTGACCTACACCGTCAAGCTGAGTAACCCGAGCGCGACGGGCGCGACGGTGTATTACTCTACGCAAGATGCAGGCGCTACCGCTGGCAGCGACTACACGCAAGCCAGCGGCAGCCTGACATTTGCCCCTGGCGAGCTGAGCAAGACCATCACGGTCAACGTGCTGGACGACACCGTGTTTGAAGGCCCCGAGGCCTTCAAGGTGGTGCTGAGCGATGCAACCGGCGCAGCCATCGCAGTGTCCGAAGCCACCACCACGATCCAGGACAACGGCACGGGCACCACGCCACCT
>DAORJC010000238.1:0-4030 GCA_035438885.1 Aquabacterium sp. | reverse complement strand
CTCGGCGGTGGCGCCGCAGGATGTGAGTCGGTATCGGTTTGGGGGCAATGAGTGACAGATATTCATCGTCCCTGGCGGGCTACCGGGGGCGTCCAGCGTCAATCCATCTTTGCGTCAAGCCTCGCGCGAGGTTGTAGCGAGCGCAGTTGTATGGCTCGAGGTGGTCCAGTTCGGTGTTCGCGATGACGCGCAACGCAGCCAGGTCAGCGGCATCGACAGGCACCAGCATGAATGCGTCGTCCAGCTTTCGGCCGTAGAAGACGACGAATTGCATCAGCTCATTGAGGGACTGTCGATACCGGGCTCTGATCGGGTCGGGCACGGCCAGGGAGGCTCGCAGGACGCTGTACTTCTGAACCGAGCGACGGTAAATGAACTCAAACAGTTCTACTGCCGCGGCGACGTTACGCTGTTCGTAGACGCCAAGCATGGCTGTCGCATAGTCCGTACGCTCCACGTCCAGGAAGGACAGGGGTGAGCAGTTGTGCAGCAACAGCGGCATGTTGGCGCTCAGACGACTCGTGCGCTTGTTGCCATCCGCAAAGGGCTGCAAGTAGGCCATGTTGACCCAAAGGAAGAATGCGGCCTCCACCGGATTTCGGATGTGGCGGACCTTGTCGATGATGGCGCTCAGCGATTCTTCCAGGAGCGTGGGAATGTTGCTCGGGGAGTAGACAGATCCGTCGATGTTCACCAGGCGCCGTCGGATGCTGCCGATGTCCCGCGAGTCCTTCAACAGATCCTTCATCAACTTGGCCTGCAGATCGACGATGACGGACACGGTGATGCCCTCTGTCGGTACTGCGTCAACCATGAACTCGATGGCGCTCTTATGGTTGAGCAGCATCAACGTGTCTTCGTCGAGGGGGTCAGCTCGCTCTCCGAGCTCGAAGAGTTCCTTGGTGTCGAGCAAGCTCTTGTTGTTGCCCTCCAGCCGCGATGACGACCAGGACAGATCGATGAGCAACTGCTCCAGAACCTCACGGGCATAGGTTCCTGCGGGTTGCTGGTCGCGGCTACGGCCTGCGTTGAACAAATCCGTGGCCAACTGTGGTGGCAGCAAGCTGGACTGATTCGGGATGTAGTCGCTCACAAAACTGCGCTCATAGCCGACCGGGGTGCGAGTTCCCAGAGGCGCACGGAGCGCTTCGACCAAGGGCAGGGCAGTTGGGGACCACCGCAGCAGGCCAGGCTCTGATACTGCAGCCTTGGCTGCATCTGTGGCTCTGTAGTGGGTAGACCGGCCGCCCCCAAGCTTCTCCAGCAAGCCATAGGCCAAGAGGTCTCGCAAGGCTCGGTTGATCGTGGGCCGTGAAGCCTGAAGGGCTTGTTCCAGTGTGCCTGGCTGTACGGGCTCCCCGGCGGCCAGGACCAGGCGCAGCAGCGCATCGTGACGGGACGACAGGGGCGGAGTGGTCATGATGACAAGAATACGCCTTAATCTTGTCACCCTGACAAGATCGTGACAAGTATCTGTCGCCGCAAGTATGTTAAGGTAATACCTTGATCTACTTTGATGGAGGCTGCCGTGACCGCTGCTGCCGCTCGTCCCGTGTCGATCAAGATCGACGAGGACACCAAAGCCCGCGTCAAGCGTTTGGCTGACGCACGGCATCGCACCTCACATTGGCTCATGCGCGAGGCGATCACCCAGTACGTGGAGCGTGAGGAAAAGCGCGAGGCGTTCCGACAGGATGCGCTCAAGGCTTGGGAAGCGTACCGCACCACCGGACTGCATGTGACCGCTGATGAGGCCGATGCCTGGCTGGCCCAGCTCGAACAGGGCAACGACACTGAACCGCCGGCATGTCACGTTTGATCTGGTCGCCCCTGGCGCTGCTGGATGTGCAGCGCCTCTATCGCTTTCTGGCCCCCAAAAACCTCGATGCCGCCCAGCGGGCGGTCAAGGCCATCCGCCAAGGCGTGAAGGTGCTGAGCCAACAACCCGGTGTCGGCCGTCCCATCGAGGACCTCCCCGACGAATTCCGCGAGTGGATCATCGACTTTGGCGACAGCGGCTACGTGGTGCGTTACCGCATTGACACAAAGGCCGTCACGATCCTCGTGGTGCGGCATCAAAAAGAGGTAGGTCAATGAGCGCAATTTGTGAAGAAAAACCTTTTGATATCAAAAGGTTGGAAGATATAATTCGTTGAGGTTATCAAGCAGGGGTTGCAGCCGTGAACATGGTCGATCGCATCAAGCGCTCGGTGGCGAATCGGAACGCCGATGTGTTCGTGCGCGCCGATTTCATGACCTTTGGCAGCCCGGCCCAGGTTGGTCGCGCGCTTACCGAGCTGCAAAGCCAGGGGGTGCTGGTCAAGCTTGGGGTCGGCGTCTACGCCAAGGCCAAACCCAGCGTGCTCTCTGGCAAACCCATTCCCATCAAGCCACTTGAGGTCCTGGCGCCTGAGGCGCTCAAAAAGCTTGGTGTCCATGTCGACGAGTCTCGTCAAATGCGCGAGTACAACTCTGGCCGCAGCACCCAGGTCCCGACGGGCGTCGTTTTCAGCGTAGGCAAACGGCGCATTCAACGCAAGTTGGGCTTCAACGGCAAGCTCGTCCAGTATGAGCACACATGAGGGTTCTTGCAAAAGCTCGCGCTGAGCTCATTGAAGCGCTGGACGCAGAGGCCGATCTTGGCAGCGTGACGACTGGCCTGCTCGAAAAGGACGAACACCTGACAGATGGGACACAGCGCTCGTGCGCCACATCTACGACGTGCACTGCATCTTTGTTCGTAACCCACAGCTCGTGGGCGTCAGTGGGCAGGTGTTCGCTGCGCTTGTGCAGGGCGATGTCGCAGAGTTCGGTAAGCAACAGCCGGACTTCGCTGAGGACCCTTTGAGGGTCTTGGAGAATGCTCTTACCCGGGTCGGTGTCGATGAGCAGAGCCGGGTTGAGTACGAGCAGAACCTGTTGCCGTTGGTCTATGGCAACTTCAAACCCCATTTCGACGAGGCCTTTGCTTCGTTCGACCAAGTCGCTCGCGCGCTCTTCATCGCTGCCCGATCCCTGACAATCCCCCCATGAGCCTCGGTGAATTCGACCTGATCGACCGCTACTTCCTGCGCCCTGCCGGCACTGGCCCTCAACGCGCCGTGGTGGGCAATGGCGACGACTGCGCCGTCATTGCGCATGCGCCCGGCATGCAGATCGCCCTGTCCACCGACACCCTGGTGGAGGGCCGCCACTTCCTGTCCACGGTCGACCCGGTCAAGCTCGGCCACAAGGCCCTGGCCGTCAACCTGTCTGACCTGGCTGCCTGTGGGGCCCGCCCGCTGGGCTTCACGCTCGCGCTCACCCTGCCTCGTGTAGACGCCACCTGGCTGGCCGGCTTCTCGCAAGGCCTGCTGGCCCTGGCCGATCAGCACGACTGCGAACTCATCGGGGGCGACACCACCGCCGGCCCCCTCACCATCGGCATCACCGTGCTGGGCGAGGTGCCCGTGGGCGGCGCCCTCCTGCGCAGCGGCGCCCGCCCCGGCCAGCAGCTCTGGGTCAGCGGCCAACCTGGCGAGGCCCGCCTGGCCCTGGAAGCCTTTCGGGGCACCTTGAACCCGCCACTGGACGGCGCCGCCTTTGAAGCCGCCCGCGCCCGCATGGAATCCCCCACCCCCCGCGTGGCCCTGGGGCTGGCCCTGCGCGGCCTGGCCACCGCCGCCATCGACGTCTCTGACGGCCTGCTGGGCGACCTGGCCCACCTGCTGCGCCGCAGCCGCGTCGGCGTGCAGCTCGACCTGCAAGCCCTGCCCGTCAGCCCCTTGCTGCAAACCCGCCCCGCGGCCGAACAGCTGGACTGCGTGCTCGCCGGCGGCGATGATTACGAACTGCTGTTCACCGCCCCGGCCGATCAGGCCCCTGCCGTGCGCCAGGCCGCCGCTCAGGCCGGCGTGGCCGTCACCTGCATCGGTGTGATCGACGCCACCCCGGGCCTGCGCCTGCAGCAAGGCGGGCACAACGTGCCCAACCGATGGACCTCTTTTGACCACTTCCGCGCATGAACCCCGCTGCCGACGTCGTTGATGCC
>DAORJC010000237.1:0-4057 GCA_035438885.1 Aquabacterium sp. | reverse complement strand
CCCGATCTTGTTCAGCAGCGCCAGCACCTCGCCCCAATCCTTGCAGTAGCGCGTCCAGCTCCAGCAGATCACGATGAAGTCATGCGCGCCGTCTGGTGTGACCTCGCTTCGGAACAGCTTGTGCCCCTTCAGTGCGAACGCGGCCCGCACCGTCGCAAACTCTTTGTCGGTGGGGGTGCTCATGCCACCCCCTTGAACACCAGCGCCAGCCATGCAGCGCAGTGAATCAGCTTGGCCTTGAGCCGATGTGTGAACGCTGGCGCTGATTGCTCCAGGCTGGCAAAATCGGGGTGCTGAGTCCCGATAGCCGCCGTGGTGCCGTAGTGGTGCCCGGCGGCTTCGTTTTGGGTGGTGGGTGCGTATTCCGGTCCAACGTGACCGTTGATTCCGGCGGATCGTGACCGCCGATTCTGGTTCATCGTGACCGGCCATTCTGGTCGAACGTGACCGATTTTTGCACCTGACCGGAATCTCGGTCACGATGCCGGAATCACCGGTCACGATGCCAGCATGGCGTCGTATGCCACCGTGATGGTGTTGCGCAAGTTGTCTCACCCAATGCAGTTAGCCTGCCCAGTTTTTTGCTGGAGCCGGCATGCCTGCACCAAGGATTCACATGCGCAAGATCAAGGACGTTCTGCGTCTCAAACTCGATGCTCGGCTCTCGCACGAGCGTATCGCCGCCGCCCTGGGCATCTCCAAAGGCGTGGTTACCAAGTACGTCGGTTTGGCCTCGGTCGCAGGTCTGGATTGGCACTCCATCCAGCCCCTGGACGAGACCGCTTTGCAGCATCGCCTGCTGGCACCGCCACCACGGCCGCAGCACTTCGTGCACCCCGACTACGCCCAGATTCACAAAGAACTGCGCCGCAAGGGCATGACGCTCATGCTGCTGTGGGAGGAGCACACCCAGCAGCACCTGGACGGTCATACGCACTCCTACTCGCAGTTCTGCGAGAACTACCGCCGCTACGCCAAGACACTCAAGCGCTCGATGCGCCAGACCCACCGCGCAGGCGAGAAGCTGTTCATCGACTTTGCAGGTCCCACGATCGAGTTGGTGGACGGCAGCCGTGCCCACATCTTCGTGGCCGCTCTGGGCGCTTCGAGCTACACCTTTGCTTGTGCCACACCGCGCGAGACCATGTCCGACTGGCTTGATGGCTGCGCCCGCGCCCTGACATTCATCGGTGGGGTGCCCCAGCTCATCGTGCCGGACAACCCCAAAGCCCTGATTGCCAACCCCAACCGCTATGAACCTCGCGCCAACGAGACGGTGGAGGACTTCGCTCGCCACTACGGCACCTCGATGCTGCCGGCGCGCCCCTATCACCCGCAGGACAAGGCCAAGGTCGAATCTGCTGTGCAAGTTGTCGAGCGCTGGATCCTGATGCGACTGCGCCACCAACGCTTTGCGAGCGTGGACGATGTCAACGAGGCCATCGCGCCGCTGCTGGAACAACTCAACAACAAGGCATTCCAGAGGTTGCCTGGCAGCCGAGCCAGCACGTTTGCAGAGTTGGATGCGCCAGCACTGCAAGCCTTGCCTCTGCAGCCCTGGGAATTCGCCACCTACAAGACCGTGCGCGTGCACATTGATCACCACGTCGAGATCGAGGGGCATCGCTACAGCGTGCCGCAGTCCTTGGTCGGGCTGGTCCTGGAGGCACGCATCACCGCGCGCAGCGTGGAGATCGTCCACCGTGGCCAGCGTGTGGCCGCTCATCTGCGCTGTGCGCACAAGGGAGGCTTCACCACCGTGGCAGAGCACATGTCGGCAGCGCACCGCGCGCATCGGGAGTGGACCCCTGAACGCCTGATTCACTGGGGCGGCACCATTGGTGTG
Organism: Aquabacterium sp.; assembly: GCA_035438885.1. Classification (GTDB taxonomy): domain Bacteria; phylum Pseudomonadota; class Gammaproteobacteria; order Burkholderiales; family Burkholderiaceae_C; genus Aquabacterium. The sequence goes on along the minus strand of DAORJC010000237.1, from coordinate 2,211 downwards.
GCCTGTGCCAGCACCGTCCAGCGTCTGCTGGAAGAGCGACGCCATCCCGAGCATGGCTACCGCGCCTGCCTGGGGCTGCTGTCACTGGCCAAGAAGTACGGCAAGCCCCGACTGGAAGCCGCTTGCCTCATCGCCCTGGAGCTTGGCACCGTCAAGTACAGGCACGTCAGCGACATCCTGGCAAACGGCCGGGATCAGGTGCCCGCCACGACCGCCACCGACTGGACCAGCCCGCACCATGCCCACGTTCGTGGCCCCGGTTACTACCAGTGAACAGACAGGATCGCACCATGATGATGAACACGACTTTGAACCAGCTGCGTGAACTCAGGCTGATGGGCATGCTCACAGCCCTTGATGAGCAACTGACGCAGGCCGGCATGAGCGCTGTCAGCTTTGAAGAACGCATGGCTCTGATCGTCGAGCGCGAGCTCCATTGGCGCCACGACAAGCGGCGTGCGCGCCTGCTCAAAGAGGCCAAGCTGAAGTACCCCCAAGCCGCCATTGAGGACATCGATACACGAGCTGGACGCGGCCTGGATCGCAAGGCTGTCATGAGCCTGGCCTTGGGTGATTGGATCGACAGCGGCCACAGCGTGCTGATCACCGGTCCCACCGGAGCTGGCAAATCCTGGCTGGCTTGTGCACTGGCCCAGCATGCCTGCCGCCGCGGGCGCTCAGCCTTCTACCAACGGGTGCCACGTCTGAGCGAAGAGCTGCGCATCCGTCACGGCAATGGCACCTTTGGCAAGTGGCTCATCCAGTTGGCCAAGACCGATGTCCTGTTGCTGGACGACTGGGGCATGGCTGGGCTGGACAACCAGGCCCGCGCTGACTTGCTGGAGATCATCGACGACCGAGCTGCCAGCAAGGCCACCATCATCACCAGTCAGCTGCCCATTGAACACTGGCATGCCTGGGTCGGTGACGCCACGATTGCCGACGCGATCCTTGATCGCCTGATGCAGCGAAACCACCGATTCACTCTGACCGGTGAGTCCCTGCGACAAAAGCCCAAACCCACGAAAAAGGAGCCCGACTCAGACCCATCGTGACCGACACCCCTACAATTTGAACGCGCAACACCTCACACGGTGCAACCGGTCACGATGGGCCGGAATCGTCGGTCACGTTCGCCAGAATACGCACCAAGGCGACATGGTGGCGATCACCGAAGGCCCGTTTGCCAAGCTGGAGGCTGCCTACCAGATGCCCGATGCCGAACAGCGCGCCACGGTGTTGGAGCACATTTTGAGCCAGCCTGTGCTGGTGCAGATTGACGCTGCCAGCCTGCGCAAGGTGAGCTGAGTCCGACCCTAGGGCTTGGTGGGCACAGTGGCCAACGGCAAAAACAGTGTCAATGGTGTTTCTGGCAGTGCGATGAAACCGTGATGACGGTAGAACGCTGAGGCCGTATCGTCCTTGGCATCGACCACCAGGACACAGGCCGCGATCTCCGAGCGGGCGGCCCGTGTGAGGGCATCGCCCAGCAGCGCACCACCCAGGCCCTGCCCCTTGAATGCTTGATCGACTGCCAGCCGGCCCATGCGAACTGTGGGCACGGCGCGATAACGTGGCAGCTTCTTGATGGCTTCGGGTGGCAACTCGGTCAAAGGTACGCTGGCTGATGCCAGCGTGTAGTAACCGGCAATGCGCTGATCACCGCTCAAGGCCACGAAGCAGGTGGCAACCCTGCGGCGCATGTCCTGGCTGACATGCTCCCGAAAGTAGCGATCCAGTGCGGGCGTGCCGCTGTCGAAGGTCGAGCGATCATGCGAGACATCCAGCAGCGCCAATCGAAACGGCGCGCTGCTCATGCCTCGTCAGTGCGCAGGAGCTTGCTGCGGCGGGTCATGGCCCGCGTCAAGGCTGGTTGAGGCTTGGGGGGCGACAGCAGTGCATCGGCAAAGCACTGTTGATCGGCCATCGACAGGCGGATGACTTCGGCTTGCTCCACCGCGCGCTGTGCGGCGTCTTGCACGGCCGCCACCACGAAATCTGTCATGGTGCGCCCTTGCAGCTCAGCGGCGCGTTTGAGCAGACCGTGCAGATCGGTGCTGATGCGGGCTTCGAGTCGGGCAGTCAGAGCGCTTGATCGCATGGTGTGTCTCCTTGCGTCAAGTGTACGGCAATTTGCCGTATATATGCAATTGCTTCACACCCTCGGTCACCAATCTGCCGAGCTCCACCCTGGGGGTGAGCCAACTGGTG
>DAORJC010000236.1:0-4097 GCA_035438885.1 Aquabacterium sp. | reverse complement strand
AGGGCCAGCCCCAACACCACCGCCCCTGCCAGCGCATAACAAACCAGCAGCGCCAGCAGCCCGTCCTGGTGAAAGGCGCCGCTGGCCCCCAGCCTGAACAGCATGGCCGGCAGACCAAAGAACAGCACAAAGGTGTTCATGGCCCCGATGCCCTCCAGCGGCAGGAAGCGGGCACGCGCAGCGCCCCACCCCATCAGCACCAGGGCAAAAAAGGGCACAAACAGCAACAGGAGGTCAAACATCCATCAACGCTCAGCGATCAACGCACGCGCAGCATCCCCACGATGCCGCCCTTGCGAGCCGCACGCCAGCCCAGCAGCACCGCCAGGATCACGGCATAGACCATGACCTCGGTCACGTCGTTCTTGGCTGATTTTTTCCAGTAAAAGTGCAGCAGGCCTGACAGCGCCGCAAAGTAGGCCAGCTTGTGCAGCATCTGCCACCGGCGTCCGCCCAGGGCCCGGATGGCCGCATTGAAAGACGTCAACGCCAGCGGCAACATCAGCAGCAGCGTCAACATGCCGACCAGGATGAAGTTGCGCTTGAACACGTCCCGCACGATGTCATCGATCACCAGGCCCTTGTCCAGCCAGGCATAGGCCAGGAAGTGCACCAGCGCGTACACAAAGGCCGTCACCCCCAGCGAGCGCCGGTAGCGCACCAGCGAGGGCAGGTTGGCCACATCCCGCAGCGGGGTGATGGCCAGGGTCAGCCACAACCACCGCAGGGCCCACTCACCCGTTTCCTGGATCAGCTTTTCTGCCGGGTTGGCGCCCAGCGTGCCCATGCTGGCCCCGACGAACAACCCCACCAGCGGCAAGGCACACAGCAGCCACAACAGGGGCTTGACCCAGGGCTTGAGCAGCCAGTGATTCACGAGGGAAAGTTGCATGGGCGGTCAGGTCAACGATCAGTAGTATTTCTTGAGGTCCATGCCAGCATACAACTGCCCGACCTGGGCCTCGTAGCCATTGAACATCAGGGTCGGCTTGCGCGGCGCAAAGAAGCCGGCATCGCCAATGCGACGCTCGCTGGCCTGGCTCCAGCGCGGGTGGTCGACCTTGGGGTTCACGTTCGAATAAAAGCCGTACTCACCCGGGTTGGCTCGGGTCCATGAGGACACGGGCTCGCGCTCGGTCAGCCGGATCCGGACGATGGACTTGGCGCTCTTGAAGCCGTACTTCCAGGGCACCACCAGGCGCAGGGGGGCGCCATTCTGGTTGGGCAGCACCTCGCCGTACAGGCCAAACGCCATCATCGTGAGCGGGTGCATGGCCTCGTCCAGGCGCAGGCCCTCCACATAGGGCCAGTCCAGCACCCGCGAGCGCACGCCCGGCATCTGCTTGGGGTCGGCCAGGGTGTAGAACTCCACATACCTGGCCTTGCCCGTGGGCTGCGCCTTGTTGATCAGGTGCGAGAGCGAGTAGCCCACCCAGGGGATCACCATGGACCAGCCCTCCACGCAGCGCAGGCGGTAGATGCGCTCTTCCATCGCGGCCAGCTTGAGCAGGTCGTCCAGGCCCAGGGTGATGGGCTTGGCCACCTCGCCGTCGATGGTCACCGTCCAGGGGCGGGTCTTGAGGGTGTGGGCGTTCTCGGCCGGGTCTTCCTTGCCGGTGCCGAACTCATAAAAGTTGTTGTAGCTCGTCACGTCCTGATAGGGCGTGGGCTGGTCCATCACAAAGGCGCCCGCCACTTTGCTGCGGGCACCCGGCAAGGCGGCCAGCTTGCCGGGGCGCTTGACCGTGCTGGCCCCCTGCGCCAGCGTGTGGCCCGCCGCCGCCAGCCCGCCCAGGGCCAGACCGGCCTGCTTCATCCAGGCCCGGCGGCCCTCATAGACCTGGCGAGGGGTGATCTCGCTGGGCGTGGGGTGCACCATGCCGCTGTCGGCATGCAGGGGGCTGCGGGACGTCTTGATCAAAGGCATGGCAGGGCTCCGGGGCGGTCGTTTGGCATCAGGGTTCCAGACTCAGTCGTGTGAACCCCACCAAACCTTACACCGCCCACCCTGAATCGTCAGAAAAAGGGGAATTCCCCTCAAGCGGCCTTCTTGGCGGCCGCCTTCTTGGCCGCCGGCACGCGTGGCGCCCTGGGTTCGAACTCGAAGCCCACCTTGCCATCCTTCGCGTTCCAGCTCAGGAAGGCCTTGAACTTGCGGCGTGTCTTGTTGGACACGAAGTTCTCCAGCAGATCGGTCTTGCCCGTCTCCAGCAGCTTGGTCACCTGCTCCGGCATGATGGGCTGCTGCAGGATGATCTTGCCGCTCTTGAAGTCGCAGGTGGCAGGGCCGACCGCGTGCTCGCACACGTAGTTGCTGCCATGCTCGTAGACCCCGCCGCCGCACTTGGGACACTTGCCCAGGCTGGTCTGGGCACTGAAGTCCACGGCCTCACCGGCTTCGTCGTCCTTCTTGGCGTCTTCGCCAAAGTCGAACTCCATCTTCCAGTTGTTCAGCTCTTCATCCTTGACCATCTTGAGCTCGGCCGTGAACGGCCAGCCCGCCTTGGAGCGGAAGCCCTCCAGCGGTCCGATCTTGTGGTCGCGCATCAGTTGCTCGACCTCGTGCAGCTCAAAACTGCGCCCGGCCGGGATCTTGGTCATGCTGAAGCCGCACCCCGTGGCACCTTCCACATCGCCACCGGACTTGCCCGTGCACGTGAAGCGGCGGTAGTTTTCCTTGACCACGCCGCCACAGTTGGGGCACGGCGTGCTCAGGGTGGCGTAATCACCGGGGATGGTGTCGCGGTCGTATTCCTTGGCCTTTTGCACCACCCGTTGCGTCATGGCAGCGATCTCGGCCATGAAGGCCTCGCGGCTCAGGCGGCCCTTTTCCATCTCCGAGAGCTTGAACTCCCAGTTGCCGGTCAGCTCGGGCTTGGTCAGGTCTTCCACACCCAGGCCACGCAACAGCGTGGTCAGCTGGAAGGCCTTGGCCGTGGGGATCAACTCACGGCCTTCTCGATAGATGTACTTTTCAAGGATCAGGCCTTCGATGATGGCCGCGCGCGTGGCTGGCGTGCCCAGGCCCTTTTCCTGCATCGCAGCCTTGAGCTCTTCGTCGTCGATCAGCTTGCCAGCGCCTTCCATGGCGCTCAGCAGCGTGGCTTCCGAGTAGCGGGCCGGCGGCTTGGTCTTGAGCGCATTGACCAGCACGTCCTCGTTGTGGACCGACTCGCCCGGCTGCACGGCCACCAGCGTGGTGTCGTCGCCTTCTTCGGCGACTTCCTTGCCGTACACGGCCTGCCAGCCCGGCTTGACCAGCACCTTGCCGTTGGTCTGGAAATGGTGTTCCTGGCCGTTGGCGGGCACCTTGGTGATGCGGGTGGTGACCATGAACTCGGCCGACGGGTAGAACACTGCAATGAAGCGCTTGACCACCATGTCGTAGAGCTTGGCCTCGATCTCCGTCAGGCTCTTGGGCGCCTGCAGCGTGGGGATGATGGCAAAGTGATCCGAGACCTTGGCGTTGTCGAACACCCGCTTGTTGGGCTTGATGTAGCCGTCGTTGATGGCCTTGCGGGCATGCTTGGACAGCTCGCGCAGCGGCCCGGGCATGTCCTCGTCGGCGATCATGGCCATGGTGTCCTTGACCACGGCCACGTAGTCCTCGGGCAGCGCGCGCGAGTCGGTCCGCGGGTAGGTCAGCACCTTGTGCTTTTCATACAGGGCCTGGGCCAGGCCCAGCGTGGTCTTGGCAGAAAAGCCAAAGCGCGAGTTGGCCTCGCGTTGCAGCGTGGTCAGGTCGTACAGCAGCGGGCTGGCCTGGGTCGAGGGCTTGGCCTCTTCGGTGACCGAGCCGGTCTTGCCACGCACCGCATCGGCAATGGCCTGCGCCTCGGCGGCGGACCAGACGCGGTCGGCCTTGAGTTCGGCCTCGGCCGAGCCATCCACGGCGCCCTTGTCCTTCTTGAAGGTCGGATCGAACCACTTGCCGTCGTAGCTACCGGCCGATGCCCCGAAGGTGCCGCGGATTTCCCAGTAGTCACGGAACACGTGCTTGCGGATCTTTTCTTCCCGCTCGACCACGATCGACAGGGTCGGCGTCTGCACGCGCCCCACCGTGGTCAGGAAGAAGCCGCCATCGCGCGAGTTGAAGG
>DAORJC010000235.1:0-4218 GCA_035438885.1 Aquabacterium sp. | reverse complement strand
TGCAGGGCGATGGTCAGCTCGACCGTGCCCAGGTTGGACGACAGGTGCCCCCCGGTCCGGGCTACGTTGTGCAGCAAATAATCGCGAAGCTCCACGGCCAGTTGCTTGAGCTCGGTGCGCGACAGGCGCTTGACGTCGGCAGGAGAATCGATCCGCGACAGCAGGGGGTGACTCATGGTCGGGGGTTCCTCGTTCGGTGTCAGTGTTCGCGGTGCACGATGCGATCGGCCAGGGCAGCCAGAGGCGCGCGCATGACGGCATCGATGCCGCTGTCTGCCAGGGCCGCATGGGCCTGAGCCAGGAGTTCGGCCGCTTCATGTCGGGCACCCTCCAGTCCCAGCAGACTCACATAGGTCGGTTTGTTGGCATCGGCATCCTTGCCGGCTGTTTTGCCCAGGGTATCAGAGCCCTGGGTGGCATCCAGCACATCGTCCACGATCTGGAAGGCCAGGCCCATCAGTTCACCGTAACGACTCAAGGCCTGCCAGACCGGCGACTGTGCCGGCAGATCGCCGCCACACACCGCCCCCATCTGGACACTGGCGCACAGCAGGGCACCCGTCTTGCGGCGATGCATGTCCCTCAAGGTGACCTCATCCAGTTGCGCACCCACGCTGGCCAGGTCAATGGCCTGGCCACCCGCCATGCCCGACTGACCCGCCGCGCGGGCCAGCATGCGGCACAAGCGCGCCTGCAAGGCCGCAGGCATCACGCCCGCACCCGGCTCTTCATCCGGGGTCAGCACTTCAAAGGCCAGGGCCTGCAGGGCGTCGCCTGCCAGCATGGCCTGGGCCTCACCAAAGCGCACATGCACGGTGGGCTTGCCGCGGCGCAGCACGTCGTTGTCCATGCAGGGCATGTCGTCGTGCACCAGGGAATAGGCGTGGAGGATCTCGACAGCGGCGGCGGCACGCAGCATGGCATCGCGGCCTTCGGAGGTGCGGGTGGCGCCCACCGCCTGAGCAGCGGCCAGCACCAGCAAGGCACGCACGCGCTTGCCCCCATCGAGCACACCGTAGCGCATGGCCTCACCCAGGCCGGCCGGAGCCTCCAGGGGCACCCAGTCTTCCAGGGCGCGCTCCACCAGGTCCAGACTCTGCGCCGACCAGTCCTGCAACTGTTGTGGCGTCATGCCGCGTCCCAGGGTTTGAGCTGGCCGTCCTCCAGCACCTTGACCTGGTCCTCGATGGCATCGAGCCTCGAACGGCAAAACTGCAGCAACTGAGCCCCACGCTGGTAGTGACCCAGCAACTGATCCAGCGGCAAAGCGCCGGCCTCCATGCGGGCGACCAGGGTTTCCAGTTCGGACAGGGCCTCTTCGTAGCGCTCGGGCAGCGGCAGGGCCGAGTCAGACTCGGGGGATTCGGTTTTTTTGACAGGGGCTCGGGCCATGGCGGGCAGGGGCTCCGCACAGCAGAGCCAAGGGCAAACGCGTATTCTATTGGCTCGCGCCCGACTGCGGGGCCCCCTTGTTCGGCGTCACCCCCAAAAACCACCCCCTCGGGTACAATCGCGGGTTTCCCTCATGCCCCCGCACGTCCACGCAGTGCCGCCCCAAACCGGCGGCCCGACCTGAGGGGGTCAATCCATGGTTTTTGGAGATCCTGGGGATCATGTCTGACCTGAGTCATGCGCTCACTTCGCTGCAACGCAGTCGCACCCAATTGCCCGTGTCGGTCTACTTTGACCAGGCACTGCACCAGGCGGAGCTCGAACGCATCTTTCAGTCCGGTCCACGCTACCTCGGGCACGCTCTGTCGGTGCCGGAGGTCGGCGACCACTACGCCCTGCCCCAGGAGGCAGAAGGCCGTGCCCTGGTTCGAACCCACAACGGGATCGAACTGCTCTCCAACGTCTGCCGCCATCGTCAGGCCATCATGCTCAAGGGCCGCGGACAGAGCCCCCAGGGCAACATCGTCTGCCCGCTGCACCGCTGGACCTACAACCTCAACGGCCAACTGATCGGCGCGCCGCACTTTCAGCAAGACCCCTGTCTGAACCTGAACAACTACAAGGTTCAGTCCTGGAACGGTCTGCTGTTCGAAGACAACGGTCGCGACATCGCCGCCGACCTGACCGGCCTGCAGCACCGCTTTGGCCCTGGTGGAGACCTGGATTTTTCAGGCTTTGTGCTGGACAAGGTCGAGCTGCACGAGTGCAACTACAACTGGAAGACCTTTGTCGAGGTCTACCTGGAGGACTACCACGTCGGTCCGTTCCACCCAGGTCTGGGCAACTTCGTCACCTGTGACGACCTGCGCTGGGACATGGAAAAGGAATACTCCATCCAGACCGTGGGCGTGGCCAGCAGCTTTGACCGCCCGGGCTCGAAGGTCTACAAGACCTGGCACGACATGGTGCTGCGCTACCGCAATGGCGAGCGCCCCACCCAGGGCGCCGTCTGGCTGACCTATTACCCCACGCTGATGGTCGAGTGGTACCCGCACGTGCTGGTGGTCTCCAACCTCTACCCGCAAGGCCCTGACAAGACCCTCAACGTGGTCGAGTTTTACTACCCCGAAGAGATCGCCGCTTTCGAGCGCGAGTTCGTCGAGGCCCACCAGGCCGCCTACATGGAAACCTGCGTGGAAGACGATGAGATCGCCGAACGCATGGATGCCGGGCGCAAGGCCCTGATGCTGCGCGGCGACAACGAAGTGGGCCCCTACCAAAGCCCCATGGAAGACGGCATGCAGCACTTCCATGAGTGGTACCGCCGCCTGATGAACGTCTCGCACCTCGAAGGCTGAGCCCATGAAGCCGGCCTGGCGCATGGTGCTGGCCACCGTGCTGTTTGCCTTCATGGGCCTGTGCGTCAAGAAAGCCTCGGCCGAGGTCTCCACGGCCGAGGTTGTTTTTTTTCGAGGCTTCATCGGCGCCGTGTTGCTGGGTGGCCTGGCCTGGGCCCAGGGCCTCTCCCTGCGCACCCAGGTGCCACGGCAGCACCTGTGGCGCGGCGTGGCCGGTGTCTCGGCCTTGACCCTGTGGTTCTACGCCATTGCCCACCTGCCGCTGGCCACGGCCGTCACGTTGAACTACATGTCCTCGGTGTGGATGGCCGTGTTCCTGATGGCGCGGCAGGCGTGGCGGCAATGGCACCGCCAGCCACATCGCCGCATCGCCCCCGCCCTGTTGACGGCCGTGTTGCTGGGTTTTGTGGGGGTGGCGCTGGTGTTGCAGCCCACCCTGGCGCGTGAGCAATGGCTGGAGGGCGTGATCGGCTTGTTGTCGGGCATGCTGGCGGCCTGGGCCTACCTGCAGGTGGCCGCCCTGGGCCGCAGTGGCGAGCCTGAGCACCGCGTGGTGTTCTATTTTTCCGCCTTTGGCGCCGTGGCAGGCCTGATGATCATGGGTGCCATGCACCTGCAGGCCCAGGACCCGTGGCACACCCCTTCAGCCCAGGGCTGGGGATGGTTGCTTGGCATCGGCGTGTTTGCCACCCTGGCCCAGATGGCCATGACCCGGGCTTATGCCGAGGGGCAGGCGCTGGCCATGGCCAGCTTGCAATACCTGGGCATCGTGCATGCCTTCATCCTGGGCGTGTGGTTCTTTGATGAACCGCTGCGGCTGTCGTCAGTGGCTGGCGCCGTGCTCATCGTGGTGTCCGGCATCGCTGCCAACCGGCTGGGGCACGGACTGAGGGACTGACTCGTGGTCATGTCCAAGAAACTTCACGATGGAGGCAATCATGAGCAGGCCCGCGGCCAGCCAGAAGATCTGCGCCACCGTCTCGCGCCAGCTCAGGCGCTTTTGCAACTGCGGGATCAGATCGGCCACGGCCACGTAGACAAAGCTGCTGGCCGCCACCACCATCAGGTAAGGCAGGTACTCCTGCCACTCGCCGATCAACACATAGCCCAGCACGCCACCCACCACGGCAGCCAGGCCCGACAAGGCGTTGTAGAACAGCGCGCGTGACTTGGTGAACCCGGCATTGATCAGCACAATGTAGTCGCCCACCTCTTGCGGGATCTCGTGCGCGATGATGGCCAGCGCCGTGACCACCCCCAGCTCGGGGTTGACCAGGAAGGCGGCCGCAATGATCACGCCATCACAGAAGTTGTGGATGCTGTCGCCCACCAGCACCGCCAGGCCACCCCGCCCGGCCTGATCGGCATCAAAGCCGTGGTGGTGGTCGTGATGGTCATGCTCGTGGTGATGGCCGTGCCGGTACAGCTCGGCCTTTTCCAGCAGGAAAAAGAACATCAAACCACCCAA
>DAORJC010000234.1:0-4246 GCA_035438885.1 Aquabacterium sp. | reverse complement strand
GGGGGTCTCCATGTTCCCCGAAGACCAGTACGCCATGCGGGCCCTCAAGGCGGGCGCGAGTGGCTACCTCAACAAGGGTGGCGATGCGGCCCAGATCGTGGCTGCCGTGCGCACTGTGGCCCAGGGCAAGAAGTACGTCACCCCCGAGATGGCGCAGATGCTGGTGGACAACCTGACCACGCCGGCCCCCGAGGACGCGCATCAAAAACTGTCGGACCGCGAACTGCAGACCCTGGTGATGATTGCCTCTGGCAAGCGCCTGTCCGACATTGCCGAGCAATTGCTGCTCAGCCCCAAGACCGTCAGCGTCTACCGGGCCCGTGTGCTCGAAAAGCTGGCCTTGACCAACAACTCCGAGCTCACGGTCTACGCCATCCGCAACGGTCTGGTCTGAGGATCAATCCTCCAACAACGAGCGCAGCATCCAAGCTGCTTTTTCGTGCACATCCAGGCGCTGCGTCAGCAGGTCGGCAGTGGGTTCGTCCGAGGCGTCCTGCACCAAGGGGTACAGCGAACGCGCCGTGCGAGCCACCGCCTCGTGGCCGGCCACCAGGGTGCGGATCATTTCCTTGGCCTTGGGCGGGATGCTCGGGGCATCGGGCAGGCTGCTGAGCTGGCGGTAGTCCGCAAAGGAGCCACTGGCCGGGAAGCCCAGCGCCCGAACGCGCTCGGCAATCGGGTCCACCGCATTCCACAGCTCCGTGTACTGGGTCATGAACATGACGTGCAGGGTGTTGAACATCGGCCCCGTCACGTTCCAGTGAAAGTTGTGCGTGGTCAGGTACAGCGTGAAGGTATCAGCCAGCAGGCCATTGAGGCCCTTGGCAATGGCTTCGCGGTGCTTGGCCGAGATCCCGATGTCAATGGCGCCAGCCGCAGCGGGCGTGACGGTCTTGGATGCGGGGGACTTCTTGGCGGACTTGGCCATGTGCGGTTCTCCGGAAAAATGAATTCAGGCCTTGATGTTAGCAACCCAGCGCACGGCGTCACTCGATGGGTGTGAGTTTGGCCACACTGAGCATCAACCATTTGCTGCCATGTCGGCCAAAGTTGACCTGCACGCGGGCATCCGGGCCGGTGCCCTCCAGTGTCAGCACCACGCCCTCGCCAAACTTGGTGTGGAACACGCTTTGCCCCAGTCGGAAGCCCCCCTCGGACTTGGCCTGCGCCATCGCTTTGGGGATGGGCGCGGTCAGGTCCTTGAAGTCGTCCTGACGGGTGGCACCACGCCAGGGCTGCTTGCCCGCCCCCACCATGGAACCCAGCCCCTTGCCGGACGACCAAGCCTCCTGGTATTGACGGGCATAACCCGAGCCAAAGCCCTGGTTGCGCGGCGTGAGCCACTTCAGGGCCTCCTCGGGCAATTCATCCAGAAAGCGACTCTTGACGTTGTAGCGGGTCTGGCCGTGCAGCATGCGCGTCTGGCTGAAGCTCAGGTGCAGCTTCTTGCGGGCCCGGGTGATGGCCACGTACATCAGGCGGCGCTCTTCCTCCAGGCTGTCGCCATCGTTCATCGAGTTCTCGTGCGGGAACAGGCCTTCTTCCAGCCCGGTGATGAACACGTTGTCAAACTCCAGGCCCTTGGCCGCGTGCACCGTCATCAACTGCACGGCGTCCTGCCCGGCTTGCGCCTGGTTGTCACCAGCCTCCAGCGCTGCGTGCGTCAAGAACGCCACCAGGGGCGAGATGATCTCGCCCGTCTCGGCATCGGGCAGCACATCCACCCGAGCCACCGCGGTCGGGAATCCGTCAGCAATGGTGCCGGCGCCCTCGTCAATGGGCAGGGCCACGGCATCCTTGCCAAAGCCTTCTTGCGTCACGAAGGCCTCGGCCGCGTTGACCAGTTCGCCCAGGTTTTCCAGCCGGTCCTGACCTTCTTTTTCGGTGCGATAAAAATCGGCCAGGCCTGAGGCCTCGATCACGTGCTCGATGATGGCGCGCAGGGTCAGGCCTTGCGTGGCCGCCCGCATGGCATCGACCATGGCATTGAAGGCCTGCAGGTTGGCGCCCGCCTTGCCGGGCACGGCGGTGACGCTTTGCGACAGGCTGCGTGCGCTGGTGCGGGCGGCGTCTTGCAACACCTCCAGCGTGCGCGCGCCAATGCCGCGGGCCGGGAAGTTGACCACCCGCAAGAAGCTGGTGTCGTCGTTGGGGTTCTCGATCAGGCGCAGGTAGGCCAGCGCGTGCTTGACCTCGGCACGCTCAAAAAATCGCAGGCCGCCGTAGACCTTGTAAGGCACCCCGGCGTTGAACAGCGCCGATTCAATCACCCGAGACTGCGCGTTGCTGCGGTACAGCACGGCAATTTCCTTGAGCGAATGCCCTTCGCGCCGCATGGATCGGGCCTCATCGACCAGCCACTGTGCCTCGGCAAAATCGCTGGCGGACTCGAACACGCGCAGGGGCTCTCCGGCGCCCTGGTCCGTGCGCAAGGTCTTGCCCAGGCGGCGGCTGTTGCGCGAGATCAGTGCATTGGCCGAGTCCAGGATGTGCCCGTAGCTGCGGTAGTTTTGCTCCAGCTTGATCACGCCGGGCACCCGGAACTCGCGCTCAAAGTCGGCCATGTTGCTGACCTGCGCGCCCCGGAAAGCGTAGATGCTCTGGTCATCGTCACCCACGGCCATCACGCTGGTGCCCGTCACCTCCGGGCGGCCGGCAAACATCTTGAGCCAGGCGTACTGCAGTTTGTTGGTGTCCTGGAACTCGTCAACCAGGATGTGACGAAAGCGGCGCTGGTAATGGTCGCGCAACTCGGCATGGTCTCGCATCAGCTCATAGGTGCGCAGCATCAGCTCGGCAAAATCAACCACCCCTTCGCGATGGCACTGGTCTTCATAGGCCTGATAGACCGCCTGCTGCATGCGCCCCAGGTCGTCCTTGGGCACGATGTCCTTGGCACGCAGGCCGTCTTCCTTGGCATTGGCGATGAACCAGGAGGTCTGCTTGGGCACCACCCGTTCCTCATCGAACTTCAGGCCCTTGATGATGCGTTTGACGGCCGACAACTGGTCCTGCGTGTCCAGGATCTGAAAGGCCTGGGGCAGCCCCGCCAGCTTGTGGTGGGCGCGCAAGAAGCGGTTGCACAGGCCGTGGAAGGTGCCGATCCACAAGGTGCGGGTGCTGATGGGCAGCATGGCCGACAGCCGCGTGAGCATCTCCTTGGCGGCCTTGTTGGTGAACGTCACGGCCATGATCCCGGCCGGCGTGACCTGCCCCGTTTGCAGCAACCAGGCGATGCGGGTGGTCAACACCCGCGTCTTGCCAGAGCCAGCACCCGCCAGCACCAGCCAGGGCCCGGAGGGTGCCGTCACTGCCGCCAGTTGCTCCGGATTGAGGCCCGCCAGCAAGGGGGAGTGGCCTGGCGCCAAGGCTGAGCCAGAATGGGAGGTGTCGATCGGGAATGAATTCATTGAAAAATTGTAGGCGCCCCGAGCCACTTGTCCGTCAAAACAGGGAATCACACCAACATGAATGGTCCACAGACCTTTGAAACGCCCCAGGGGCCCGTGATCGAGGTGGCCCGCCACCCCATCGAGTTCACAGGCACTGGCAGCGAATACTTCCGCATCTGGATTGTCAACCTGCTCCTGATTCTGGTCACCCTGGGGCTGTACTACCCCTGGGCCAAGACCCGCAAGCTCAAGTACCTCTACAGCAACACGCAGATCGCCGGGTATGCGCTGGACTTTCATGGCTCGCCCAAGCAGATGTTGCGCGGTTTTTTGCTGATGGTTGGATTCTTCTTCGTGTACTCGATGGCGGGGCAGGCTTCCGAGTTGGCCGGAGCCGTGGCCGGCCTGGCCCTGGCTGCGCTGTGGCCGGCCCTGATTCGTGCCTCGCTGCAGTTCCGGCTGGCCAACACCAGCTGGCGTGGCCTGCGCTTTCAGTTCACCGGCACCCTGCCCGGCATCTACAAGGTGTTCGGCAAGCCCATGCTGGGGATGGTGATCCTGGGTGCGGTGGCCGCCGCGCTGATGGCCACCAAAAACACCTTTGGCATCATCCTGGGCGTGATCACCCTGTTCGGGATCTATGCCTTGATGCCCTACGCCTACTACTGCCTCAAGCGCTACCAGCATGAGCACTACGCCTATGCCCAGTTGCAGACCGAATTTCGCGCCACCTTCGGCGAGGTGTTCAAGGTGTTCCTGAAAACCGCAGGCGTCGGCCTGGGGATGCTGGTGATCGGTGGTGTGCTGGCCAGCCTGCTGGCCTCGGCCACCCTGCTTGGCGCCGTTGGGTCGGG
>DAORJC010000233.1:0-4337 GCA_035438885.1 Aquabacterium sp. | reverse complement strand
GCTTGGCCTTGTCGCGCGACAGGATGGTGTCGCCGTAGCCGTTTTCGATGGCGTCCACGGCCACCGACACGAAGTCACCAACTTGGACTTCGAGTTCGCCCTGGTCGTTGCGGAATTCGTCGATGGGCACATAGGCTTCCGACTTCAGACCGGCGTTGACCACCACGAAGTTGTGGTCAACAGCGACCACTTCAGCGGTGATGACTTCGCCAGTGCGCATGTTGGCGCGCTGCAACGACTCTTCAAATAGGGCGGCAAAAGATTCAGACATGAGGGTTCCTGTGTCGGTGTGAACCGACGGTAACGCTTGGCCCGACAGGCAACGGGAAAGCGGTTGAGTTGATGAAATGACGCGCGCGACCTCTTGGCGAGGTCAAGACTGCCTGGACACCGGGCGGTGCCAAGGGCGCATCACAGCCTAAGGTTGCCTTGCGAGGTCACGCACCGGGCGTGACGACATGGGGCCACCCGTCTGTCCACCAGCCCAGCACGGCATCGACGGATTCGTCGATGCTGAGTGCGGAGTTGTCGAGCAGTCGGGCATCTGCAGCGGGAACCATGGGCGCAACCGCGCGGGTGCGATCCCGCAGGTCACGCGCCTCCAAGTCTGCGCAGATCTCGTCAAGGGTAACAGAAAACCCTTTTGAAATCAATTGCTTATGGCGCCGCTCGCCGCGCTGGGCGACAGTGGCGGTCAAAAACACCTTCAGGCCCGCATCCGGGAAGATGACGGTGCCCATGTCGCGGCCGTCGGCGACCAGGCCGGGCAGGCCCCGAAACGCCAGTTGCTGTTCGACCAGGGCCTGGCGCACACCGCCCAGGGCCGAAATCTTCGAGGCGATCTGGCCGACCTCTTCCTGACGCAAGTCAGCGCTCACCTCTTTGCCGTCCAGCCAGACGTGGTCGTCCTGAAAGCGCAAGGGAATGTCGTGACCGAGCTGACGGGCCAGGGCCACCAGGGCGGCCTCGTGGTCGGGCGGCACGCCCCGACGAAGCGCCAGCAAGGCGGTGATGCGGTACAGCGCACCTGAATCCAGGAACTGGTAACCCAGGCGGTTGGCCAGGGCGCTGGCCAGCGTGCCCTTGCCGGAGGCCGAGGGGCCGTCCACGGTGATGACCGGGATCAGCCGGGGATCGGTGCGTGCCACCTGGAACAGGGTTTCGAAGTAATCGGGGAAGGTCTTGCCCACGCAGCGTGGGTCCTCGATGCGCACCGAGACGGTCTGCCCCGTCCCGATGGACGGGGCCAGGGGGTGGAAGGCGGCCAGCGAGAAGCACATCGCCATGCGATGGTCGTCGTAGGTGTGGATGCTGGCGTGCTGCCAGGCGCCTGGTGCGGGCGGTGTCACCTCGATGAAGTCTTCGCCCTCGACCACGGTGGCGCCGAGCTTGCGAAGCTCACAGGCCATGGCCGCGATGCGGTCGGTTTCTTTCACGCGCCAGCTGGCGATGTTGCGCAGGCGGGTGGTGCCTTGGGCGTAGAGCGCCATCACGGCCAACGTCATGGCCGCGTCGGGGATGTGGTTGCAATCCATCTCCACGGCCTTGAGCGGCCAGGCCCCGCGCTGGATTTCCAGCCAGTTGGGGCCCCCGGTGATCTGGGCACCCATCGCGCGAGCGGCTTCGACAAAGCGGATGTCACCCTGGATGGAGTCCAGGCCCACGCCTTCGATGCGCACCGGGTGGCCCTGGCCCGCGATGGCGCCCGTGGCGATGAAGTAGGACGCCGACGAGGCATCGGCCTCGATGTGGACTTCGCCGGGCGACTGGTAGCGGCTGCCCTGCGGGATCACGAATCGCTCCCAGCCCTGGCGTTGCACGGCGATTCCGAAGCGTGCCAGCAGGTTCAGGGTGATCTCGATGTAGGGCTTGGAAATCAGCTCGCCTTCGACCTCGATGGTCAGGTCGTGGTCTTGCGAGACCAGGGGCAGCGCCAGCAACAAGGCCGTCAGGAACTGACTGGAGACGTCGCCACGCACCTTGATGGGGGCCGACAGTTGCAGTTGTCCACCCGACAGGCGCAGGGGCGGGTAGCCCTCCTGGCCCGTGCATTCGATCTGGCAACCCAGGGGCCGCAGAGCATTGATCAGGTCGCCGATGGGGCGCTCGTGCATGCGCGGCACGCCGCTGAGTTCGAACACGCCGCCCTGGGTGGCCGACAGCAGGGCCAGCGCCGCAGTCAGGGGGCGCATGGCGGTGCCCGCGTTGCCCAGGAACAGCTGGGCGTTCAGGACCTTGGGCTGGCCGTCCAGCCCGGTGATTTCCAGGACCTCGCCGCTCTGGTGGATCTCGCAGCCCAGGGCGCGCAGGGCGTCCAGCATGACGCGGGTGTCATCCGAGGCCAGCAGGTCGTGCACGCGGGTGGTGCCGGCGCTCAGGCCGGCCAGCAGCAGCACGCGGTTGGAGATGCTCTTGGAGCCGGGCAACCTGACCGTGCCCGAGGCGTCAAGCAAAGGGGGCAGGTCCAGAAAATCGGTGGTGTACATGGGTCAGTTGCCGGTCGGCAAGGGGCGGTGGGCCGTCAGCGCGAGCCGGCCGGCTTGGGGTTGACGGCGGCGGGCTGGATGGTCGCGGTCCACTGGCTGCGGACGTTGGAGGCGGTGGTGATCTGCTTTTCCAGCGCCTCACCGTTCCACTCGCGCATGCTGCGCTCCATCTCGTCCAGAGCGCCGCGAAAGGCCGCGGACTGCTTGAGGATCTCTTCGCGGTTGGACAGCAGGATGTCCCGCCAGACGTTGGGATCGCTGGCCGCAATTCGCGAAAAATCGCGAAAGCCCGGCCCGGCCAGCGACAGGAATTCCTTGCCGGCGGGTTGCTGGTTCATGGCATTGAGGTAGGCAAAGGCCACCAGGTGCGGCAGGTGACTCACGGCGGCAAAGGCTGCGTCGTGGTTTTCCGGGCTCATCTTGAGCACCTGACAGCCAATGGCCGCCCACACGTCGGTGGCTTTTTGCACCAGGGTGGCATCGGTCTGTGCCAGCGGGGTCAGGATGACCTTGCGGCCCTGGTAGAGCTGCGCGTCGGCATGCTCGATGCCCGCCACTTCGCGCCCGGCGATCGGGTGGGCCGGCACAAAGGAGGGCAGGCGCTCCTTGAGCACCCGGCGAGCGGCGTCGACCACGTCACGCTTGGTCGAGCCCACGTCCATGAACAGCACGCCGGGGTTGACCAGGTGGCGGATGGACTTGAAGGTGCCTTCGGTGGCGGCCACTGGCACGGCAATGATGACGATGTCCGAGCCGGAGACGGCCAGCAGGGCCGATTCAGCCGCGACGTCGATCACGCCAAGGCGGCGCGCTTTCTCGACGGTCGAGGGCGACTTGCTGTAACCCACCACGCGGCGGACCAGTCCGGCCTTTTTCAAAGCCAGGGCGAAGGATCCGCCCATCAGGCCGCATCCGATCAGACCGAGTTGGTTGAACATACCGAGTCCAGGAAATGGGGATCAGTGCGGGTCCAGCGCGAAGCTGCCCAGCACCTTGAAGAAGCTGCTTTGTGCGCGCAGTTCATCCAGGGCCGCCGCCACGGCAGGATCCTGCGCATGACCGGCCACATCGATGTAGAACACGTACTCCCACTGGCCTGATCGGGCCGGGCGGGATTCAAAGCGGGTCATGGACACACCGTGGCGCTTGAGCGGCATCAGCATGTCGTGCACAGCGCCGGGCTTGTTGCTGACCGAGATGATCAGGCTGGTGCAGTCGCGTCCGGTGGGGCGGGGCTCGGGCTGCTTGCCGATCGGTGTGACCACGACAAAACGGGTGCGGTTGTGGGCTTCGTCCTGCACGGCCGATTGCACCACGTGCAGGCCGAACACGGACGCCGCACGCTCGCTGGCCAGCGCCGCGACGGACGGATCCAGCGAGGCCAGTCGGGCGCCTTCGGCATTGCTGGCCACCGGGCGGCGCTCGGCATGGGGCAGGTGCTGGCTGAGCCAGCCCTGGCATTGGGCCAGCGCCTGTGGATGGGCGGCCACCACCTGGATGCCCTCACGCGAGGGGGTCAGGCGCAGCAGGTTGTGCTGCACCAGCAGGGAGGTCTCGCCAATGATGGTCAGGGGCGATTGCAGCAGCAAATCCAGGGAGCGGGCCACGACGCCTTCGGTGGAGTTCTCCACGGGCACCACGCCAAAGTCGGCCGAGCCGGAGACGGTGGCCCGAAAGACCTCGTCGATGTTGGCGCAGGCAATGGCGTCGATGGACGAGCCAAAGTAACGCAAGGCGGCCTGTTCGCTGAACGTGCCCACGGGCCCGAGGAAAGCCACGCGCTGACGGGCCTCCAGGGCGCGGCAGGCCGACATGATCTCGCGCCAGATGGGGCCGATGGAGTCGGCCAGC
>DAORJC010000232.1:0-4407 GCA_035438885.1 Aquabacterium sp. | reverse complement strand
GGGCGTTGGCCAGCGTCGGGCCCATGGGGCGCACCCGGTCGTGCACAAAGGTCCGGGCGGTCAACAACTGCAAGGCAGGGTCGTCGCTGGCGCTCAGCATGGCCAGAGGCGAAGTGCCCAGCAGCAACTGGTTGTGCGTGACCTGCCCCACGGGCTGGTAGACCGGCCATTCGCACTGCTTCTGCCGGATGTGCACATAGTGCTGGATGACCTTGCTCTGGTCAGGCTGGGTCTGCAGGCTCTGCACCATGTAAGCCTCGGACTCGTCATAGCGGCGCAGTTGCTCCAGCAGGCGGGCCAGGTTGTTCAGCGCGTGCAGCTTGAGCTCGACGTCGGCCTTTTGCTCGTCGACCAGCTCCAGCACCCGGCGCCAGCAGTCCAGCGCTGCTTCCGGCTGCTGCAGGTGCTCCAGTTGGTGCCCCAGGTTCAGGTGCGCCTGGATGAAATGGGGTTGCAAGGCCAGGGCCTCGCGGTAGGCCTGTTCGGCCTTGTCGTGCTGGCGCAGAGCGCCCAGCATCGTGCCCCAGTTGAACAGGGCCACGGGTCGCTGGGGCGACTGGGTGCTGGCCAGCCAGGCTTCGTAGAGCTGGGCGGCCGCCTCGGATTGCCCTTCCTGGGCCCATTGTTGAGCCAGATCCAGCAAGGTCACCAGAGGCATCTGCCCACTGCGGGCCGCGGTCAGGCCCTGGGCCAGCGCAACGCTCCAGGCGTCGTTCGGGGCGGCCTGAGCGTCCAGTGCCAGGGCGGGCGACTGCAAAGTGGCGGCGTCGGTTCTGTCCATCGCGGTGATTCCTTGGCCGACACCCACACGGTATCGGCATGTCACCCGATGCTAGGCACCCGCCGGAATTTCTTTAGCCGCATAAAGGCCGCAGGGACCCGCCAATTTTCAGCCGGCAAAAGCAAAACGCCCCGGAGCCGGAGGCTCAGAGGCATTTGATCAGAATCTGGAGGCGCGACCCGGAGTCGAACCGGGCTAGACGGATTTGCAATCCGTTGCATAACCGCTTTGCTATCGCGCCATGTTGAGCACAGGGCTCAAAGACGAAAGCCTGGTCTTGAAACCAGGCTTTCGAGCATGTGGAGCGGGATAAGAGACTCGAACTCTCGACCTATACCTTGGCAAGGTATCGCTCTACCAACTGAGCTAATCCCGCAAACTCGCCGTGGCTTTTCAGCCGGTTGACCGAACTTGGTGGTTGCGATCAGCGAAGAACAAAAGTATACATCGATTTTTCGACGATTCCTCAGCCTTCGCTGATTTTGTGCATCCGCTCAGCTCAGTGCTTCATCACCTCGGTCTGGGCCGCCGGGGCGGCGGCCGCCGCTTCCGCCTTCACCTCCACCGGCACGGCCTTGACCTCTTCCTCGGGCAGCGGGGTGGGCTGTCGCTCCAGGGCCACTTCCAGCACCTTGTCGATCCACTTGACCGGCACGATCTCGAGCTGACCCTTCACGTTCTCGGGGATGTCGGCCAGGTCCTTGACGTTCTCCTCGGGGATCAAGACCGTCTTGATGCCACCGCGGTGAGCCGCCAACAACTTTTCCTTCAACCCACCGATGGCCGTGACCTCGCCACGCAGGGTGATTTCACCCGTCATGGCCACGTCTGCACGCACCGGGATGCCCGTCAGCGCCGACACAAAGGCCAGCGTCATCGCCGCACCCGCGCTGGGCCCATCCTTGGGCGTGGCGCCATCGGGCACGTGGATGTGGATGTCGCGCTTCTCGAACAGGTCATCCGTGATGCCCAGGCGGCGAGCCCGCGAACGCACCACTGAACGAGCAGCTTCGACCGACTCCTTCATCACATCGCCCAACTGACCGGTGCGGATGATCACGCCCTTGCCGGGCATGATGGCCGCTTCAATGGTCAGCAGGTCGCCGCCCACCTCGGTCCAGGCCAGGCCGTTGACCTGACCGATCTGGTTTTCCTTGGTGGCTTCGCCGTAGCTGTACTTGCGCACGCCCAGGAAGTCGTTCAGGTTCACGTCGTCGACCACGACCTTGCCTTGGTAAGCCTTGAGCGCGATGCCCTTGATCACCTTGCGGCAGATCTTGGAGATCTCGCGTTCCAGCGAACGCACGCCAGCTTCACGGGTGTAGTAACGGATGATGCCGCGGATCGCGCTTTCCGCGATGTCCATCTCATCGTCCTTCACGCCGTTGTTCTTGCGCTGTTTGGGCAGCAGGTACGTCTGGGCGATGTTGACCTTCTCGTCTTCGGTGTAACCCGCCAGGCGAATCACTTCCATCCGGTCCAGCAGGGCTGGCGGGATGTTCAGCGAGTTCGAGGTGGCCACGAACATCACATCGGACAGGTCAAAGTCGACCTCGATGTAATGGTCACCGAAGGTGTGGTTCTGCTCGGGGTCGAGCACCTCCAGCAGGGCCGACGACGGGTCGCCCCGGAAGTCCATGCCCAGCTTGTCGATCTCGTCCAGCAGGAACAGCGGGTTGCGCACGCCGACCTTGCCCAGGCTCTGCAGCACCTTGCCCGGCATGGAGCCGATGTAGGTGCGGCGATGGCCACGGATCTCGGCCTCGTCACGAACGCCGCCCAGGGCCATGCGCACGAACTTGCGTCCGGTGGCACGGGCAATGGACTGCCCCAGCGAAGTCTTGCCCACGCCAGGGGGGCCCACCAGGCACAGGATGGGTGCCTTGACCTTGTCCACACGTTGCTGGACAGCAAGATACTCAAGGATGCGTTCCTTGACCTTGTCCAGGCCGTAGTGCTCCTGGTTCAGGACGTCCTCGGCCAGGGCCAGGTCGTGCTTGACCTTGGACTTCTTGCTCCAGGGCAGGCCCACCAGGGTGTCGATGTAGTTGCGCACCACGGTGGCTTCGGCCGACATGGGCGACATCAGCTTGAGCTTCTTGAACTCGGCATCGGCCTTCTTGCGTGCCTCTTTGGGCATGCGAGCGGACTCGATCTTCTTGGCGATTTCTTCGAGGTCTGCGCCCTCCTCGCCTTCGCCCAGTTCTTTCTGGATGGCCTTGACCTGCTCGTTGAGGTAGTACTCGCGCTGGGACTTCTCCATCTGGCGCTTGACGCGGCCACGGATGCGCTTTTCGACCTGCAGGATGTCGACCTCGTGCTCGAGTTGCTCCAGCAGCTTTTCAAGGCGCTGAGCGGCGCTCATCAGGTCCAGCACCGCCTGCTTGCTTTCCAGCTTGAGCGGCAGGTGCGCGGCGATGGTGTCGGCCAGGCGGCCAGCGTCATCGATGCCGGAGATGGACGTGAGGATCTCGGGCGGGATCTTCTTGTTGAGCTTGACGTACTGGTCAAACTGCTGCGTCACGGCACGGCGCAGGGCCTCCACCTCAGCGGTGTAGGTGGTCTCGGGTGTCACGGGAACCACATCGGCCGTGAAATGCTCGACCAGGTCATGGATGGCCGTGGTGCGGGCACGCTGCACGCCTTCGACCAACACCTTCATGGTGCCGTCGGGCAGCTTGAGCATCTGCAGGATGCTGGAGACGCAGCCGACTTCGAACATGTCGTCGGCTTTGGGCTCGTCCTTGCCGGCCGCTTTCTGGGCGACCAGCATGATCTGACGGCCCCCTTCCATGGCCAGCTCCAGCGCCTTGATGGATTTCGGGCGTCCCACAAACAATGGGATCACCATGTGGGGAAAGACCACGACGTCGCGCAGCGGCAGCAACGGCAGCGTCAGCGGTTCAGGGGGAAGGATCGGATGTCCTGACATGGGTGGCCTCACTTTCTAGCAACTAGGTGGGGCCCGTGTGCCGGAACACAAGAGCCCCGCGATGCAAGGATCAGGCCGTGGCCTTCTTGTCTCGATACACCAGCAGGGGTTTGGCCTGCTCTTCAATGGTCGGCTCATCAAGCACGACTTTTTGCACGCCCTCCATGGTGGGGAGTTCGAACATGGTGTCAAGCAGAGACTGCTCGACGATGGAACGCAGCCCCCGAGCGCCCGTCTTGCGGGCCAACGCCTTGCGAGCGATGGCCGCCAACGCGGCGGGACGGATCTCGAGTTCAACGTTGTCCATGTGGAAGAGTTGCTGGTACTGCTTGACCAGCGCGTTCTTCGGTTCGGTCAGGATCTGAACCAGGGCGTCTTCGGTGAGCTCACCCAGGGTGGCCACCACGGGCAGACGGCCCACCAGTTCAGGGATCAGGCCAAATTTGATGATGTCCTCAGGCTCGACCTCGCGGAAGACCTCGCTGACCTTGCGCTCGTCCTTGCTCTGGACGGTGGCGCCAAAGCCGATGCCGGACTTGGCCGAGCGGCTCTGGATGACCTTTTCCAGGCCGTCGAAGGCGCCGCCGCAGATGAACAGGATGTTGGTCGTGTCGATCTGCAGGAAATCCTGGTTCGGATGCTTGCGCCCGCCCTGCGGCGGCACCGACGCCATCGTGCCCTCGACCAGCTTGAG
>DAORJC010000231.1:0-4414 GCA_035438885.1 Aquabacterium sp. | reverse complement strand
TGCCTGAACTGCCACTCTGCAGCCTTCATGCGCTACAACCGCCTGAAGGACATCGGGCTGACCGATGAGCAGATCAAGCAGAACCTGCTGTTCGCCACTGAAAAGGTCGGCGACACCATGGTGGTCTCGCTCAACCCGAAGGACGCCAAGGAATGGTTCGGCGCCACGCCACCCGACCTGACCCTGGTGGCTCGCTCGCGCGCCAGTCATTCGGGCACGGGTGCTGACTATCTGTACACCTACATGCGCACGTTCTACCGCGACGACACCCGTCCGACCGGCTGGAACAACCTGGTCTTCCCCAACGTGGGCATGCCCCACGTGCTGTGGGAACTGCAAGGCCAGCGTGCCGCCAAGTACGTGGAGACGACCGACCCGCACGATGCCACCAAGAAGGTTCACACCTTCGATGGCTTTGAGCAACTGACCCCCGGCAAGATGTCGCCTCAGGAGTACGACTCCAACATGGCGGACCTGGTGGCCTACCTGACGTGGATGGCCGAGCCTCAGGCTCAGACCCGTGTGCGCATCGGCGTGGGCGTCATCCTCTTCCTGCTGGGCTTCTTCTTCATCGCCTGGCGTCTCAATGCCGCTTTCTGGAAAGACGTGAAGTGATGACGGTCGGCCTTCGCTGAGAAGGCCCTCTGGCGCAGTGCCCGTCCGTTTCTGGGCGACACTGCGCTTCGTTGTTTTTGGCTTTTGCCTGTCCCTGACCTGTTGAGGATCCTGCCGCCATGATGGTGCTTTATTCTGGTACGACTTGCCCCTACTCGCACCGCTGCCGTTTTGTGCTGTTCGAAAAGGGCATGGATTTCGAGATCCGTGATGTCGACGTCTTTGCCAAACCCGAAGACATCGCCCTGATGAACCCCTACAACGAGGTGCCCATCCTCGTTGAGCGCGACCTGATCCTGTACGAGTCGCACATCATCAACGAGTACATCGACGAGCGTTTCCCGCATCCTCAATTGATGCCTGGTGACCCCGTGGCCCGTGCTCGTGTGCGCCTGTTCCTGCTGAACTTCGAGAAGGAACTGTTCGCCCACGTCAACCTGCTGGAAGGCCGTGGTGGCGTCAAGGGCAACGACAAGCAACTGGAGAAGGCCCGTTTGCAAATTCGTGATCGCCTGACCCAACTGGCACCGATCTTCCTGAAGAACAAGTACATGCTGGGCGACGATTTTTCGATGCTCGACGTGGCGATCGCACCGCTGCTGTGGCGTCTCGATTACTACGGCATTGAGCTCTCGAAGAACGCACTGCCTTTGCTGAAGTATGCTGAACGCATCTTCTCGCGGCCAGCCTACATTGAAGCGCTGACGCCGTCCGAGAAGGTCATGCGTAAGTAAGAAGAACAGACACGGGCTCTCATGACCACGCCGACCGACACCGAAGTTCAGGGGACTTCCACCCGACCGTACCTGATCCGAGCCTTGCACGACTGGTGCACCGACAACGGTTTCACGCCATATTTGGCGGTGTATGTGGACCCGTCTGTTCAGGTGCCACGCGAGTACGTCAAGAACAACGAGATCGTGCTGAACGTGAGCTTTGATGCCACCAGTCAGTTGCAACTGGGCAATGAGTTCGTGGAGTTCAAGGCACGCTTTGGCGGTACCGCTCGTGAGATCGTGGTCCCTGTGGACCATGTGATTGCCATCTATGCCCGTGAGAACGGGCAAGGCATGGCTTTTCCTGTGCCTGCGCCATCGTCGGCAGCTGATGGTGCCGCCACTGATGGGGCCTCCGCGGTGCCTGCAGCGTTGGCGCCTGAGCGCAAGGGCGGCGCCCGCCTGAGCAGCGTGCCCGATGCCGCAGCGTCAGTGGTCGAGCAGGACCAGGGTCCGGACACCCAGCCATCACCGCAAGGTGATGATGAAGGTGCACCGCCGCCATCGCCGCCTGCTGGCGGAACCCGCCCGTCTCTCCGGCGTGTCAAATGAACAAAGGGCCCGAAATGACGGGCCCTTTGTCATTGGTTTGATTAAAAATTCAGCCCCGTTTCATGGGGAAGGCCTTCGTGTTCTAAAATTCTAAAAAGATGATTTCCTGAGAGGAATTCATGGAGTACTGCATAGACTTTTCGCTTGTTCAGGGGGGCGATGAGCTGGACAGCCGTCGTTTCAATGTGGGTGAATCGTGCAGTTTGAGTTTGTTGTTCTGGATTGGGCCGCCTACGCTGACGGCCTGACTACGCGCCAAGACTGGGTCAAGTGGGCCCTCGGCCCGGCACGCTTACCGGCTTCACACGTGGAGCAGGTGCCCGCTCTGCCTGACATGCCTGCCATGATGCGGCGCCGTGTGGATCGCATGGGGCGTCTGGCCTGCCAAGTGGCCTATTGGTGCCAGGCCGCGGCTGGGGGCGCCCCGCTGGTGTTTGCCTCCCGTTACGGCGATGCCCACCGTTCGCTGGCGCTGTTGGGTGATCTTGTACGCAACGAGCCCTTATCACCCACGGGTTTCGCACTGTCCGTTCATAACGCGGTGGCGGCGCTCTACTCGATTGCCCGAGGCGATACCGGCAACGCCCTGGTGGTGTCCGCCGGGCGAGCCACGGCCACAGCGGCCTTGGTTGAAGCGGCGGCCTTGATTGCCAGTGGCGAGCCCGAGGTGCTGGTGGTGTGCTACGAGGCCCCCTTGCCTGAGCACTACGCGCATTTTCAAGATGAAGCGGTGTGTGAATTCGCGTGGGCCTGGCGCGTGGCCGCTGCACCCCGCGTGGCTGATGGTGTGCTGGTGAGTGTTCAACTGGGTGCGGCCGGTGCCGATGCGTCGCCACAGCAGCAGGATGGGTGGCCAGAGGGCTTGGCTGTGTTGCGCCAGGTGCTGGGGCAGGTGGCCTCAGCCGAGCACGGCGGTCAGGGCGATGGTTTGGTGCGCGGCGTTCGCCCAGGCGTCTCGGCGCGGTGGGTCACCCATGCTTGACCGGCTGGGTTGGTGCTGGCGCTTGGTGGCCACTGGCCTGTGCTTTGTCACCTTTGGGGTGGGCGGCCTGCTCATGTGGGCGCTGGTGTTCCCGGCACTTTTTTTGTTCGTTCGGGGGCCTTCCCGGCGGGCCTTGCTCGCCAGGCTGATCATTCACCGGACGTTTCGCTTCTTTGTGAATTTGATGCGCAGGCTGGGCGTGCTGACCTATGAGGCCCATGGCCTGGAGCGCTTGAACCGCCCCGGCCTGCTCATCTTGGCCAACCACCCCTCGCTCATTGATGTGGTGTTCCTGATCTCTTTCACGCCCAGGGCTGATTGCGTGATCAAGGCGGCCCTGCTGCGTAATCCCTTTGCCCGGGGGGCTGTGCTGGCCGCAGGATTCATTTCTAATGGTGAGGGGCCGCCCATGTTGAATGATTGCATTGCATCCGTTCAATCGGGTAGCCACCTCATCATTTTTCCAGAGGGAACGCGGTCTGTGCCTTCGGAGCCTTTGAAGTTGCAGCGCGGCGCGGCCAATGTGGCCGTCAGGGGGCGCATACCGATCACGCCGGTGGTGATCACCTGCAACCCTGCCACCTTGACCAAAGGCGAGCCCTGGTGGCGGGTGCCCGCCAGGCGCCCCCATTTCCGTCTTGAGGTGCGTGAGGATCTACCGACCGAACAAATCATCGCAGGGCAGGGCAGCGATGTGCTGGCCGCCCGTCGATTGACCGCTTACCTGACCGATTACTTCACATCGGAGACCCGTCGTGACCGTTGAGATTGATACCCAAGCCTTGGAGCAGGACATCAAGGCGCTGATCATCAGTGCCCTGGCACTGGAAGACTTGGCCCCGGATGACATCAACCCGACCGAGCCCTTGTTCGTCAAGGGCCTGGGGTTGGACTCCATCGATGCCTTGGAACTGGGGCTGGCACTGCAGCGCAAGTACGGGGTGTCCGTGTCGTCCAATTCAGAAGAAACCCGCCGCCACTTCGGGAGTGTGCGCGCGCTGGCCGCATTCGTGACGGCCCAACGTACATGCTGATGTGTTGTCGTGCAACCCTGCGGAATGCCTGTTATGACCAAAGACGAAATTCTTCAACGCATCGTTGATATCTTGGTGAAGACCTTTGACCTGGATCCCGATTTGGTGGTGCCGCAAGCACGCCTGCGTGAGGACCTGGACATTGACAGCATCGATGCCGTCGATTTGATGGTGCAGCTCAAACCCATGGTGGGTCAGCGCCTGCAGCCTGAAGCGTTCAAGATGGTGCGCACGGTCAGCGATGTGGCCGATGCACTGCACCGCTTGGTCTCGGGTGAGCAGATCGGTGCCTAAACGGCTCTGGAGCAACCTGGCGCTGGGGATCGTGACGGTGGCGTACCCCGTCGTGGTCTACCTGTCGTTGGGTCATTTTGAGCCCAGGTGGCTGGCGCTGCTGCTGCTGGCCATTGCCTTGGTGCGCCTGGGCTTGGATCGAACCCTGGCCACGTGGGGGG
>DAORJC010000230.1:0-4453 GCA_035438885.1 Aquabacterium sp. | reverse complement strand
TCGCCCAGCTTGGAGCCGCGCGAGCCCGTGAAGCTGAAGAAGGGCACGGGCACCGGGATGGGCACGTTGATGCCCACCTGACCCGCGTCGATCTCGCTCTGGAAGCGCCGCGCCGCCGCGCCGCTTTGCGTGAACAGGGCCACGCCATTGCCGAAGGGGTTGGCGTTGACCAGGGCGATCGCCTCGTCCAGCGTGTCCACCTCCAGACACACCAGCACCGGCCCGAAGATCTCTTGCGTGTAGATGCGCATGTGGGTCTTGACGCCACCGAACACGGTGGGTCCCACGAAGTTGCCTTGCTCGTAGCCCGGCACCTGGGGCGCACGACCGTCCAGCATCAGCCGGGCGCCTTCGCTCACGCCGCTGGCGATCAAGCCTTCGATGCGGCCTTTGGCCTGAGCGGAGATCACCGGGCCGACATCGGTGCCGGGCTCGACACCGGCGTTGACCTTGAGCGTTTTGGCGCGCTGCACCAGGTCGGGCAACCAGTCTTTGGAAACACCGACGAACACCGCCACGGACGTGGCCATGCAACGCTGGCCCGCTGCACCGAAGGCGGCCCCGGCCAGGGCGTTGAGCGTGTGTTCCCGATTGGCATCGGGCAGGATGACGGCGTGGTTCTTCGCACCCATCATGCTCTGCACACGCTTGCCGTGGCGGCCGGCCAGGTCGTAGACATGGGTGCCCACGGCGGTCGAACCCACGAAGGACACGGCGGCCACATCCGGGTGGGTGCACAAGGCATCGACCACCGACTTGCCACCGTGCACCACGTTCAGCACGCCTGGGGGCACACCGGCTTCCAGGGCCAGGCGCACCAGCTCCATCGTGCTCATGGGGTCTTGCTCGGAGGGCTTGAGCACGAAGGTGTTGCCGCAGGCAATCGCCATCGGGAACATCCACAGCGGGATCATCGCGGGGAAGTTGAAAGGCGTGATGCCCACGCACACGCCGATGGGCTGGCGCAGCGTGTAGGTGTCGACGCCACCGGCCACGTTCTCGGCAAACTCGCCCATCTGAAGCGTGCCCACCGAGCACGCGTGCTCCACGACCTCCAGACCGCGGATGATGTCGCCCTCGGCATCGGCCAGAGTCTTGCCCTGCTCTTCGGTGAGCACGCGCGCCAGGCGCGGCAGTTGCTCGCGGATGAGCGCTTGCAGGCGCAGCATGATGCGCATGCGCGCAGCGATCGGCGTGTGGCGCCAGGTGGCAAACGCGGCCTTGGCCGAGGCCACTGCGGCCTGAACCTCGTCGTCGGTCGAGCAGGGCGTGTGGGCCAGCACCTGCTGGGTGGCCGGGTTGACGATGGGCAGGCGCTCGGTGGTGCGCGAGGCGACGTACTCGCCGTTGATCAACAGGCGGATGGTCTGGTCGGCAGTGTAGAGGGATGCGGTGGTGTTCATGTTCAGGCCTGGGTATCGAGCAAGAGTTGGCGGGCGATGACGAGCTTCTGGATCTCGCTGGTGCCCTCGTAGATCTGGGTAATGCGCGCGTCGCGGTAATGCCGCTCGACCGCGTAGTCCTGCAGGTAGCCGTAGCCGCCGTGGACCTGGATGGCCTTGGAGCAGACCCATTCGGCCATTTCAGAGGCGAAGAGCTTGGCCTGCGAGGCCTCGGAGATGCAGGGCACGCCGGCCGAGCGCAGGCGCGCCGCGTGGTGCACCATCAGGCGGGCGGCATTCAGGCGGGTGTGCATGTCGGCCAGGGTGTGGCCGATGGCCTGGTGCTGTGCGATGGGCTGACCGAACTGCACGCGCTCGCCTGCATAGCGCGTGGCGGCTTCCAGGGCGGCCCGGGCAATGCCCACGGCTTGCGCAGCGATGCCGATGCGCCCGCCCTCCAGGTTGGACAGCGCGATCTTCAGGCCTTCGCCCTCCTTCCCCAGCAGGTGGCTGGCGGGCACGCGGCAATCGATCAGGGTGATCGGGCAGGTGTCTGACGCCCGGATGCCCATCTTGTTTTCAGGTGGGCCCACCTCGAAGCCCGGCGTATCGGTCGGCACCAGGAAGGCGGAGATGCCCTTCTTGCCGGCCACCGGGTCGGTCACGGCGAACACGATCGCCACGCCAGCGCGCCCACCGTTGGTCACAAACTGCTTGGCGCCGTTGAGCACCCAGTTGTCGCCCACGCGCACGGCTCGGGTCTTGAGTGCATCGGCCTGCGAGCCGGCCTGAGGCTCGGTCAGGCAGAAGGCACCGATGACCTCACCAGATGCCATGCGGGCCAGCCACTGCTGCTTTTGGGCTTCGGTGCCGAACTTCAGGATGGGCACGCAGCCCACCGAGTTGTGCACGCTCATGAGCGTGGACGACGCGGCACAGCCCACCGCCACCTCTTCGATGCACAGGGCGTAAGTCAGGTCGTCCGTCTTGAAGCCGCCCCATTCAGGAGGCACCTGCAGGCCCAGCAGGCCCAGCTCGCCCATTTGCTGCACCGCCGAATCCGGCAAGTGGCCTGTGCGGTCCCACTCGCTGGCGTGGGGGGCCAGGGCCTTGCGGACGAAGGCGCGGGTGGCCTCCTGCATGGCGCATTGGTCTTCGGTGAGGATGTGGGAAAAACTGATCATGGTCGCTTCAAAGGGTGAACCGAAGCCCAATCCTAGGAAGAAAGCCCCACCTTGTCGATGACCGTTTTGACGCGGGTGCTGAGCGATTCGATCAAGTCCCGGGCGCTTGCGACCCTTGATCACCCGCTTGCTCGAAGGCAAGCCCTCAGGCCACACCCCTCGGGCTCCAACGCACCAGCCGGGCCAGTTGCCTGACCCAGCCCGTCACCACCGGCGTGGCTCGTTGCGCCGGGACCTCGATCCAGCGGTAGGTCGCGTAACTCATGGCGATCAGGGGAATGGTCAACCCGAGCACCAGGCCCCAATGCTCGGCCACCGACCAGGTCGCCAGGGACTGCAGGCCCACCACCCACCGAAAGACAAACGACAGCAAAAGGCCGTGCAGCAAGTAGATGCTGTAGGTCATCTCACCCAACATCCTGGATGAGGCTGCAGAGAGACCACCGAAAACGTCGTTGCCGCATGCAATCAACACAAAGGCCACGGACAGCAGCAGCACCGCTGCCGGCGTGTAGGCCGTGGGCGTCAACATGATCGTGGCGGCCAGGCAGGCCAACACCAGCAGGCCCACGGATCGAAGGCGGGCAAACCGACACAGCGCCTCGCTTTTGACGGCATGGGCCGCAAAGATGCCGCCAAAAAATGGCAACAAACGGGCCCAATCAAGTCGCCACCCTAGCTTGAACAGCAGAAAATTGAAGAATCCGAAGGCCATCCACACCAAGGCCGAACGACGTCCGAGCAAGCACCCAATGGCCGGCAGCGACAGGTAGAACCACCACTCATACCGCAGCGACCAGGTCACACGAGCGATCAGGTTGTTGGTGTCGCTGAGGCCGTTGACTGGCGGGCCACCGGCCAGTGTGAACGACACCCATGACAGCACCTGCCTAATCAACTGAAGGGGCGAGACCTCCAGCGTCCACCCGGTCAGGTCGGCCACCATGAACAACAGGATCGTGATGGCCAGGACATACAGCGGGAACAGGCGCATCACCCGCGACACATACAAGCGGACCCAATCGATGGGCCGCTTTTGGCTGTCCAGGACTTTGGAGGTGAACAGGAAGGCGGTGATCATGAAGAACAACGCCACACTGCTGTCGCCCAGGTGCACAAACAGGTTCGACGCGGGTGGGATCCATTCCTGCTGGCGAACGTAGACGTACCAGACGCTGCCGTGTTGCAGGAAGATGAAAAAAGCCAGGAACCCCCGGAGCCCGTCGATGGACACATGCCGTCCACCGCTGGCTGGCGCGCCTTGCCAGCGCACCAGCACATGTGCGCTGCCCAGCGCCAGCATCAGTGCGGCGAGCACCACCCAAGGGCTGTAAAGATCTAAAACCATGCTGTCCTGCTGTCCGTTTCTCAGGTCTAGCAAGGACGCGTGATGGATGCCGAGGAATCGGTGCCCTGCGTCGACCTGCCCTGGTGTCTTGTAGAACACAGGTATGACAGGGAAATGTCCGACCCACGGTTGGGAAACGTAAAAGCCGAGACAACAAGATCAGAAGGCCTGGGACCTGCCCGATCCTTCAACCGCGATGCCAGGCCGCATCAATCTCATTGAAGATCGCGCCGTTGTCCTCTTCATGGGCCTGATAGGGCCCCGTGCCACTGTGCTCGGCGGCTGAGGCCGGCACAAAGCGGCCGGACTTGACGTCAAAGACATGCACCTCGCCGTCTTCGATGACGTAGTGCCAGCCATGGAGCGAGATCTGACGCTTTTCCACGCGGGATCGCACCATGGGGTAGTCCATCAGACGCTCCAGTTGCAGGACGACCGAGCGTTGCTCGGTGCGCCGCAAGGCTTCAGGCGTGACCTGAACCGGCAGGGCGGCCTCGCGGGCCAGGTCCAGCCAGGCCTGCAGGGTCTCTGCCTCCGGC
>DAORJC010000229.1:0-4474 GCA_035438885.1 Aquabacterium sp. | reverse complement strand
GCGAAGGCGAGGTGCGCCACCTGATCGCCCACCGCCTGCGTGATCTGACCCCTTTGCTGGGGCGGTTGGGCACCCACAGCCGGGATTTTCACTGACCCCCAGGGTGTGGGTCACATCGGGTAGACGACGAGATCGGGGTGGATCGGACTGCGTTAGATTTCAGGACAAGCCCCATGCCCGCCTCGTTGGATTTCTCTCACTCATGCGCAGCACCCTCCGACCTCGCCTGGTCTCGACCGAAATGGTCAAAAGCGGCATCACCAGCCCCAAGCTGCCTCTGACAGGATGCGACATCCTGACCACGCACGCCAGCATCCCGCTCTTCTATGTGTACCCCCAAGGCCTGGACATCGCCTTGCTGCGCAAGTCGCTGCGCGAAGCGGCCACGGTTCACCGCATGATCACCGGGCGCATGCAGCGCCTGGAAGACGGCCGCGACTGGCTGGTCGGCAACGATGCGGGCGTGGCGCTCAAGGTCTGGGACTGTGAAGGGCCTCTGCCTGATTACGGCCCTCACCACCCGGTGCACCGGGACGCCTCTCGCATGGCCACGCGGCCCATGCCCTGGCAGGTCATCCATCAGCAAAAGCCCTTGCTCACGTTCGAGGTGTTCCGCTTTGCCGATGGGGCGATGGTCCTGTCCGTGGTGGGCGTGCACACGCTGGTCGACGCGGCCACGATGTGGAGCTTCCTGGTCGACTGGTCCCGGCTGGCCCGTGGGCTGGATGTGGTGGGCCCCGTGGTCGAGCGCGACGTCCTGTTCGACCTCATGCAGACCCTGGCCGATTGCCCTGAAACCCGTCACGTCATGGAGGCACCCTCCCGGCCCCGACAGCTGGGCATCTACGCCCGACTGGGGGTGCAACTGCTGCAGAACCAGGTGGGTGTCTACCGTGTGCCCGCCGCCACCATTGAGGGTTGGCGCCAGGCCATGCCGGAAGGCATCACGGGTGGCGATCGGCTCACGGCGGCCGATCTGGTCAGCACCCATGTGCTCAAGCTGATGAGCGAGGTGCAGGGGCATGACCATGACCGCACGGTGGGGCTGGTCTCGGATCTGCGTTATCGCAAAGGTCTGGGCTTGCCGCCACGTCTGGTGGGCAACGCACTGGGGCAGGAAGCGGTGGATTACACCGCAGCCGAGTTGTCCAGCCAGGGCGAGGCGCAACTGGCGCTCAAGCTCAAGCAACCCGGGGCCATGCACAACCTGGAAGAGGTCAAAGGCTACCTGGGCATGCTGGAGCGCCGTCGCCGCGACAAGACCCTGGGCGCACTGATGCCCCGTGCCGTGATCCAGTCCACCCAGGGCGGCTACCTGCAGAACAACTACAACCACCTGCCGATCTATCAGGTGGACCTGGGCACGGGCGAGCCGAGCTGGTTCAACCCCATGGCCGCGCCCTTTCGCATGCTCAAGATCGTGCCGACGCCCACCGGGGATGGTGGCGTCGACATTCACCTGACCGCCACGCCCCAGGAGCTGGAGCCCCTGGCTCAGCGTTACGGCGAGTGCGTGATCTGACGCTGTGTGGCTTGATTCAGCGCTTGCGCACGGGCGGCAGGTCGGTGCAACTGCCGTGAGCGGCCTCAGCCGCCAGGCCGATGCTCTCACCGAGCGTCGGATGCGGGTGGATGGTCTTGCCGATGTCGACCTCGTCGGCTCCCATCTCGATGGCCAGTGCCACCTCCCCGATCAGGTCGCCGGCGTTGGGCCCCACGATGCCGCCACCCACAATGCGGTGGGTTTCCACATCGAACAGCAGCTTGGTGAAGCCCTCCGAGCGGCCATTGGCCAGGGCGCGGCCTGAGGCGGCCCAGGGGAACAAGCCCTTCTTGACCGCCACGCCTTGCGCCTTGGCCTGATCCTCGGTCAGGCCCACCCACGCAATCTCCGGGTCGGTGTAGGCCACCGAGGGGATCACACGGGCATCAAAGGCTGCGCGCGCCAGGGACTCATCGCCCAGCAGTTCACCCGCCACGACCTCGGCAGCCACATGGCCCTCATGCACGGCCTTGTGGGCCAGCATGGGTTGACCCACGATGTCGCCAATGGCAAACAGGCTGGGCACGTTGGTTCGCATCTGCCGGTCGACCGGGATGAAACCCCGCTCGTTGACATTCAAACCGACCTGGTCTGCGCCGATCTTGCGGCCATTGGGCGTGCGCCCCACCGCCTGCAGCACCAGGTCATAGGTCTGCGAGGCCGGTGCGGCTTCGCCCGCCTTGGTCGACTCGAAGTTGACCACGATGCCTGCGGGTGTGGCCTGTGCCGACACCGTGCGGGTGCCCAGCATCAGGCGGTCAAAGCGGTGGGCATTGTGCTTTTGCCAGACCTGGACCAGGTCCCGGTCGGCCCCCAGCATCAGCATGTCGCCCATCTCGACCACATCGATGCGTGCACCCAGGGTCGAGTAGACCGTGCCCATCTCCAGGCCGATGATGCCGCCACCCACCACCAGCATGCGCTGGGGCACGCTGGGCAGACCCAAGGCGCCGGTGGAGTCCACCACGCGTGGGTCGTCGGGCAAAAACGGCAGGTGCACCGCTTGGGAGCCTGCCGCAATGATGGCGCGCTTGAAGCGGAGGCTGCGCGTCTCGCCCGTCTTGTCTTGCGAGGTGCCGCTGGTCAGCTCCACCTGAATCTGGTGGGGACCCGTGAGGCTGCCGTAGCCGCGCACGACCTGAACCTTGCGGGCCTTGGCCATGAAGGCCAGGCCGCCGGTGAGCTTGCCGGTCACGCTCGACTTGTGGGTCCGCAACTTGTCCAGATCGACCTTGGGCGCGCCAAAGCTCACCCCCAGGGCGTCGAAGTGCTTGACCTCGTCCATCACGGCCGCCACGTGCAGCAGGGCCTTGGAAGGGATGCAACCCACGTTCAGGCACACGCCCCCCAGCTCGGCATAACGCTCGACCAGGATGACCTTGAGGCCCAGGTCCGCTGCGCGAAAGGCCGCGCTGTAGCCGCCCGGACCACCACCGAGCACCAGCACGTCGCAGTCGGTCTCCGTTGGTGCGTTGACCGGTGGGGCTGCCGGTGCTGCAGCACCCTCCCCCGCGGCCTCCAGGGACAAGATGATCTGCCCCTGGCTGACGCGATCACCCAGCTTGACCGTGATGGCGCTCACCACCCCGGCCTGGGGGGATGGCACCTCCATGGAGGCCTTGTCGGACTCCAGGGTGATCAGGCTTTGTTCAGCCGCGATGGTCTGGCCGGGTTTGACCAGGATTTCGATGACGGCGGCATCGCTGATGTCGCCCAGATCGGGCACCGGAATTTGAATCAATGGCATGAGGCTTGTCCCGTGTGTCAGACCAGCGCGCGCCGGAAGTCAGCCAGCAAGCTGGCCAGGTAGGCATTGAACTTGGCCGCCGATGCCCCGTCGATGACGCGGTGGTCGTAGCTCAGGCTCAGTGGCAGCATCAGACGCGGGTCAAAGCCCTGGCCGTTCCAGATGGGCTTCATGCTGGATCGGCACACGCCCAAAATAGCCACCTCCGGTGCGTTGATGATGGGCGTGAAGGTGGTGCCCCCAAACCCGCCCAGGGACGAGATCGAAAAATTCCCCCCGGTCATCTCGGTGGGCGACAGCTTGCCCTCTCGGGCCTTGGCGGCCAGCGCAGCGGTTTCCTGCGCCAGTTGGGTCAGGCTCTTGAGGTCCACATCCCGGATCACCGGCACGACCAGCCCATTGGGCGTGTCGGCCGCAAAGCCGATGTTGACGTACTGCTTGAGCACCAGGTCATCGCCATCGAGCGAGGCGTTGAAGGTCGGGAACTTGCGCAACGCCACCGCACAGGCCTTGAGCAAAAAGGCCAGCAAGGTGAACTTGGTGCCCGCCTTGGCGTGCTCCTCATTGAGCTTGACGCGCAAGGCCTCCAGCTCGGTGATGTCCGCCTCGTCATTGTTGGTGACGTGCGGGATGCGCACCCAGTTGCGGTGCAGGTTGGCGCCCGAGATCTTCTGGATGCGCGACAGGGGCTTGCGCTCGATGGGGCCAAACTTGGCAAAGTCCACCTTGGGCCAGGGCAGCAAGGTCATGCCACCCAGGTCGGCACTGCCCGCGCCCGATCCGGCCGCCGATGCCACCGCCTGCGCAGGCTGGCTCAGGGCATTCTTCACAAAGGCCTGTACGTCCGCGTGCGTGATTCGGCCCTTGGGGCCAGAGCCTGCGACACGCGCCAGCGGCACCCCCAGCTCCCGCGCAAACATCCGCACCGAAGGCGATGCGTGTGGCACGGTCGCATGGTCGGTCGGGGTGGCCGGCGGCAAGGCCGCCATGGGGTGGGCCTTGGGTGCTGCTGCCGGTTCAGGTGCTGCAACGGCAACGGCCACCGCCGCGGGCGGGGCCGCGACAGCGGGTGCCACGGCTTCTGCCGCGAGGGGGGGCACAGCCGGCGCCACAGGCTCCGAGGTCTCCAGCAGGCCCACGATGGAGCCCTGGCTGACCTTGTCGCCCAGCTTGACGCGCAACTC
>DAORJC010000228.1:0-4498 GCA_035438885.1 Aquabacterium sp. | reverse complement strand
AACAACAAGACCAAGCGTCGTTTCCTGCCCAACCTGCAGTACCGTCGTTTCTGGGTCGAGAGCGAAAACCGTTGGGTGCGCCTGCGCATCTCGGCAGCCGCACTGCGACTGATTGACAAAGTGGGTATCGATCAGGTCCTGGTGGACCTGCGTGCCCGTGGCGAACTGTGATCGGAGACTGAATCATGGCTGCAAAAGGCGGACGCGAAAAGATCAAGCTGGAATCCACTGCGGGTACTGGCCACTTCTACACCACCACCAAGAACAAGAAGACCACGCCCCAAAAGCTGGAATTCATGAAGTTCGACCCCAAGGCACGCAAGCACGTGGCCTACAAGGAAATCAAGCTGAAGTAATTCAGCCTGTTTCCTTGCAAGAACCCGCCAGGCGCAAGCCTCGGCGGGTTTTTTCTTTGGTCATGCCATCGTTGTGGGGTAGGCCTGACGCCACCCGACCAGGGTGCCTCGGGATGTGATGCGCACACCTCAGGGGTGGGCCCGAACGGATCTCCCACCCGAGCATCGGCGCTTGACACGACGCACACGCCCCAAAAAAAGCCCCGCACAAGGCGAGGCTTTCATTCAGCAAGGCCCTTCAAAGATCAGGCATAAGAAGCACGCAGCTTCAGCGAGAACTCTTGCAGGGCCTTGATGCCACTGGCCTCAGCGCGCTGGCACCAGGCCTGCAACTCACCGGCCAGTTGCTCGGCCGACACGTTGGTGCGCGTCCACAGCGAACGAAGCTCTTCGCGCATGGCGATCAGCTTGGCCAGCTTGGGGTTGTCTGCCAAGGCACTGTGGATGTCACTGCGCAGACTCTGAGGCACCTTGTCGTCGTCGCGGTGCAGCCAGTTGCGCACGCGCTGGAGACGCTCGGCAGACGCCTGCTGCCGGTCAGCCTTGAGGCGGGCCAGCTCGTTGGCACAGGCCAGGCGCACTTCGCGGGCATAGCTGGCCATCAACTCGTAGCGGTGAGCCGCGATGGCTTCCAGCGTCTTGACGTCAGCCACCGGCTTGACCTGACCCAGGGTCAGGCGAGGTGGCAGCTTGCGCACCTTGGCCAGACCGATCATTTCCATGCCGCGGATGTAGCCCCAGCCAATGTCGAACTCATAAGGCTTGACCGACAGCTTGGCCGAGGTCGGGTAGGTGTGGTGGTTGTTGTGCAGCTCTTCACCACCAATGATGATGCCCCAGGGGCTGATGTTGGTGGAGGCATCGGCGGCCTCGAAGTTGCGGTAGCCCCACCAGTGACCCAGGCCATTGATGATGCCGGCCGCCGTGATCGGGATCCAGGCCATCTGCACAGCCCAGACCGTGATGCCCAGAGCGCCAAACAAGGCCACGTCGATCAGGAACATCAACAGGATGCCCAGGCCGGAGCGGCCCGTGTAAAGATGCGTTTCCAGCCAGTCATCCGGCGTGTTGTGACCGTATTTCTTGAGGGTTTCCGCCTTGGCGGCCTCTTCGGCATACAGCTCACGGCCACGCAGCAACACGGTCTTGATGCCGTGAGCGACCGGGCTGTGGGGGTCTTCCTGGGTCTCGCATTTGGCGTGATGCTTGCGGTGCACCGACACCCACTGCTTGGTCACGATGGAGGTGGTCATCCACAGCCAGAACCGGAAAAAATGGGACGCGATGGGATGCAGGTCCAAGGCACGGTGCGCCTGCGCACGGTGCAGAAAGATCGTGACCGATGCGATGGTGACGTGGGTCAGCGCCAGTGCCGCCAGCAGCACCTGCCACCACGAGAACTGCAGCAGTCCATCAGCCAGAAGGTTCACCACGGAATCCATGAAGGCCGAGGACGAGAAAAAGTCAATCATTGAAGTACCTCAAACGAATGCGCGATTGTAGGAGACAAGGTCGCCTGCACGTTTTGCTGCAGCGCAAAGTCTCGGCGCCGCTCGATAGAAACAGTGTCCCTCCCCTGTTGGGGGGATGATTCAGGGAACATGAGGGCGATTGCGGCTTTTTCACGCCGACATCGCTTCATTCAACGTCCACTCGATGTCGGCACGCAGGGATTCCGCCAGGGCCCGCCGATCGGCATGGGTCACTCGTTGGGGGGCCAGCACCGTCAGGTGGCAGCGCATGCCCCGGGCGCAGGCCACCCACCACAGGGACTTGAGCAGGCTGATGTCGCCCACATAGGCCGCCGCAGGGCTGATGGGGTGACTTGCGTCGCTGTAGCGCAGGGCCACCGGTTGCACCGGCACATCGGCATCGATGGCCGATTGCAGCAAGTTGCCGTGAAAGCCCAGCAATTCGTGGCCATTGCCCGTGGTGCCCTCAGGGAAGACCGCAGCCGTGCGTCCGTCTTTGAGCGATTGCGCCAGCAAGCCCATGACCCGCATGGCATCACGGCGACGGGCCCGCTCCAGCAGGATGGTGCCGGCCAGCACCACCATCGGGCCCACCACCGGCCACCGCCCCACCTCGGCTTTGGAGACAAAGCAGGAGGGCTCGGCCGCGTTGATGGCCATGATGTCCATCCAGGACACATGGTTGCCCACCACCAGTTTGGCACCCGGGCGGAACTGCCCCTGCACCACCAGGCGAACGCCCAGGCGGCGCAACAGACCGGCAGACCAGGCCTTGACGTGATCGTGTTGGTCTTTCGGGCTCATGCCCGCAAAACGAAGACGCATCACCTGGGACACCCACAGCAGGTAGCCCACGGCCATGCACAAACGCCAAAGACCCAAGGGCACGCGCCAGATCGGCGTGTGCACCTTCTCAGGCTTCATGGGCGATCTGGCCGGCCACCAGAGTCACGCGCACGCGCCCGGGCAAGGCCATGCCGGTGCAGTCAAAGGCAAAGGGCGTGTGCTTGCCCTGGCTGACCAGGGCACCCGGCTCGACCTGCCAGTGAACCCGAGGGTCAAAGACGCAGATGTCGGCCACCCCGCCCTGCACCAGGCGACCCGCGCTGGACGACAGGGAACCAATGGCATCGCCCAGCACCTTGACGGGCCCGGAGGTCACCGTGCCCAGGGCCTGGCGCAAGCGCACCAGATCGAGGGATGAGGCCTCACCGGCATCGAGGCCCGCGCCCTTGAGGGCCAGGCTGAGCAGCAGCTCCAGGCCCGTGGCACCGGGCTCGGCTTCGCCAAAGGGGAGCATTTTTTCGTCTTCGCTGACCGGGGTGTGGTCGGACACCAGGGCATCCAGGGTGCCGTCACGCAGCGCCGCTTGCAGGGCATCGCGGTCACGCCCCTGGCGCAGCGGAGGCACCAGGCGCATGGCCGAGTTGAAGAAGCCGATGTCCACATCGGTCAGCAACAAGGAGTTGATGCTGACGTCGGCCGTGATGGGCAGGCCCTGGGCCTTGGCCTGACGCACGATCTCGACCCCCGCGGCGCTGGAGATGCGGCAAAGGTGCACGCGAGCGCCCGTGACACGGACCAGCTCGACGATGGTGTGCAGGGCAATGGTCTCGGCCGAGACGGGCACACCCGACAGGCCCAGGCGCGTGGCCACAGCACCGCTGGCGGCGATGCCCTTGCCCAGCCAGGCATCCTGAGGACGCAGCCAGACGGTGTAGCCAAAGGTGGCCGCGTATTGCATGGCCCGCTGCAGCACCTGGGTGTCGCGGATGGGCACTTCGGCCTGCGAATAGCCCACACAGCCGGCTTCGTGCAGCTCGGCCATCTCGGTCAGGTTCTCGCCCTTGAGGCCACGCGTGAGCGCACCCAGCGGGAACAGGCGACAACGGCTGAGCTTGCGCGCGCGCAGCTTGAGCATCTCGACCAGGCCGGGCTCGTCCAGCGTGGGGTCGGTGTCAGGCAGACAGACCACGCTGGTCACGCCGCCGGCGGCGGCAGCGGCCAGTTCGGACTCCAGCATGCCTTCGTGCTCGTGACCCGGCTCACGCAGGCGCACAGCCAGGTCAACCAGCCCCGGGGCCACGATGCAACCGCTGGCATCAATGACGCGGGCGGGTGCGAAATCAGGGCTGACCTGGCCAATGGAGACGATGCGACCGGTGGCAATGGCGAGGTCGCCCACCAGGTCCAGGCCGCTGGCCGGATCGACCACACGGCCGTTCTTGATCAGGATCTTCATGCGTCATTCCCCGCGATGATGGACATGACCGCCATGCGCACGGCAATCCCGAAGGTCACCTGCGGCAGGATCACGCTCTGGGCGCCATCGGCCACGCTGGAGTCGATCTCGACCCCGCGGTTGATTGGGCCCGGGTGCATCACGATGGCGTCGGGCTTGGCCAGGGCCAGCTTGGCCGGGGTCAGACCAAACTCCTTGAAGAACTCGCCGGAGCTGGGCAGCATGCCGCCGGTCATGCGCTCGTTCTGCAGGCGCAGCATGATGACGACGTCGGCATCCTTGATGCCCTCTTCCATGCTGTGGCAGACGCGCACCCCCATCTCGCGCAGGTCGCCGGGCACCAGGGTGCGCGGGCCGACCACTCGCACCTCGGGCACGCCCAGGGTGGTCAACGCGTGGATGTTGGAGCGGGCCACGCGCGAGTGCAC
>DAORJC010000227.1:0-4501 GCA_035438885.1 Aquabacterium sp. | reverse complement strand
GAGGGCGGCGCCATCAGGATCAGGATGGCGTTGCACACCATCAAGGCCGCGCCCAGGCCGTAGGCCGCCTGCCAGTGCGGGGCCTGGGGCGTGCCCATCCAGCCGGCCACCACCAGCAGGCCGCCAGCGGCCAGCATGCCCACGCGGTACATGCCGATGCGCAGCCCGTTGGCCACGCCCAGTTGCCCGCCTTGCAGTTGCTCGATGGTGTAGCCGTCGGTCGCGATGTCATTGGTGGCCGACAGCACCGTGAACAGCGCCAGCAGCACCCAGGGCCAGGTCGCGCCCGAGGCCAGCGCGGTCGGGTTCATGGCCATCACCCACAGCACGCCCGCCATGCCCAGGTTGGCCCCCGCCATCCAGCGCCGGTGCGCGCGCCAGGCGTCCACCAGCGGCGCCCACAGGAACTTGACCGTCCAGGCCAGGCCCAGCAGGCTCAGCAAACCGATTTCAGAGGGTGGAACGCCGGCCTGGCGCATGTGCACCGGGAACAGGTCAAAGAACACGCCCAGGGGCAGGCCCTCGGAAAAATACAGCAGGCCCACCCAGAACATCAGGCGGCGGTGGGCGGCTTTGGTCACAGCTTCGGTCATCTGCGGATTCTAGAGACCCCTGGGGGACGACCCTGACGGGGCGGACATTTCAGACACTTTCCGCGCGCTGTTCGCCCGATCAGGCCCTCAACCCTTGAGGGAGCATGCCGATATAAGACCTGAAACACGTCGTTTGACCTGGGAGCCACGTCCATGAATCTGAGAACACGCATCTGGCTGCTGACACTGAGTGTCGGCGCCGTCCTTCTGATTGGTGTGGCACTCATTGCCGTGCTGGGTCAGCAAACCTCGTCCAGCTTCCAGGCCCTGCAGGCCATGGGCGCGGCCCAGCCGCCCGACATGGCGGCCCTCAAAACCGCCGCCGAGTCAGTCAAGGCCGACATCTCGGCCCTGGTCTGGGGCGCGGTGGCCACCTTTCTGGTCGCCCTGGTGGCCCAGGTGGTGACCTCCAGCCTGCTGATCCGCCGGATCTGGGCCGACGTGGGTGACGAGCCTGCCCGCCTGCGCGACCTGCTGCAGCGCGTGGCCGATGGCGACCTGGACCTGCAGGCCGAAGCCGGCGGTGCCCCTGAGTCATCCATCAAGGGCCAGTTGCTGGTGATGAGCAGCAACCTGCGCAACACCATCAGCACCATCCGCCAGGCCACCGACTCGATCACCACCGCCTCCAGCGAGATCGCCAGCGGCAACCAGGACCTGTCGCACCGCACGGAGAACACCGCCTCGAACCTGCAAGGCGCGGCCAGCTCTCTGGAAGAGCTGACCGGCACCGTGCGCCAGAGCGCCGATTCGGCCACGCAGGCCAATCAACTGGCCTCGGGTGCGGCCACGGCGGCCCAGCGCGGCGAGCACATCGTCTCGCAAGTGGTCTCCAACATGGCCGAGATCGACGTGGCCAGCCGCAAGATCAACGAGATCATCACCGTGATCGACGGCATCGCCTTCCAGACCAACATCCTGGCCCTGAACGCTGCTGTTGAAGCCGCCCGTGCGGGTGAACAAGGTCGCGGCTTTGCCGTGGTGGCCGGTGAGGTTCGCTCGCTGGCCCAGCGCAGCGCAGAGGCGGCCAAGGAGATCAAGACCCTGATCAGCGCCTCGTCCGAGAAGGTCGAGTCCGGCTCGCGCCTGGTGCAGGACGCAGGCTCGTCCATGCAGGAGATCCTGACCAGCGTGCAGCGCGTCTCCGACATCATTGGCGAGATCAGTGCCGCATCGACCGAGCAGAGCATGGGCATTGCTCAGGTCAACCGCTCGGTCAACGAGCTAGACCAGATGACGCAGCAA
This sequence comes from Aquabacterium sp., assembly GCA_035438885.1. Classification (GTDB taxonomy): domain Bacteria; phylum Pseudomonadota; class Gammaproteobacteria; order Burkholderiales; family Burkholderiaceae_C; genus Aquabacterium. The sequence goes on along the minus strand of DAORJC010000227.1, from coordinate 2,663 downwards.
AACGCCGCCCTGGTGGAGGAATCCGCCGCCGCGGCCGAGAGCCTGAAGGACCAGGCCACGCGACTGGCCCAGGCCGTGTCTTCCTTCAAGCTCGGTGGCAACCACCTGGGGCATCAGGCCCCACAAAGCGCCCGCAGCCACACGCACACCGTGATCGCCAAGGCCCAGGCCAGCGCCGCGAAGCAGCCCGCGGCCGTCACGCCGATCAAGGCCGTGCCCCATGTGGCCAAGAAACCCGCCGCCGCGGTGCCCAAACTGGCGCTGACCAAGCCAGCGACCTCCGCGTCGACCCCGTCAGCCGCACCATCGACCTTCACGCCATCCAGCAGCGGCCCGGCTCCCACCCGACCAGCCAGCCCACCGCCATCGACCACCATTGGTGCGGACAACGACGATTGGGAAACCTTCTGATCCTTCGTTGATCACTGCGATCCTGTACGCTTCGGGGGGCCGGCAACTGCCCCCCGTTTTTCATGCTGAAGTTCGCAGCCAACCTGTCCTGGCTTTACACCGACCTGCCTTTTCTGGACCGCTTCGAGGCCGCCGCCCGCGACGGCTTCAAAGGGGTCGAGTGCCTGTTCCCGCACGAGCACCCCACCGCCGAGGTTCAAGCCCGGCTGCAGGCCCATGGCCTGTCGCTGGTGCTGTTCAATGCCCGCCCGGGTGACTGGGCCGCTGGCGAGCGTGGCCTGGCCAGCCTGATCGACCGCGAAGACGAGTTCCGGCGCAGCATCTTCGAGGCGCTGGATCGCGCACAGGCGCTGGGCTGCCCCCGGGTGCACGTGATGGCGGGCCTGTGCACGGATGCCGACCCCAGCCCCGCCCTGGCTCGCTACCAGCAACGCCTGGCCTGGGCGGCCGATCAAGCCCAAGGCAGCGGCGTGACGCTGATGATCGAGCCCATCAACCCGCGCGACATGCCGGGCTACCTGCTGCAGCGCCAGGCCCAGGCGCATGACCTGGTGCAGGCCATGGGCTCGGCCCACCTGCAGGTGCAGATGGACCTGTACCACTGCCAGATCACCGAAGGCGACGTCACCATGCGCCTGCGCCAGTACCTGCCCACCGGGCGGGTGGGCCACCTGCAGATCGCCGCCGTGCCGGATCGGGGTGAGCCCGACCGAGGCGAGCTCTCCTATGGACATGTGATTGATGAACTGACCGCACTGCGCTATGGTGGCTGGATCGGGCTGGAGTACAGGCCTCGCGACGCGCAGCCCGGCGGCACCAGCCGGGGCCTGGGCTGGCTGCGGGCGCTGGCTCAGGCCCCCACCGCAGAAAGCCCTGATGCCGATTGAATCACCCGACGTCCCTGCCACGGTCAGAACCCGCGATGGCCTGAACCTGGTCACCACGCACTGGCCCAGCACTCAGCCGCTCAAAGGCGTGGTCTGCCTGGTGCATGGCTTGGGCGAACATGCCCGCCGCTACGCCCACGTCGCCCGCATGTTCAACCAGGCCGGCTGGGCCGTGGTGTCCTATGACCACCGCGGCCATGGCCAGTCACCCGGCCCCAGAGGCGGTCTGCACGCCGACGACGATCTGCTGCACGATCTGGCCCATGTGATCGATGCCATCCGTCATGCCTACGCCCGGCCGCGCCTGCTGTTGCTGGGCCACAGCCTGGGCGGCCTGGTGGTCTCGCGCTTTGTCTCGGCCCTGGCCAGCCCGTCAGAAAATGCGCCCTGGCAGCGGCCGGTCGACTTGTGTGCCCTGTCCTCCCCTGCCCTGGACCTGGGCATGAGCAAGCTGCAAAAGGGCTTGCTGGCCAGCGTGGGTCGCCTGACCCCGGACGTGGCGGTGGGCAATGGCCTCAAACCCGAGTGGGTGTGCTCGGACGCCTCCGTGGTCAAGGACTATGTGGATGACCCGCTGGTGCACGACCGCATCACCGGCCGCCTCACCCGCTTCATGGTCGACAGTGTGGCGATGGTGCACCGGCGTGCGCCCTACTGGACGGTGCCGACCCTGCTGCAATACGCCGGTGCCGATCGTTGCATTCGGCCGGCCGGCAGCGAGCGTTTTGCAGGTGCGGTGCCCTCATCGTTGCTGACCACCATCGTCTACCCGGGCATGTCGCACGAAATCTTCAACGAGCCTGACAAGGCCCGCGTTCTGGGTGATCTGCAGGCCTGGTTGGCCCGGCAGTGATGTTTTTGCGGGATGATCGCGGATTGCACGCGATCACCCGGACCTGCCCATGGCCATCAAAGCCACCATTTTCAAAGCCCAGATTCAAATCTCTGACATGGACCGCCATGTCTACGCGGCCCCCGCACTGACCATTGCCAGGCACCCGTCAGAAAACGACGAGCGCATGATGACCCGGGTGCTGGCCCTGGCCATGGGCTGGCCTGCCGACACCACCCAGGGCACCCTGGAGCTGGCCAAGGACATGTGGGATCCCGACGAGCCCGCGCTGTGGCACAAGAACTTCAGCGACGAGATCAAGCACTGGGTGGACGTGGGCCAACCCGACGACAAGCGCCTCATGAAGGCCTGCGGCCGGGCCGACCGCGTCACGGTCTGGGCCTTCCAGAGCAGCACGCCGGTGTGGTGGGCGGGCATTGCCAACAAGCTCACCCGCGCCAACAAGCTGACGGTCTGGCAGATCCCCACCGAGCAAAGTCAGGCCCTGGCGGCCATGGCGCAGCGCACCATGC
>DAORJC010000226.1:0-4556 GCA_035438885.1 Aquabacterium sp. | reverse complement strand
GTGGGTCAACAAACAGTTCCGGGCCCTGGGAGACATCCTCTACCTGGGGCGGGTGACCGAGCTCCAACACATCACTTCGTGGAACGACGGGCCCGTTCACGGGCTGGAGATCGGTGCGGGCGTCAGCCTGGAAGCTGCCTGGCAAACCCTGGCGCACCACCTGCCCGCCTTGACCGAGATCTGGAAGCGCTTCGCCTCTCCCCCCGTTCGGCATGCGGGCACGCTGGGCGGCAACATCGCCAACGGCTCGCCCATTGGCGATGGGGCCCCCATCCTGCTGGCGCTGGATGCGCAGATCGTGCTGCGCCAGGGCGAGCAGACCCGCACCCTGCCCCTGACGAGCTTTTACCTGGACTACATGAAGAACGCCCTGCAGGAGGGTGAGTTCGTACAGTCTCTGCGGGTGCCTTTGCCCACCCAGGCCAGCGGCCTGAGGGCCTACAAGATCAGCAAGCGGCGCGACAGCGACATCTCGGCCGTGTGCGCCGGGCTGTGGCTGTCTCTGGATGGCGATGTCATTCGCGACGCCCGTGTGGCCATGGGCGGCATGGCGGCCACCGCGCGCCGCGCGCCGTTGACCGAATCGGCACTGATCGGCCAGCCCTGGAGCGAGGCCACCTTGCGCCAGGCTCAGGCGGCGCTGGCCCAGGACTTTGCCCCTTTGAGCGACATGCGCGCGAGCGCCGAGTACCGTCTGAAAGTGGCGGGCAACCTGCTGGAGCGCTGGTGGCTGGAAACCCGCCCACACGCCCCGCTGGCGGCCCACTTGACCCAGGTCTGGCCCGCCACGGCGGTTTGATCGCTGAAGACGAGTCCCCCACATGAACAAGCCGGTCGAGCCCTTCTCCCACCCCACCGCCACGCAGCCCATGGCGTCAGCCGCGGGCCAGAGCCTGCCCCACGAATCGGCACACCTGCACGTCAGCGGCCAGGCCACCTACACGGACGACATCCCGGAGCTGACCGGCACCTTGCATGCAGCCCTGGGCCTGTCCCCCCTGGCCCACGGCAAGCTGCTGGGCATTGATCTGGCCACCTTGAAGGCGCAGCCCGGTGTGGTGGCCGTGCTCACGGCGGCCGATGTGCCTGGCCTGAACGACTGCGGCGCCCTGGTCCACGACGACCCCATCCTGGCGGACGGGCTGTTGCAGTACCTGGGCCAACCCGTGTTTGCCGTGCTGGCCACGGACCGCGAATCCGCACGCCGGGCCGCCAGCCTGGCCAAGTCCGTGATCCAGGCTGAGCCCCTGCCCGCCCTGCTCACGCCAGAGGCCGCCCACCAGGCGAGACAGTACGTGGTGCCGCCCATGCACCTGAGCCGGGGCGATGCCCAGCATGCGCTGAACACCGCCCCCCACCGGCTGCCCCTGCGGGTGGACCTGGGTGGGCAGGAGCAGTTCTACCTGGAGGGGCAGATCTCGTACGCCATCCCGCGCGAGGACCGCGGCATGTTCGTGCACTGCTCCACCCAGCACCCCACCGAGATGCAGCACGCCGTGGCCCATGCCCTGGGCTTGAGCGCCCACCATGTGCAGGTCGAGTGCCGGCGCATGGGTGGCGGCTTTGGTGGCAAGGAGTCGCAATCGGCCGTGTTTGCCTGCGTGGCGGCGCTGGGCGCATGGCTCACGCAAAAGCCCGTCAAGCTGCGCGTGGACCGCGACGACGACTTCATGATCACCGGACGACGCCACTGTTTTGTGACCGAACTGGACCTGGGGTATGACGGTGATGGCCGCGTGCTGGGGGCCGAAGCCAGCTTCATCTCCAGGGCCGGGTTTTCTGCCGACCTGTCGGCGCCGGTGATGACCCGGGCCTTGTGCCACTTTGACAATGCCTACTGGTTGCCCGATGTGGCCCTGCACGGCTACTGCGCCCGCACCAACACCCAGAGCAACACGGCCTTTCGGGGCTTTGGGGGCCCACAAGGCGCCTTCGCCATCGAGTACGCCCTGGACAGCATCGCCCGCCAACTGGGCAAGGACGCCCTGGACGTGCGCCTGGCCAACCTGTACGGCACCCAGGACCGCAACACCACCCCCTATAGGCAGGAGGTCAAGGACAACGTGCTGCACGAACTGATCGCCGAGCTGGTGCAGACCTCTGACTACCGGGGGCGACGTGAGGCCATCACGGCCTTCAATGCGAGCAGCCCAGTGCTCAAAAAGGGCCTGGCGCTCACGCCTTTGAAGTTCGGCATCTCCTTCAACGTGGTGCACCTGAACCAGGCCGGCGCTTTGGTCCACATCTACAACGACGGCAGCATCCTGGTCAACCACGGTGGCACCGAGATGGGCCAGGGCCTGAACACCAAGGTGGCCCAGATGGTGGCCCACACCCTGGGCGTGAACCTGTCGCGGGTGCGGGTCACCGCGACCGACACCCAGAAGGTGGCCAACACCTCGGCCACGGCCGCCTCCACCGGATCGGACCTCAACGGCAAAGCGGCGCAAGATGCCGCGCAAAAGATCCGCCTGCGCCTGATCGACCACCTGGCCGCCAAGCACCAATTAGCGCCCGACGCCATCGTCTTTGAGCCCCAGGCCCAAGGCGATGTGGTCCGGGTGGGCGCGCAGACCTTGCGCTTTGAAGACGTGGTCATGAGTGCCTACATGGCACGGGTGCAGTTGTGGTCCGACGGCTTTTACGCCACGCCCGACCTGCACTGGAACCGCCAGACGCTGCAGGGCCGCCCCTTTTATTACTTTGCCTATGGCGCGGCGGTCAGCGAGGTGCTGGTCGACACCTTGACCGGCGAATTCAAACTGCTGCGTGCCGACGTGCTGCACGACGTGGGGCAATCGATCAACCCGGCGCTGGACATCGGCCAGGTGGAGGGGGCCTTCATCCAGGGCATGGGGTGGCTGACCAACGAGGAGCTGTGGTGGCACCCCACCAGCGGCAAGCTGATGACCCATGCGCCATCCACCTACAAGATCCCGACGGCCAGTGATTGCCCGCAGGACTTCCGGGTGGCCTTGTTCAAGAACCTCAATGTCGAGGATGCGGTCTACCGCTCCAAAGCCGTGGGTGAGCCGCCTTTGTTGTTGCCGTTCTCGGTCTTCTTTGCCATCCGGGATGCCATCTCGTCGGTCGGCGGGCACCTCGGAGACCCACCCCTGCGGGCACCCGCCACCCCGGAGGCCATCCTGAGTGCCGTGGACGCCCTCAAAGCCGCCGCGACCACCACCTGAACGCCCACCATGTGGACCGATGCCCTCCTGCGCGAACATGCCCTGGCGCTTTGCCAGTCTGGCACGCCCGCCCTGGTGGTCACGGTCTCGGACATCCAGGGCTCCACGCCCCGCAACCGGGACACCCGCATGGTGGTCAGCCTCGACCAGGTGCTGGGCACCATCGGAGGCGGGCACCTGGAGTGGCAGGCCATCGCCCTGGTTCAGCAAGCCTTGCGCGAGCATGCCTGCCTGAGCGGCGCGACGGCACTGCCACTTGCCAGCTGGGCCCAGCGCTTTGCCCTGGGCCCCACGCTGGGCCAGTGCTGCGGTGGCGTGGTCCACCTGGACTTTGCACCCTTGACACCTGCGGCGCTGGCAGGGTGGCCACGCCATGCACCCCGGTTCACCCTGGACCTGCACGGTGCCGGCCATGTGGGCCAAGCCATCGTGCACCTGCTCAAGGACATCGACTGCCGTGTGCGCTGGATCGATCAACGGCTGGACGAGGCCAGCCCGCCAGGCCATGCCGACTTGCCAGGCTTGCCCGATGAAGCCGCGCTGCGCGCCCTGCCTGCACACATCCGGTGCATCAGCACCGACAACGCGTGCGATGAAATCCCCGATGCGCCCTGGGGCAGTGCCCACCTGGTCCTGACCCACCGGCATGACCTGGACCTGGCCTTGGTGGACGCACTGCTGCGCCGCCCCGATGTCCAGGAAGGCCAGGCTTGGGTCGGCATGATTGGCTCGCGCACCAAGCGCGCCGCCTTCGAGCATCGCTTGCGGGCCCGAGGGCACGCGCCTGAGTGCATCGACCGCATGGCCTGCCCCATTGGCCTGCCTGGTATCACCGGCAAGGAGCCTGCGGTGATCGCCGTCTCGGTGGTGGCCCAACTGCTGGCCCTCTACCCCTGACCTCAGGCTATTTCTTGATCGGTGCCAGGTGGTCAGCCACGGCACGGGCCAGGGCCATCATCTCTTCGTTGTGGGAGCCGGGGGCGTCATCGTGCCCCAGGCGGACCACCACCACGTTCTGGCGGGGTGAGACATAGATGGCCTGACCCATCACACCCAGCGTGACGAAGTCTCCCCGATCGCCCTCCAGCGGCCACCAGTGGTAGGCAAAGCCAAAGAGGTTCATGGTCTTGGCGGTGCGAGGCACATCACGGGCACGCCAACTGGCAGGATCGGCAAACGTGGTCGCGTTCTTCACCCAGCGACTGGAGATGATCTGCTTGCCCTGCCAACGCCCCCCCTGGGCCATCAACTGCCCCACCATGGCATAGCTGCGCGGCGTGGCATACAGGCAGCACAAAGAAAACGAATCTCCTTTGGCGTCGGTCAGCAGCTCGGCCTTGTCGGGGATGCCCAAGGGCTGCCAGA
>DAORJC010000225.1:2649-4589 GCA_035438885.1 Aquabacterium sp. | reverse complement strand
CAGAACCTGGTGTCGCACATCCGACGCCACTGGGACCTGGCCAAATACGCCCGCCGGGAGCCTGAGCAGCAGATGCTGCGGGCGCTGCGTTCCATGCGTGGAGAGTATGACCCGGAGAAGCTGCGTGTTCTGAAGGACCAGAACAGCTCTGAAATCTACATGATGCTGTTCGCCACCAAGGCCAGGCAAGCCAAGGCGCTGCTTGGCGATGTCCTTCTCGGGGCAGAAGGTGAAAAACCGTGGCTGCTTCGACCGTCCCCGGTGCCTGAACTCCCACCTGAAACGCAGCAGACCATCCTGGCGCAAGCTGCGCAGCTTGTATTCGAGGCTGAGCAAGGCCCGATGCCCATGACGCAGGAAGAAGTCATGCAGCTGCTGCGCGATGCCAAGACGCACGCGGTGGCCCAGGCCGAGATCGAAGCACGAGCGCAGTGCGCCCGTGCCGAGAAAAAGATCGACGACATGCTCAGCGAAGGCGGCTTTTACGAGGCGCTGGACGCGTTCCTGGACGACCTGTTCGTGTTCAAGACGGCCTTCATCAAGGGACCAGTGGTGCGCAAAAAGGGCGTGCTCAAGTGGGCTCAGGGCAAGGATGGCAAGTCTGTGCCGAAAGTTGCCGTTGAGAACAAACCCTGCTGGGAGCGTACCGACCCGCTGATGATCTACCCGTCTCCGTGGAACCGGAGTACGCAGGACGGCTACCTGATTGAGCGCCATCGCATGACGGCCCAGGCCCTTACCGAGTTGATCGGAGTTGACGGGTACAGCGAGGACGCCATCAACCAGGTGCTGGACCAGCACGCGATCAACGGATTGCACGACTGGCTGGCCATCGACACCGAGCGGTCGACGGCGGAGGGGCGCACCACGACCCCGCTGGAGCAAAGCTCTGACCTGATCGACGCGCTTCAATACTGGGGCGACCTGCCCGGCAAGCTGCTGCTGGAATGGGGCATGACGGAGCAGGAGGTACCTGACCCCAACAAGGTCTACGCTGTGGAAGCCTGGTTGATCGGAAACTGGGTTATCAAAGCTGCCATCAACTCGGACCCGTTGGCCCGCAGGCCCTACTTCTCAGACAGCTTCAAGCGCCAGCCGGGGGCTTTCTGGAACCTGTCACTGTACGACACCATGTCTGATTGCCAGGACATGTGTAACGCGGCGGCTCGCGCACTGTCCAACAACCTCGGCATCGCTTCGGGTCCCCAAGTGTGGGTCAACGTGGATCGACTCCCTGCTGGAGAGGACATCACGCAGATTTTCCCGTGGAAGATCACGCAGACGACCAGCGACCCGATGGGGTCCAGCGCAGCTCCGATGGGGTTCTTCCAGCCGACAAGCAATGCCAGCGAGCTGATGGCCGTGTTTGAGAAGTTCAGCCAGTTGGCCGACGAATATACCGGGATTCCTCGCTATATGGCGGGCATCGAGGGGGCAAATGGGGCAGGGCGCACCGCGTCAGGCATGAGCATGATGATCGGCAACGCTGGGAAAACCATCAAGAGTCAGGTTTCCAGCATCGACATTCACGTCATCACGCCCATCGTTGAGAGCGCGTTCGACTTTGTCATGCGTTACGTCGGTGATCCGGACATCCACGGCGATCTGAACGTCGTCGCATGCGGGGCGCTGGCACTGGCAACCAAGGACGCGGCACAGGTCCGTCGCAACGAGTTCCTGCAGATCATGCTCAACAGCCCGGTGATCCAGCAGATGATCGGACCCGAAGGCATGGCCTCCCTGGTGCGCTCGGTAACCAGCACCCTGGACATGAACTCGGGGGACATCGTGCCCTCCGACACCGAGGTTGTGATGCGTCTGAAAGCCGCCGCTCTGCAACAGCAACAAGCCGCCATGCTGGGCCAGGGTCAACCTGGTCAAGGCACCCCGGAAAAGCCTCCCGGCCAGAAGCAGCTCATGAATGGAGCGCCCGTTGTCGA
>DAORJC010000225.1:0-2549 GCA_035438885.1 Aquabacterium sp. | reverse complement strand
TAGGCTCGCGTTAATTGAGAAAGTAAATGCCCACTAACATTCGTCAGCAGGTTTTTGAATCCGTCGCTCGGTCGCAACCGAAGCTGCGTGAAATCCTGTCGTCGGATTTAGAGCAAACGATCACCGTGCTAGTCAAGATGAACGATGTGGAGCAGCTGCGCCGAGCCCAAGGCCGGGCGCAATATCTGCAGAACCTCATCGCAGAGCTTGACGGCGCAACCGGTTCCCCCAACCGCAAGGTTGGAACTTCAACCTGACAGGCTAACCGCCCAGGAGTTTTACGATGACACTGCCCCAACAAGTACAAGCCCAGCTCGACCACGCTGAATCTATCCTGACGCAGATCAATGCGCCAGCGGCAGCGGCGGAGCCGCCTGTACCTCCACCGGCAGAGGCCGTCACAGGGTCTGAGACCCCGGCACCAGCGGAAACCACCGCGCCCGCAAGCCCGCAAGCGGCCCCAAAGGCCCCTACGCAGGACTCGTGGGAACACAAGTACAAGACGTTGCAGGGTATCCACAACAGCCACGTCAGGGACTTGAAATCGCGTAGCGAAGCTCTTGAGCAGCAGGTCACCGACCTGACCGCAAAGCTGAACGCGAAGCCCGCAGAAAAGCCGGAAGTGCCCTTGGACCCCAAGGATGCAGAAGTGTTTGGCGCAGACATGGTCGACATGGTCCAGCGCGTCGCGGAAGCGATGTTTGGTCAAGCCGCCAAGTCGTTCGATGCGCGCATCGCCGCCATTGAGCAGCGCCTGGAAGGCACGTCTCGTGAGGTCAGCCGTACGGCAGAGGAGGTCTTCTACGACCGCCTTGGCACGGCGGTACCCGACTACGAGACGTTGAACGAAGACCCTGGATTCCTCGCCTGGTTGGGTGATGTGGACCCGGTCTACGGAGCCCCTCGTCAGGCAGCACTCACGGCAGCTGCAGGAGCAATGGACGTCGCACGTGTGGCCAGGATTTTCCTGACCTACAAGAACCTCCAGAACCCCGCATCAGCCAGCCAGACCCCTTCTGCGTCGCAACAACTGGAACGTCAAGTCGCTCCACCCACCGTCAACGCTCCGCAGCCCCGTCAACAGGGCGGCAAACCTCTCATCACGGAAGCCGAAGTGCAGTCGTTCTACAACGACATGCGCCAAGGCAAGTACCGGGGTCGGGAGGACGAGGCGGTTCGGGCGGAAGCAATCATCAACGCTGCCATGGCAGAGGGTCGCATTGTCGCCCGACGTCCGCAGTACACGCCTGTGTAAGGAACTGAAATGACCACCGTAACCGCAGCAGCCACCTTCCCGGTAGGCTCCCCCTTCAACACCAGCCCGGCGTACTCCGGTACCTTCATCCCGGTCGTCTGGTCGTCCAAGATGAACGCGAAGTTCTATGCAGCTTCGACGTTCGCCGACGTGTGCAACACGAACTGGCAGGGCGACATCAGCGGCATGGGCGACAAGGTCATCATCAATACGCCGCCGAGCATCACCGTGTCGAACTACACGGCTGGCTCTACCCTGTCGTACCAGGCCCCTACGCCTGACACGCAGGAACTTGTGATCGACAAGGGCAAGTATTTCGCCTTCCAGGTGAACGACGTGCTGGCGTATCAGGCTCAACCGAACCTGATCGACACCTTCTCGACCGATGCCGCTCAGCAGATGCGCGTGGCCATCGACTCCAACAGCTGGTACAACACCTTCACTGGCGGCTCGTCCTCCAACAAAGGCGCGACCGCTGGTGCCAAGTCGGCCAGCTTCAACATGGGTACCGACACGGCTCCCGTGACGCTGACGACCAGCAACGTGCTGCAGAAGATTCTGGAAATGGCGTCCATCCTGGACGAGCAGAACATTCCCGAGTCGGATCGCTGGCTGGTGCTGGACCCGTACACCCGCTCGCTGCTGATGCAATCCAACCTGGCGCAGGCTCAGTTCATGGGCGACAGCACCTCGATGGTTCGCAACGGCCTGATCGGTGCCATCGACCGCTTCAAGGTGTATGTGACCAACCAGCTGCCGAAGGCCATCGCTGGCTCGAACACCCCGTGGCTGTCTGGCGACGGTTCGGAGAACAGCATCACCTCCGCCAGCGGTCTGAAGCGTCGCGCCATCATCGCCGGTCACAAGTCGGCCCTGACGTTCGCTTCGCAGATCACCAAGATGGAGACGATCCGCAACCCGAACGACTTCGGCGACTACATCCGTTCGCTGAACGTGTACGGCTTCAAGGTTGTCAAGCCCGAAGCCCTGGCGCTCTGCATCGTGGCCTAATCGCAGGGAGGGGGCCTTCGGGTCCCCGCCTTGCTCCTTCAAGGAGTAGAACATGACGCAGAAAAAAGCACTCGTTCAGGCCGGTATCTTCGGCAACACGGCTGCCGCCATTCTTGGCGACGTCGCGACCGGAGTCAGCGCCGCAGGCACGACCCAAGCCACCGCTACCTCGTTGACGGCCAATGTCAACGTCATCGGCACCGCAGCCGCCAGCTCTGGTGTCGTTCTCCCGGCCAGCGAGGCGGGTGATGTGATCGAGGTTTACAACCAGGGGGCCAACGCC
>DAORJC010000224.1:0-4596 GCA_035438885.1 Aquabacterium sp. | reverse complement strand
GTGACCGGGCCAGTGACCGAATACTTCTGCGCATTGAGCACGATCTTGTCCTGCGCCGCGGCCATCAGGTCCACGCCCACCGCGGTCGACAGTTGCACCAGGTAGAGCAGCACGTCGGCCATCTCGTGGGCCACGGCCTGCTTCTTCTCGGGTGTGAGCTCGCGGCTTTGCGCCTCGGTCAGCCACTGGAAATGCTCCAGCAGTTCACCGGCCTCCACCACCAGGGCCGAGGCCAGGTTCTTGGGCGAGTGATACGGGCCCCACTGGCGCTCGTCGGCAAATTGTTGGAGCTGCTGCGCCAGTGCCTGCATGGGGGTGCTCATGTGGGCGGTGTTCATGCAAATGCCAGTTGCGGCTTGGCGCCTGCAGGCGCACTCAACTGGCCCACCACGGCCGCCTGGGCAAAGCCCGCTTGCGCAAAGGTGGCCAGCACGGCGTCCACGGCGTTGGGGGCGCAGCTGACCAGCAGGCCGCCGCTGGTTTGTGGGTCCGAGGCCAGGGCCTGCATCCAGGCGGGTGCGCTGGCAGGCCAGGCCACGTCGGCGCCATAGGCAGACCAGTTGCGGGCAGATGCCCCCGTGACGATGCCTTCGCGGGCAAAGGCCAGGGCCTCGTCGATCAGGGGCAGGCTGGCCAGGTCCACCTGGGCGTCCAGGCGGGAGCCGCGGCAGATCTCCAGCAGGTGGCCGGCCAGGCCAAAGCCGGTGACGTCGGTCATGGCGTGCACGCCGCTCAGGCCACCCAGGGCAATGCCCACGCGGTTGAGCTGCGTGGTGTGGCGCAACATCTGGGCGTAACCCTGCTCGGTCAACAGGCCCTTTTTGAGGGCGGCCGACAAGATGCCCACGCCCAGGGGCTTGCCCAGCACCAGCACGTCGCCCGCCTGACCGTCGGCATTGCGGCGCACGCGGTCGGGGTGGACCAGGCCCATGGCGACCAGGCCGTAGATGGGCTCCAACAGGTCGATGGAATGGCCCCCGGCAATGGGGATGCCGGCCTCGCGGCAGACCTCGGCCCCACCCGCCAGGATCTGACCAATGACCTCAGGGGGCAGCTTGGCAATGGGCATGCCCACCAGGGCCAGGGCCATGATGGGTGTGCCGCCCATGGCGTAGATGTCCGACAGGGCGTTGGTGGCAGCAATGCGGCCAAAGTCCCGCGGGTCGTCCACGATGGGCGTGAAAAAATCGGTGGTGGCCACCAGGGCCTGCTGGTCGTTCAGGCGGTAAACGGCGGCGTCGTCACTGGTTTCCAGGCCCACCAGCAGCTCGGGTGGCACGATGCCTTGTGGGGCGCGTGACAAAATCTCGGACAGCAGGCCCGGCGCAATCTTGCAACCGCAGCCGCCGCCGTGTGAAAACTGGGTAAGGGCAATGGAAGTCATGGGTCAACAGAAGTTCAGAGCGATTGTGCCAGCGAGGGCCCGCACATGAGCACCCGCGGCCCGGCCCAGGTGACCGACCGGCACTTGTTTGACACCCTGATCGATGCCCGATCGCCGTCCGAGTTCGCGCTGGACCACATCCCCGGCGCCATCAACTGCCCCGTGCTGGACGACGAGGAGCGCCGCATCGTGGGCACCATCTACAAACAGCAGGGCGCTTTTGAAGCCCGCCGGGTGGGCGGCGCCATGGTGGCGGCCAACCTGGCGCGCCACCTGCGCGAGCGCTTTGCCGACATGCCCCACGACTGGAAGCCCCTGGTCTATTGCTGGCGGGGCGGCATGCGCAGCGGCTCCATGGTGACCTGGTGGCGCCTGGTGGGCTGGGATGCGCAGCAACTGGCCGGTGGCTACAAGCGGTTTCGTCAACATGTGGTGGCCCAACTGGACCAGCGGTGCCCGCAGCTGCAGTTGCACGTGGTGTGCGGCGCCACGGGCAGTGCCAAGACCCGCGTGCTGCACGCCCTGGCCGCCCAGGGCGCGCAGGTGCTGGACCTGGAGGGCCTGGCCCGCCACAAGGGGTCGATGCTGGGCGCCGTGCCCGGTCAGGATCAGCCCACGCAAAAGGCGTTCGAGACGCAAATGGCCACCGTGATCGAAGGCTTTGACCTGAGCCAGCCCGTGTTTGTGGAGGCCGAGAGCCGCAAGATCGGTCGCCTCTCGCTGCCCACGTCCCTGGTCGAGCGCATGCGCGCCAGCCCGTGCATCGAGATCGTGGCCCCGGACGAGGCCCGCGTGACCTTCCTGCTGCGCGACTACGCCTACCTGGGCGATGACGGGGCGGCCCTGGCCGAACGGCTGGATCCCTTGCGCACGCTGCATGGCCATGAGACGGTCAACCGCTGGCAGGCCTGGGCCAAGGCCTCGAACCTGCCGCCCTTGTTTGAGGAGCTGACCCGCCTGCATTACGACCCGCTGTATGCGCGCTCGCAGGCGCTGCATTTCCACCAGTGGGAGGCGCGCCAACCGCTGCACAGCGAGGTGCTGGACGAGGCGGGCATTCAGCAGTTGGCGCAGGCCATGCTGGCCCAGGTGAGCCCGTTGAGCCCCTTGAGCGAGTCGCCATGAACGCGCCGGAGGTGCACCTGCGGGGTGTCAGCCGCCATTGGGCCGGCCAGGCTGTGCTCAAGGACCTGTCGCTGCGCATCGGGCCGGGCGAGCGTGTGGCCCTGATCGGGCCCAGCGGCGCGGGCAAGTCCACCTTGCTGCGCCTGATTGCCGGGGCCCTGCGCCCCACCGAGGGCGTGATCGAGGTCGACGGCCAGGCCTTGGCCGACATGGGTTGGCGTGAGCTGCAAAGGCACCGCTCCCGCTGCCGCGTGATCGAGCAGCAGAACCTGCTGGTGCCCCAGAGCACCGTGCACAGCAATGTGGTGTCCGGGCTGTTGTCGACCTGGCCCTGGTACCAGAGCCTGCTGGCCGCGCTGGTGCCGGTGCAGGTGCCTCAGGTGGCGGCCTTGCTGCAGTCGCTGGACATGGGCGCGTTTCAGTGGGAGATGGCCGCCGACCTGAGCGGCGGGCAGATGCAGCGTGTGGCCATTGCCCGCGCCCTGATCGCCAACCCGACGCTGCTGCTGGCCGATGAGCCCACCGCCTCGCTGGACCCCAACACGGCCAAGGCCGTGACCGCGCTGATCGTGGCGCAGGCGCTGTCGCGCCAGATGTCGCTGGTGTTTTGCACCCACTGGTTTGACATCGTGCGGCGCGACTGCACCCGCGTGATCGGCTTGCGGGCCGGTGAGGTCATGCTGGACGCCGAGCCCACCCAGGTCACCGATGCGCAACTGACGCAACTTTATGCCGGCAGCAACGAGCGCATCTGAGCGCCGCGCGCGGTGGCAGCAGTACGCCCTGTGGCTGGCCGTGGGCCTGTCCGGGTGGTTGTGCCTGGCCCTGACCGGCGCCGAACCCGGCAAGCTGCTGGACCGCGAAGGCCTGCACAACGCGGGCGAGATCCTGGGCGGCTTTGCCCACCCCGACTTGTCGGCCGAGTTCTTGAGCCGGGTGTGGACCTTGTCAGTAGAGAGCCTGTTGATCGGCCTGCTGGGCACGGCCATGGCGGTGGTGCTGGGCACCAGCCTGGCCTTTCTGGCGGTGCGGGTGCCCGACCTGCCCGACCCCGCCCGCCAGGCACCGGGCTGGGCGCGTCACAGCCTGGCATGGGTGCGGTGGCTGGCGCGCCTGGTGCTCAGTGTGTTCCGCTCGATCCCGGAGATCGTGTGGGCCTACCTGTTTGTGCGCCTGCTGGGCCTGGGGCCGGGCGCCGCCGTGCTGGCCATCGGGCTGACCATGGGCGGCAACATCGGCAAGATGTACGCCGAGCTGGCCGAGGCCGTGGACCCACGCGCCTGCCAGGCCCTGCGGGCCACCGGGGCCTCACGCGGTGCAGTGTTCTGGCACGCGGTGCTGCCACAGGTGCGACGGCAGTGGGTGGGCTACGCCTTGTTCTGCCTGGAGTGCAACATCCGCATGGGCACCATCCTGGGCGTGGTGGGGGCCGGTGGCTTGGGCAGCGAGATTGCCCTGAGCATCCGTTATTTCGAGTTTGACAAGCTGGCCACGGCCTTGCTGGCCGTGCTGGCCTTTGTGGTGGCCCTGGAGCTGGTCAGCGCCCAGTTGCGACAACGCCCGGTGCGCTGGACCCTGGGCCTGGCCGCCGCGGGCACGGCCCTGGCCTTGCACCAGTTGGAGATCCCCTGGGGCGACCTGTTCACCAGCCAGGCCCCGTCGATGTTCACCCTGGACGACCTGGGGCTGGACCTGCCCTTTGTGCAGACCGTGACCGCGCAGATGGGCGAGACCTTGATGATGGCCTGGGTGGCCACCCTGGTCTCAGCCGTGCTGGCCCTGGTGCTGGCGCCCGTGGCCGCCTCCCACCTGATGACCGGCAGCTACCTGGCCGACCCACCCCTGGCGGCGGGCCTGGGCCGTTGGGGGCGACAGGCCCTGAAATGGGGCAGCCGCGCCGTGCTGCAATTCACCCGCGTGATGCCCGAGCTGACACTGGCCCTGGTGTTTGTGGTCTGGGTGGGCGGCGGCCCACTGGCGGGCATGCTGGCCATAGCCGTGCACAACATTGGTGTGATGGGCCGCCTGTACGCCGACGTGCTGGAGGAGGTCGAGCCCGGCCCGGCGGCGGCCCTGCAGGCGCAGAG
>DAORJC010000223.1:0-4602 GCA_035438885.1 Aquabacterium sp. | reverse complement strand
CGCGCGACAGTTGCACCAGCTTGGCAGCGGCAACCTTCAGGCCAGCGCCTTCAAAACGGCTGATGATCTGACCGATCACGTTCTTGGCAACGGCGTCAGGCTTGATGATCGACAGGGTGCGTTCGATGGTCATTTGTTGTAGCTCCGGATATAGGTTTGGACAAAACCCAGCATTGTACTGTGGGTCGATGTCAGAAATTGATTGGGACAGGGCGTCAAGCTGCGAGAAACCCTCAGCCCTGCTTGAAATCAGCGGCGACCGCGGCCACCGCCGCCGCCACTGCGGTTGCCGCCACGGCCACCACCACCGCCACCGCCGCCGACCTTGCCAAAGTAGGCATCGGCGCCGATGTAGCCGACCGAGGTCTGCAGGGGATCGGGCTCACGCGGGCCGCCCTTCTTGGGTGCTGCACGCTGCTCGTTCTGGTCGGGGCGACCAAAACCGGAGGTGATGCGCTTGGAGCCCTTGGCAAAGCGGCGATCGAAGGTTTGCTCCAGCGGGTTGGGAATGGGGCCGATGTGGTCGAAGTCATCATCTCCCTCAGGGCGGCGATCAGCCGGCCGTTCGTCACGCTGAGGACGGAAGGCTTGACGGTCACCGGCCGGACGGTCGCCCGCGGGGCGATCCCCCTGGCGATCCGGATAACCCTGACCGCGCTGGCCTTGCTGGCTGCGAGGACCTTGGCCCTGCCCTTGTGGGCCGCGCTGCTGGCCACCCTGGGGGCCGTTCTGGCTGAATCGATCCTTGCCTTGCTGTGCTTGACCACCAGGCGCGCCGCGGGGATTGCCACGCTGCTGACCACCGCCTTGGCGTCCATCACGATCGCCACGGTCATTGCGCTCATTGCGATCCCCACGGCCGCGCCCTTGCTCCACCCGGTCACCACCAGCCAGTGACTTGACCGCGCGAACATCGGACTCGCCCAGTTCAACCCACACGCCACGCTTGAGGCCATGGGGCAGAACGATGGAGCCGTAACGAACGCGGATCAGGCGGCTGACCGTCAGACCGACGGTGTCGAACAGCTTGCGAACTTCGCGGTTGCGACCTTCAGTGATGACCACCCGGTACCAGCGGTTGGCACCTTCGCCGCCGCCTTCATCGATGGACTTGAAAGACGCGGCCTGACCTTCGATCTCCACGCCTTCCAGCAGTTGCGCCTTGGCATCAGGGCTGAGCGTGCCCAGCACGCGCACCGCGTACTCGCGCTCCACGCCGAAGCGGGGGTGCATCAACTGGTTGGCCAGGTCACCGGAGTTGGTGAACAGCAGCAAACCTTCGGTGTTCAGGTCCAGGCGACCCACCGACTGCCACTTGCCGTTTTGCAGGCGAGGCAGGCGACGGAACACCGTGGGGCGGTTCTGGGGATCCTCATGGGTGACCACTTCGCCCGAAGGCTTGTGATACGCCAGGATGCGGGCGGGTGGCGGCTGAATGCGCACGCGGATCTGCTTGCCGCCCACGGCGATCTTGTCGCCAAAGGACACGCGCTGACCGATGTGAGCGACCTCACCATTGACCGAGATGCGGCCTTCTTCGATCATTTGCTCGATGTCGCGACGCGAACCCACACCCGACTGGGCCAGCACCTTCTGGAGCTTGGGCGCATCGGGCTCAGGGCGCAGCACGCGCTTGGTCTGCGCGACGGCCTCGTCTTCGGACTCGACCTCTTCTTCGTGCACCTTGTCGAACTCGCCGGCCATCAGCTCCTGAAACACGGCGGCCGCCTGCTCGGCAGCAATGGCGGCACGGCGCGAGGGACGCTGATCGCCCTCGGCACCATCCATGCCCTCGGCACCCTCGGCAGATTCGTCACCGACGTTTTCCGAGCGATCTGCGTCGGCGCCAGCCTCACGGCGAGGGGCACGCTCGGCGCGTTCACCTCGTTCGCTTCGGGGACCACGTTCGCCGCGCTCGCCACGAGGACCACGGTCGCGACGACCACCGCGCTCACCCGATTCGCCCTCGCCACCAACAACAGCACCGGCACCCGGGGTCACCACGTCGGGTGACAGGGACAACACGCCGGCACCGGCAGGTTCGATGATCGCCGCCGGGGGAATGTCCACCACGACAGCGGACTGCGCCACAGGCTCAGGCGCACGCTTGCGAGCGGCGCGCTTGGGCTTGGCTTCCTCAACCACGGGTTCAGCTTCGCTGACCATGGCACGGGCTTCTTCGGGGACCGCGTCCGCCGCCACCTCGACCACCACCTTGGCAGCGCGCTTGCGAGCCACCTTGGGCGCCGGGGCTTCTTCAGCCGGCGCCACCGCCGCCTGGGCCGCTTCGGCAGCCGCGGCTTCAGCCTCGATCACCGCCTTGGTGCGGCGAACGCGCTTGGGCTTGGCGTCTGCGGAGGACTGAACGCCGCCTTCGGGCGCCGCGTCGCCGCCTTGGGGCAGCGTCAAGTCTTGGGGGTCTTGCATGGGGTGGTCTGTGCTCATCAGGGGGAGGGAGAAAAAGGTTCGGCACCAGGGTCTGGCGCATCGGCGGGCGACGCATCGGTCGCCGGCTCAGGGTTCGGATTCGGATTCAAAGCCGGGGCATCGGCCACGACAGGGTCTTCCAGCAGGCGGGCCTGCAATTGATCGACCACGTCCTGCTCGGCCTGCTGGGCGGCCTCCAGGGCTGCCACGTGAGCGGCGACGGCGACGGCCACGTCACCTTCCAGGCCGGGCAAGAGCGCTTGCGCGCCCATCAGGCCATCGAGCTCAGGCAACTGAGACAGGGTGGCCAGACCCATGTCATCCAGAAAATGACGGGTGGTGGCAAACAGGGCGGGACGTCCGGGGGCTTCGCGGTGACCGATCACCTCGATCCAGTCCCGGTCTTCCAACTGCTTGATGATCTGGGCGCTCACGGTCACGCCGCGGATGTCTTCGATGTCACCACGGGTGACGGGCTGCTTGTAGGCAATGATCGCCAGCGTCTCCATGGTGGCCCGCGAGTAACGCGGTGGTTTTTCAGGGTGTGCACGCTCCAGGTAGGCTTGCACTTCGGGTCGGGTCTGGAAGCGCCAACCAGAGGCCAGTTCACGCAACTCGGCCCCACGGCCTTGCCAGCGCTCCACCAGCGCACCCAGCAAGGCGCGCACGGCATCGGCCGACAAGGCGTCGTCGAACAGCGTTCGCATGTCGCGAATCGTCATCGGTCGGTCGGCACACAGCAAAGCGGCCTCAAGGATGCACTGTGCATCCTGGCTTTCGAGGATATCCATCGCTCCAGTCACATCACGCCTGTGCACGCATCCCGGCTCCCTGCTTCGGTGCAGTGAAGCCGAACCTGGGCGCCGCAGGGCATCGTTCGGTCGGATCTCGTTTGGGGGCCTTGGGCCCGTTCCCTTGGGGTGCTGGCTCTCTGACGCGCCCATCGCAGTGACGGGGCCTGAAAAGGCAAGATCGCAGGAGCCAGGACATCCTGGTCAGGTCAGGTGGCTTTTGGGAGGCAGCCGCCAGACCACAACGCGGCTGAACATCACGTATCAGGCGCTTGGTGCTTCATTATGCACCACTTGGGCCCAAGCGCAAGCCATGTCTGCCGGCATTTCGGCCTCAAAACTCAGCGCTTCCCCAGTGTGGGGGTGGACCAGGGACAAACGGAAGGCATGCAATGCCTGTCGCGTCATGCCCAACTCGGGCTTGCCGCCATAGACCGAATCGGCCACCAGCGGATGGTGGCGCGACGACAGGTGCACGCGAATCTGGTGGGTGCGCCCCGTGTGCAAGGTGCACTCCACGGCGCTGATTTCCGAGTGCAGCACCCCGCCGACCGTGCGGAATTTCTGCTCCACCGGCAAGGTGGCGATGGTCACCACGTCGGTCATGGCCGGTTTGCCGCCCTTGACAACGCCCATGCGCACCCGCGAGACCAGGTCTCGCCCGATGGGCAGATCGACCCGGAACGACTCAGGTGGCTCGCCCCAGACCAGGGCGCGATATTGCCGATGCACATCGCGCAGTGCAATGGCCTTGGTCAGAGCCACACAGGCCTCTTGGGTCTTGCCCACCACCATCAGGCCACTGGTGTCCTTGTCCAGGCGGTGGACGATGCCGGCACGAGGCAACTGAGCCGCCCCCCTGTGGTGTGCCAGCAGGCCGTTGAGCAAGGTGCCCTGCCAGTTGCCAGCAGCAGGGTGAACGACCAGCCCCACCGGTTTGTTGACGACCATGAGGTGATCGTCTTCAAACAGGATGTCGAGGTCCATGGCCTCCGGCGTGAAGGAGGTGCTCTGGGCCGTCGGGCGAAGCTCGGCCACCACCTGCTGCCCCGCCTGCAGTTTGCGCGCGGCACTGGTCACCGCCACGCCGTCCACCAGGACAGCGCCCGCCTCGATCAGGTGCTTGAGGTGGCTGCGGGAGAACGTGGGCACCTGGGTGACCAACCACTGGTCGATGCGGCGACCGTGCCCCTCGGCACCCACGGCGACTCGCAGCCACGGAACCTCGGGTGGCACCCAGCCAGAGGCGTCTGGCGCCTCGTCCAGTTCTTCAAAATCAAGGGGCTCATCAACCACATCCGGAGGAATGTTTGACGAGGAGTCGGGCGCGGAGCGAGATGGCATGGTCTGGGGCTTCTATACTGCGGGGTGTCTTGCACTTTTC
>DAORJC010000222.1:0-4607 GCA_035438885.1 Aquabacterium sp. | reverse complement strand
ATACCGCCCAGATGCCCTGGCGGCATTTGTCGGAGCACATGGTCTCGATGCGGGTGCCCACCCGATTGAGCCCGGCCATGCAGCAAAAGCTCATCGAGCGCCTGATGGCGTCTGGGCAGGTGGCGTGGGTCGAGCCCAATGTCAAACAACAGTTGGCTCAGTCGGTGAGCTCTCCCAACGACGGCTTTTATGTCGGGGGACTGAGTGATCCTGATGACCTGGAGCCAGGGTCATTGCGGTGGCAATGGTGGCTGAAAGACCCAGCGGGTGCCAAGCGAGCAGGTGCCCCAGGCCTGGAGTCGGCCTGGTTGCGAAGCACCGGAACCAACCGATCCCCAGGGGTGGTGGTCGCTGTGCTGGACACGGGGTATCTGCCCCATGATGATTTGCCGACCGCTGCGCCGCCGGCAGGCCAGCCGACTCCGGTCGGCGCAGACGCGCGCTTGTTGCCGGGTCGTGATTTTGTGTCTGACGTGGACCTCTCGGGGGATGGCAACGGCTGGGACACCGACCCGACCGACCCCGGTGACTTTGTCACGGCCTTTGAGGCGGCCACCGCGCGATTCAAGGAACTGCGCTGCCTTGAACAGCCCAGCACCTGGCATGGTCAGGTGATCTCCGGGATCCTGGGTGCGTCCACCAACAACAACACGGCTGTGCCGGGCGGCGTTGCAGGCATCAACTGGGGTGTTCGGCTGTTGCCGGTCCGGGTGGCCGGCAAGTGCGGGGCCGACCTGGACGACATCGTGGCGGGCATGTACTGGGCGGCGGGTTTGACCATTCCCTCGGGGTTGTCGGGACAATCGGTGCCGAGCAATCAGAACCCCGCCAAGATCATCAACATCAGCTTTGGGGGTTCTGGCTCCTGCGGCAACCTCTACACCACGGCCATCGCTGCCCTCAAGGCCAGCGGCGTCGTGGTCGTGGCGGCGGCCGGCAATGAACATGGTGCAGTGTCACGCCCCGGCAATTGCGCCGACGTTCTGACCGTGGCGGCGCTCAACCGCGCGGGCTTCAAGTCCAGTTACTCCAACTTCGGCCCCGAGGTGTTCATCTCGACGGTGGGCGGGGACCCCAGGCCTTTTCCTGGTTTTTCGGATGCGGGCAGTTGGGGTGCTGACTTGGGCGACACCGGCCTGCTGACCGTGTCCAATCGAGGTGAGACGATCGCTGCCGCCTCGAACAACGAGTATGCCAGCCACGCCGGCACCAGCTACTCGGCCCCCATCCTGGCGGGGGTGGTCAGCCTGATGCTGGACGTCAAACCTGACCTGACCATCGATGAGATCAAACAGGGTCTGCGGGCTTCGGCCCGGCCCCATGTGGTCTCCAGCCTGATGGGGGTCTGTTCTTCGCAAAATCCCGGCCGATGCATCTGCACGACCAGCACCTGCGGCGTGGGCATCCTGGATGCGGCCGAGGCGCTGGCCTTTGCCGCCAACCCATTGGCTTATCAACCCCCGGTTCGCCCTTCGGCCATCACCGTCGATTCGGAGCCGATCCAGCGCGCCCTGGCTGCGGCCAGTCAGGACCGTCCGCCCAACGCGCCGCCGGTCGTCGCCAAGAGCGGCTCGGGTGGCGGGGGGGCACTGGATCTGACAGAGCTGCTGGGCTTGACCGGTTTGCTGATGGCAGGACTCACCTTGCGCAGGCCTTGAATGCCTTGCCCGCGGGCAGGGACAGCTCGCTCAGGCGCGCCTGGGCGGCACCCGTGGCCTGAGCCACCTTCAGGACCGTCAAGGACATCGGCGGACGAGCATTGACGACACGTGCCGTCCGCACGCCCCGCAGACGCAGCGATTCCAGGGCCGCATCGGCCTGGTCTTCGCTGCCATAGCGACCCAGCGAGAAGCCCATGGCCAGGCTGCTGGGGGATCGTACTTCTTCAAAATTGAGCGGCTTGATTCGACGCAACTCGGCTTGTTTGCGCTCGAGGGTTTCGGCATCGGGGTAGGGGCCCATGTAGACGAACCACAGACCGGGCACCGCCACGGCCTGGGTGGTCCAGGCCCCCTTGGGCAGGACGCGGGCCATCTGGGCGGCTGCCTGCCGGCTTTCATCGGCCGTGAACGGGCCAGCTTCCAGGCAGCGCGCTTCAACCGATGCGGCGGCGGAGGCTGCTGGCTCGTCGCTGAGTGCTTCTGCGTCGGTGGTGGGCACGGCAGCGCTCGCAGCCGATGCGGCCATGGTGGCGTCGGTGTCAGAGGCACGGCCGCCCATCACGATCAGGCGCTCGGGGTTGACCTGCTGAGACTGCCGCTGAGGGTCTTGCTGGCTCTGGGTGGGAAGGCCCAGCACAGTGTCCAGCCAGCCCCGATGCCAGGCATAGAAGGCCGCGTTGGCCATGACGAGCAGCACGACGATCAGGCGGAGCATAGGGGCAACATCGGGGAGGCAGGTGGGTAGCAGGGGATCATAAGGTCTCAGCAAGTCGCAGGCCGGGGCCTGACGCTGACTTCACCGATGTGCCAGGGCGCCAGGGTGCCATCTTCGCGCTGGATCAGCAGCGCACCGTCCGGACCCACGCCCCGAGCGCAGCCATGGGCATCCGGGGTGCCTGGGGCCGCTTGAGCGGCCGGCTGGCGCCACAGCTGGACCTGTCGCCCGATCAGGACATCGCGGGCGGTGTAGGCCGCCACCTGAGGTGCAAAGCCCTGCCGTTCAAAATCCGTGCAGGCTTGAAGCAGCGGCGGCACGAGGGCATCCATGGCCTGGCCAGCGCTGACACAGGCCCCCAGTTGACTCAGGTCAGTTCGCTCCGCCTGCCATTCGGGGGCGGTGTGGCTCAGGTTCAGCCCGATGCCGATCACCACCCAGCGCTGCCCGGCGGGCAGGCCCGGGGCCTGAATGGCCTCGATCAGGATGCCGCCGAGTTTGTGGTCGTTCACCCACAGGTCATTGGGCCATTTCAGGCCGATCGAGGGCGCGCTGGTGGGCAACAGGGGGGTGAGCGCTTCGGCCACGCTCAGGCCCACCGCCAGGGACAGGGCGCTGCCGCCGCCGGGCACCTGGTCCAGAGCCACGGGCAAGGCCAGGCTCATGGTCAGGGTCTGGCCAGGCTGGGCCTGCCAGGCGCGTCCTGCGCGGCCCCGGCCAGCGGTCTGGCGCCAGGCCACCACCACACAGGGCGCATCAGCGCCTTCGCGCCCCAGTTGCAAGGCCCGGGTGTTGGTGGAGTCCAGTTCGGCCGCCACCTCGACGCTCAGGCCAGGCCAGCGCGGCTGACAGGCCAGCCAGACTCGTTCGGCCGCCGCATTCAGGTCGGCCAGTCCCAGGGCTTCGTCGGCGACACTCACCGCTCAGGCAGCCTTCTTGCGCCGTTTGATGGCCAGCATGGTGCCGCGGCACGACGGAGTGCCGCACCAGCAGGCGTATTCCTTCTTGAGGGTGGGGGTGATGCGGCTGTCGATCACCAGGCCGTAGTCGAAGAACAACTCTTCGCCGGGGGCGATGTCTCGCAGCGCCCGCAGGAAGACACGGTCGCCCTCCTGTTCGGCCTCCAGGTTGGGTTCGCAGGAGTGGTTGATCCACTTGGCCGAGTTGCCCAGGTGCTTGCCATCGATGACGTGGCCATCGTCAAGGTGAAAGTAAAAGGTGTGGTTGGGCTGCTCAGGGTCATGGGGGTGGCGGTCCAGCGCCTCCTGCCACGTGATGATCTCGCCCTTGTACTCGAGGACCACATCGCCGGCCTTGAGCGGGCGCACGGCATACACGCCCTTGCCATGCACGCCCGAGTCGCGCACTTGCGTGCGGCGGCCCCCCGCAGGGGCTGCGCTGGCCGGGTGCGCAGTTCGAACGGCGGGAGGATTTTTTGACGGGGCTTGCGACATGAGCAAGATTGGGTACATTGAATTGGTGGGCGCGCGCGTGCCCGCGTACGTGTGTGCACGTGCATGTGTGCGCGCGAGAGCCCTGATTGTAAGAACATCCTTGATCCGCGCCTTCAAAAGCTGCGGATGACGCTATAAAGACGCCCATGAGCAAAGCCCTGGTCATTGCAGAAAAACCTTCGGTTGCCCAAGACATCGTGCGCGCATTGACGCCGGTGGATGGCAAGTTCGAGAAACACGACGAGTACTTCGAGTCGGAGCACTATGTGGTGAGCTCCGCCGTGGGCCACCTGGTCGAGATCAAAGCCCCGGAGGAATTTGACGTCAAGCGCGGCAAATGGAGCTTTGCCAACCTCCCGGTGATCCCGCCTCACTTTGACCTCAACCCCATCGACAAAAGCAAGGGCCGGCTCAATGCCCTGGTCAAGCTGATCAAACGCAAGGACGTCACCAGCCTGATCAATGCCTGTGACGCGGGGCGCGAGGGGGAGTTGATCTTCCGCCTGATCGCGCAGTACGCCGCCGACAGCACAGCCACCTTGCGCGCCAAGGGGCTGGGCAAGGGCATCAGCCGCCTGTGGCTGCAGAGCATGACGCCGCAAGCCATCCGCGACGGCTTTGCGCAGTTGCGCACCGACGAACAGATGATGCCGCTGGCCGATGCCGCGCGTTGCCGCTCCGAGGCCGACTGGCTGGTGGGCATCAATGGCACCCGTGCCATGACGGCCTTCAACTCGCGCGATGGCGGCTTCTTCCTGACCACGGTGGGGCGCGTGC
>DAORJC010000221.1:0-4649 GCA_035438885.1 Aquabacterium sp. | reverse complement strand
GGCCTGGAAGCCGACGTGATCGAGTTGAACCTCGACGGCCTGAACACCGCACTGAACAATGGCCTGGTTCGCGCACGCCTGCCTTACGACAACAACCAGGGCTCCCTGACCGCCATGCCCGCCCTGACCATCAACGTCAGTGCCTTGGGCCTGAACACGCTCAAGGCCTTTGGTGGCGTGGAAACCACCAGTCGGATCGCCGTCAGCGTGGGCAACAGCACCGGGGGCTTCGTGACCGTCAAGCCCAAAAATGGTGCATCCCTGGGCCCAGGCTATGTGTCACTGGGCGGGGACAAGGATGCCAAGCCTTTTTATGACGGCAGCGGCAAGATCACCGAAGTGCCCGTGTTCTACAACGGCGACGTGCCGCAGTCTCCCCAGGCCGTCGGCGCCTTGTCGGCGGTGACCGCCGTGATCGAAGAGGCCCGCCGGGCGCGCTTCGAAGAGGCCGTGCGCACCGAGAACGTGTCCGCGCGCCTGCGTTCGGGCGTGATCGCCGAGGTCGGTTCGGGTCGACCCGCGACGGAAGGCAGCGATTCCATCCGGATGCCGGACACTTGTTCGCCCAAAGCCAACAGTCTGGGGTGCTGAAGCACTGAGCCCCCCTAGTTTTGAACTTGACGCCTCCCGCCCCCCCCGCCAACAATGCCTTTCCCACGATCGCGGCGTTGGCGGGCTCTGCCGTCTCACTTGCATCGTCAAAAATCCTGTCATGACCATCTCGATTGAAGAAGGCGATGCCGCCTCCATCCTCCCCTCTGAACAGCAGTCCTGGCTGACAGCGCTGGGAGACGCCGCATGCGGCGAGGACCTCGAGTACGACAACGACTTCCTGCAGCTGCAGCAAGCCGCCGCGGGAAAACCCGAAACCCAGTTCGCTGCCGCCGAGCCCCCCAACTGGCGCGAGGTGCAAGGCATGGCCGCCGGCCTGTTCGATCGCACCCGCGACCTGCGGGCGGCCCTGCTCTGGACCCGTGCACAGCTCAACCTCAAGGGCTTGCCGGGCCTGCCAGAAGGCCTGGCCCTGATCGTGGCCCTGCTGGAGACCTACTGGGAGCAACTGCACCCTCAGCCCGACCCCGACGATGGCGACCCTTATGCGCGCCTGAACACCCTGGCGGTGCTGAGCGAGACCGAAGGCCTGGTCGGTGACCTGCGCGCCGCCAACATCTTCGTCAACCGATCGATCGGCGAGCTGACCATCCGTGACGTCGAAATCGCCCTGGGCAAGCTCACGCCCCGCGAAGGCGAGTCCGGCATGACCAAGGGTCAGGCCTGCCAGATGCTCGATGCGGCCCAGAAGGCCATGCCCGAGATCCGCACCCAGCTAGAGCAATCTCAAGGCCTGCTCAAGCGCCTGAACAGCCTGCTGCGTGACCAGGTCGGCATCGAGCGAACCACCGACATCCGCCCCTTGCACGACATGCTGGCCGGTGTGCTGCAGTGCATGCCCGAAGACACCAGCGGCCCAGGCAGCGAACCTGGCGAGGGCACTGACACCGACGCACCAGGCCACTCAGGTGCTGTGTCGTCGGCGCCACGCCAGGCCGGCCTGCCCAATGCCCTCTACACCCGCGAAGACGCCCTCAAGGCCATCGAGCTGGTGTGCGACTACCTGGAGCGCACCGAGCCCACCAACCCCGCGCAACTGCTGCTGCGTCGGGCACGCAAGCTGATCAACAAGAACTTCCTGCAGCTCATGCGCGAACTCGCGCCCGATGCCATCAACGAGGTCGCCCGCATCATGGGGGTTGACCCTGACACCATCGACACGGGTGAAGACTGACACGTTTCCATGACAACATCTCTTTCGTTCATTCAACCTGACGCTCATTCTCGGAGGCCTTCATGAGTAGCCAAAAATTCATCGCCCGCAACCGCGCCCCCCGCGTTCAGATCGAATACGACGTCGAGTTGTACGGTGCTGAAAAGAAAGTCCAGCTGCCCTTCGTGATGGGCGTGCTGGCCGACCTGTCGGGCAAGCCTGCCGACCCACTGGCGCCCGTGGCCGACCGCAAGTTCCTGGAAGTCGACGTCGACAACTTCGACTCGCGCATGAAGGCCATGAAGCCCCGCGTGGCGTTCCAGGTGCCCAACACCCTGACCGGTGAAGGCAACATGAGCGTGGACATCACGTTCGACAACATGGACGACTTCAGCCCTGGCGCCGTGGCCAAGAAGGTGGACTCGCTCAACAAGCTGCTCGAAGCCCGCCAGCAACTGTCCAACCTGGTCACCTACATGGACGGCAAGACCGGCGCCGAAGAGCTGCTGGCCAAAGTGATGGCCGATCCTGCCCTGCTGGCCACGCTGTCCAGCAATGCCAAGCCTGCCGACGAAACCCCGTCTGCCTGATCGACCCCACGCCAACGCACACGGAGAACACCACCATGGCAGAAACCCAAGCCAGCGCAGCCCTGCAGGGCGTGACCTTTGAAGGCAACGACCTCGCGTCGCTGCTGCAAAAGGAATTCAAGCCCAAGACCGACGAAGCCAAGAGCGCCGTCGAGACGGCCATTCAGACCCTCGCTCAGCAGGCCCTGGCCAACACCAAGCTGATCGGAAACGATGTCATCAAGAGCATCGAATCCATGATCGCTGCGATCGACAAGAAGCTGTCGGAACAGGTCAACCTGATCCTGCACAACGAAGAGTTCCAGAAGCTCGAAGGCGCCTGGCGCGGCCTTCACTACATGGTCAACAACACGGAAACTGACGAGCAGCTCAAGATCCGCGTGATGAACATCTCCAAGGCCGAGCTGGGCAAGACGCTCAAGCGCTACAAAGGCACGGCCTGGGACCAGAGCCCCCTGTTCAAGAAGGTCTACGAAGAAGAATACGGTCAGTTCGGCGGCGAGCCCTTTGGCTGCATGGTCGGCGACTACCACTTCGACCAGAGCCCTCCCGACGTGGAACTGCTGGCCGAAATGGCCAAGGTCTGCGCTGCAGCCCACATGCCCTTCATCACGGGCGCCTCGCCGACCGTGATGCAGATGGACAGCTGGCAAGAGCTGGCCAATCCGCGCGACCTGACCAAGATCTTCACCACGCCCGAGTACGCCGCCTGGCGCTCGCTGCGTGAGTCGGACGACGCCCGCTACCTCGGCCTGTGCATGCCGCGCTTCCTGTCGCGCCTGCCCTATGGTGCCCGCACCAACCCTGTCGAAGCCTTCGACTTTGAAGAAGACACCGGCTCGGCCGACCATGGCAAATACGCCTGGGCCAATGCGGCGTACGCCATGGCCACCAACATCAACCGCTCCTTCAAGGAGTTTGGCTGGTGCTCGCGCATCCGCGGCATCGAGTCCGGCGGTGCCGTGGCCAACCTGCCCACGCACACCTTCCCGACCGATGATGGCGGCGTGGACATGAAGTGCCCCACCGAAATCTCGATCTCGGACCGCCGCGAAGCCGAACTGGCCCGCAATGGCTTCATGCCCCTGGTCCACCGCAAGGGCAGCGACTTTGCCGCCTTCATCGGTGCGCAATCGCTGCAAAAGCCTGCCGAGTACGACGACCCGGACGCCACGGCCAACGCCAACCTGGCCGCTCGCCTGCCCTACCTGTTCGCCACCTGCCGCTTCGCGCACTACCTCAAGTGCATCGTGCGTGACAAGATCGGCTCGTTCAAGGAGCGCAACGACATGCAGCGCTGGCTCAACGACTGGATCATGAACTACGTGGACGCTGACCCCGCGCACTCGTCGGAGTTGACCAAGGCGCGCAAGCCCCTGGCCGCCGCCGAAGTGACGGTCGAAGAAGTGGAAGGCAACCCCGGCTACTACTCGTCCAAGTTCTTCCTGCGCCCTCACTACCAGCTCGAAGGCCTGACCGTCTCTCTGCGTCTGGTCTCCAAGCTGCCCTCGGCCAAGGGCGCCTGATAGTTTTCCAAGCCCCGGCTTCGGCCGGGGGGGTCACCGCTTTTTCGGATGCGCGGTGATTCATTGATCTGTGCATCCATATCAACTTTAGGAGCAACACCATGGCTGTTGACATGTTCATCAAGGTCGGAACCATCGAAGGTGAGTCCGTTGACAAAACCCACGCCGGGAAAATCGACGTGCTGGCATGGAGCTGGGGCATGAGCCAGTCCGGCACCACCCACCAAGGCGGTGGCGGCGGCGCCGGCAAGGTCAACGTGCAAGACATCTCGTTCACCAAGTACGTCGACAAGTCGACCACGAACCTGATGTCCGCTTGCTGCAAGGGCACCCACTTTGATGACGCCGTGCTGATCGTGCGCAAGGCCGGCGACAAGCCCCTTGAGTACATCAAGATCACCATGAAGGAAGTCATCGTGACCTCGCTGTCCACCGGTGGCAGCGGTGGCGAAGACCGCCTGACCGAAAACGTCACCCTGAACTTCGCTGAGTTCAAGGTTGAATACCAGGAACAGAACCCCAAGGGCGGCTCCAAGGGCAAGCCCGAGTTCTCCTGGAACATCGCCGAAAACTCCGACGCCTGATCGCCTCGGCAACACCTCGGATCGCTCCGCGAGAGACAAGGCCCGACCAGTTCTGGCCGGGCCTTGTGCTTGTGGCGCGTTGCCCCTCATTTTTTTGTTGAACCGGAGCCGTCATGGCCAAAGGCGACATCTTCCTCAAAATCGACTCGCAACGCGGCGGCACCATCGCTGGAGAATCCAACGA
>DAORJC010000220.1:0-4661 GCA_035438885.1 Aquabacterium sp. | reverse complement strand
GCCACCAGCACCAGGCCGGCAATCGCGGCCATCCCCAGACCCACGAAGAAGGCCTGCTTGCGCAGGCGTCGCTTCTCTTCGCGGTGGGGCAGGAGGTTGATCAAAATCATGCCACGAACCTCCGCATGGCCAGGCCACAAGCGGTCAGATAGGAAGGCGCCTCTCGGCGCAGCTTGCTTTCGCGGACCGCGCCGCCCAGCTTCATGCCTTCAAAGGGGTTGACCACCATCGACGCAAAGCCGGTGAGCTCGGTGACGCGCTCCTTGAGGCCCGGCAGTGACGCGGTGCCACCCGCCAGCATCACGTAATGCACCTTGTGGTGCGGCGTGCTGGTGAAGAAGTACTGCAGCGCCCGGCCGATTTCCTGGGACAGACTGTCCACAAAGGGCACCAGCAAGGAGGACTGGAAGTCTTCCGGCAGATCGCCCGAGAGCTTCTTGGTCTCGGCCTCTTCGTAGGAGAAGCCGTACTGGCGAGAGATCAGCTGTGTGAGCTGAGCGCCACCAAAGGCCTGATCCCGGTCGTACAACAGCTCGTCGTCGCGCAGGACTTTCAGGCCCGTGGTCTCGGCACCAATCTCGAACAACGCCACCAGGGCATCCTTGCCCTCACCGGGCAAGGCAGAGATCAGGCGACCCATGGCCAGGCGCGCCGCGTAGGACTCAATGTCAAGCACCGCAGGCTTGAGCCCGGCGGACTCGGCCAGACCCTGTCGGTCCTGGACCCGGTCCTTGCGGGAGGCGGCGATCATGACCTCGACATCACCGGCCGACGTGGGGCTGGGGCCGATGACACAGAAGTCAAGGCTCACTTCGTCCAGAGAGAAAGGGATGTACTGGTTGGCCTCGGCCTCGACCTGCATTTCCATTTCTTCTTCGCGCAGGCCCGCCGGCAGCATGATCTTCTTGGTGATCACCGCCGACTGAGGCATGGCCATGGCAGCCAGTTTGGTGCGGGTGCCGCTTTTGGAGACGACTTTTCGGACGGCCTCGGCCACCTCGTCGAATTTTTCGATCTGCCCGTCGGTGATCCAGCCCTTTTCAAGGGGCTCGAAAGCGAAGCGCTCAAGCGTGAGTTCACCAGCCGGGTTTTGACTCAGTTCGACGAGCTTGACGCTAGACGAACTCACATCAAGCCCGATCATCGGCGGGTGTTTTCGGCCCAGCAACGTGTCAAGAAAGCTCACTAGGTCCTCCATGCCCACAGGGCAGGCGCTGGAAAGTTAATAAATCACTTCAATACTAGCAGCAAAGGTTTTGTCTTTGAAACGTCTTGTAGCCCGGCTTTTCACCTAATCGTTGCGCGATCAAGACGACTTACAAGCCGTTTCAACCTGCTCGCGGCACCCATGTCACGCACGCGGCCGGGCGGAGGGGTCACCAATTTCCTATAATCGCCAGTCTTCCCTTGCCTGGCTTTCCGATGAGCGCCCCTTCCGATCAGAAACCTTCCTCTGCTGCCTCCTCATGGGGGCGCTGGAGACACGAATGGTGGGCCCAGTGGCTGGTGATCCCCCTGCTCTGGCTGGCTGGCCTGGCCACCGCCGGTTTCCTGGCCGTGCTGATGTTGGTCGGTCTGAGCCTGGCGGTGATCTACCCAAACCTGCCACCACTGCATGGTTTGATGGACTACCGCCCCAAGGTACCCCTGCGAGTGTATTCATCTGACAA
Organism: Aquabacterium sp.; assembly: GCA_035438885.1. Lineage (GTDB taxonomy): Bacteria > Pseudomonadota > Gammaproteobacteria > Burkholderiales > Burkholderiaceae_C > Aquabacterium. Next base: position 2,991 of record DAORJC010000220.1, on the reverse strand, counting down.
CGTCTTGTTGGGCGAGTTCGGAGAGGAAAGGCGCAACTTTTTGCCGATTGGGCAGATTCCGAAGGTCATGAAGGACGCGGTGCTGGCCATTGAGGACTCGCGCTTCTACAAACACGGCGGGGTGGACTACAAGGGCATTTTGCGTGCCGGCCTGGCCAATTTTGGTGAATCACGCAGCCAGGGCGCCTCCACGATCACCATGCAGGTGGCGCGCAACTTCTATTTGCCGACTGAAAAAACCTTCACCCGCAAAATCTACGAAATCCTGCTGGCCCTGAAGATTGAAAGCCTGTTGAGCAAGGACCAGATCCTGGAGCTCTACATGAACCAGATCTATCTGGGTCAACGGGCCTACGGGTTTGCCGCGGCGGCTGAAACCTACTTTGGCAAGCCCATCAAGGACCTGACCGTGGCAGAAGCGGCCATGCTGGCCGGTTTGCCCAAAGCGCCCTCGGCCTACAACCCCTTGCGCAACCTCAAGCGGGCCACCATCCGCCAGCAGCACATCCTGGGCCGCATGCTGGAGAACCAGTTCATCACCCAGGAGGTCTACAAGGCCGCCAAGGCCGAACCCCTGGTCTACCGAAGCAAGGTCCAGATCCTGCACGAGGGAGACTATGTGGCCGAGGCCGCCCGCAGCCTGATGTATGAGCAGTACGGCCCGGAGGCCTACACCCGGGGCCTGAATGTCTACACCACGGTCCGCATGGCCGATCAGGTCGCGGCCACTCGCGCCCTTCGCAAGGGCCTGATGGACTACGACCGGCGTCAGGCCTGGCGTGGCCCCGAGGCCTTCATCGACCTGCCCGCTGACCCCAGGCAGACCGATGTCCGCGTGGCAGAAGCCCTGGAAGACCACCCCGAGAGCGACACCCTGTATGCCGCCGTGGTGCTGAGCGCCTCGCCCAAGCTGGTGACGCTGCTGATGCAGAACGGTGACTCGATCGATGTCGGCCCCGAAGGCCTGCGCGGTTTGACCGCGGCACTGTCCGCACAAGCGCAGCCCAAGCAACAGATCCGACGCGGTGCGGTGGTGCGCGTGACGCAGACCGGGCCGGATAAAAAATGGCAGATCGTGCAGATGCCCGAAGTCGAAGGGGCGCTGGTCTCGATCGACCCCCGCACGGGCGCCGTCCGGGCCATGGCGGGCGGCTTTGATTTTGGCCGCAACAAGTTCAACCACGTGACGCAGGCCTGGCGTCAACCTGGCTCCAGCTTCAAGCCCTTCATCTACTCGGCCGCGCTGCAAAAGGGGTTCACCCCCACGACCATGATCAACGACGGCCCCTTGTTCTTTGACTCGGGCGTGACGGGCAGCCAACCCTGGGAGCCCAAGAATTACGATGGCAAGTTCGAGGGCCCCATGACCTTGCGTCGGGGACTGGCCAAGTCCAAGAACATGGTCTCGATCCGAATCCTCAAATCGATCGGCCCCAAGTATGGTCAGGACTGGATCACCAACTTTGGCTTTGAAGCGAACAAGCACCCTGCCTACCTGACCATGGCCCTGGGCGCCGGTTCGGTCACCCCCCTGCAGATGGCCGATGCCTATGCCGTGTTTGCCAATGGCGGCTACCGCGTCAACCCGACCCTGGTGACCAAGGTCACCGACCTGCGTGGCACCGTCCTGACCCAGGCCCGGCCGGCCGTGCTCAATGAATCCATGCGCGCCATCGACGCCCGCAACGCCTTCCTGATGTCAAACCTGCTGCAGGAGGTGACCCGTTCCGGCACGGCGGCCAAGGCCCAGGCCACGCTCAAGCGGCCTGACCTGTACGGCAAGACCGGCACCACCAACGACTCGATGGACGCCTGGTTTGCCGGCTACAACCCCCACCTGGTGGCGGTGGTCTGGATCGGGCACGACACCCCGCGCAAGCTGGGTGACAAGGAAACCGGCGGTGGCCTGGCCCTGCCCGTGTGGATCAACTACATGCAGACGGCCCTGAGGGGCGTGCCCGTGCAGGAGATCGGCCCACCGGAAGGCGTGGTCAATGTCGGCGGTGAGTGGTACTACGAGGAGTACACGGCCGGGACGGGTGTGCGCGCACTGTCAGGCGACGACGACGGGACGGGCGAGCCCCCCGCCCCGGCAGACGAGACAGAAAAGCGCAGCATCATGGATCTGTTCACCAGCGGCGAGATCACGCCACCCTGAGCATCAGAACGCCAAGGCCTGCCCGGCTTGTTCGCTGGCGCAGGCCGACAGCACCTTGAAGAAGTCCTCGCCCGTGCGGGTGTCCAGCCACTGGTCACCGCCCGCGAATCGAAAGTGATATCCGCCCTGGCGGGCCGCCAGCCACAACTCATGCAGCGGTGGCTGCATGTTGACGATCAGTTGGGTGCGATTGGGCAGGCTCAGCGTGAGCATGCCACCCGTGCGTGCGGCATCGATGTCGATGAGGTCGTCATCGAGCCAGCGGTCGACCTGGGCTTCAACACGGGCGATGGCCTGGCGGGCGGCGGCGTCATAGACCGCATCGGGCCAGCCAGATGGCGTTGAAGACTCAGACATGGGCAATCCTTAGAATGAACAACATGAAACCACAGCCGAAAATTGTATTCAAGCGCCTGATCGGGTGCTGCGCACTGCTCGCATCCGGCCTGCTGGCAGTCGGGCTTTCTGGCTGTGGCCAGACGGGCCCACTGTACCTGCCCAGCGCGGCCAGCCCTGCTGCTGCGGCCTCTGCCCCTTCGCCGGCACGCTGAACCGAACTCGCCGCCCCCTTGCTTGCGCCCCCCATTGCCCACCGAGCCCTGACCATGACCTTGCCTGGATCCCCCTTTCTGGCCTTTCGCGGCCCTGACCTCTACCTGGAAGATGTGAAGCTGGCCGACCTGGCCCGCGCACATGGCACGCCTTTGTATGTGTACTCGCGCCAGGCCATGCTGGCGGCCCTGGCGCCGTACCAGCGCGCCCTGGTCGGCCGCGCCCACCTGATCTGCTACGCCGTCAAGGCCAACTCCAACCTGAGCGTGCTCAAGACCTTT